>NZ_JBSGDT010000002.1:0-516216 GCF_053602515.1 Amycolatopsis sp. NPDC004368 | reverse complement strand
ACCACCCCATGACGGCGGCACCACACCCGCGGCACCTCGGCCTCCACACAAGCCTGAACCGTGCCCAGATCCAACGCCCGCCACCGTCGCCGCCCTTCGCCCCGGTCATAGCGCGGGCACCTGCGCGCGCACCGGCCACACCGGTGCCTGGCCCGCGCCTTCGGGCGAACATGCACCACAACCACCCCACGCCCCGCATCGAACTCCACATCCTCGACCACCGCCTGTTCCAGACCAAGCAGCCCCTGCCATACGCTGGCCTTGCGCACGCCGTTCTCCCAGCACCTCGTTTCTGACCTTCGACAAGCCAGAAACCTAGGCCGAGCACGGCGTGCGCCCCTCCCACGCCACGCCACACACCCACGGATCAAACACAAGAGCCACAAAAAATCGCCGCACCAAGAGCCCGCGTTTTTGCGACGCGGCGGGTGCTGGCCTAGGCTGCGCCGAATCACCGGAAGAACAGGAATGGCGATATGCCCCTGCTTGACTCCGGGTCGTACCGTGATGTCGACCTGCCGACGATCGTCCGCATGGAGCGGAGGCTGCCCTGGTTCGGGTGGCCGCACCTGCCGCTCGGCCTGTTGGTCTGCGTTGCCGCGATCCTGGCCGCCTATCGCGTGCCCGTGTCGTTCCACACCACCACCGCGCTGGTCGCCGGGGGTGGGGTGCTCGGGGGCTTCTGCGGCTACGGCTGCGGCCTCATCATGGTGAGCACCCCCGACCTCGTGAAGACCGGCCGGCTGCGCTGGCGCCGCACGCGGGTGTTGCGCGGGCTGCTGTTCGCGCTCGGGGTGCTGTCCGCCGCGTCGCTGATCGTGGTGGCGGTGTGTCACATCGTGTTGCTGTCCGGGGCGTCGGGGCTGCACCCGTTCACGCTGTCGTTGCAGGCGGGCATCTACCTGGTGCTCGCGGTGGTCAACACGGTGCTCGCGGTGCTCGAGACGCTGCAGCTCACCAAGGTCCTCAATGGAGTGTCCACGAAGGACGGTGAGCTCACCGCCGCCGCAGCAGGACTTCCTGCGTGACCGACGCCACCAGGCGCCCGTCGGTGGTGTAGAACTCGCCGTGGGTGAGGCCGCGTTCGCCGGTGAGGCTGCGGCTTTCCATGTCGAACAGCAGCCACTCGTCGGCGCGGAACGGGCGGTGGAACCACACCGCGTGGTCGAGCGAGGTCAGCGACGCCCGGCCCGGCTCGTCGCGGTGCGGCAGGGCCGCGGTGCCCGCCAGCCGGATGTCGGAGATGTAGGTGAGCGCGCAGACGTGCGCCAGCGGGTTGTCCGGCAAACGGCCCTTCGCACGCACCCAGATGCGCTGGCGCGGCCCGCCGCCGACGTCCGGCAGGCCCGCCGCCGGGTCGCTGATGAACCGGGCTTCGATCACGGAAAGCATGATCGGCAGCTCGTCTTCGTCGCGGACCTCGACGTCGTCCGGCGCCGGCACGTCGGGCATGCGGGCCTGGTGTTCGCTGCTGTCGGCCGGTTTCTGGAACGACGCCGAGAGGCTGAAGATCGTCTCGCCGTTCTGGATCGCCGCCACGCGCCGGGTGGTGAACGAGCCGCCGTCGCGCGTGCGCTCGACCTCGTAGACGATCGGCAGGTCCGTGCGGCCGCCGCGGATGAAGTAGCCGTGCAGCGAGTGCACCAGCCGGTTCTCCGGCACGGTCGCGCCCGCCGCCGTGAGCGCCTGCGCGGCCACCTGCCCGCCGAACGCCCGCTGCGGTGAACCCTCGTGGCTGGTGCCGCGGAAGAGGTTGCGCTCGAGCGGTTCCAGCTTGAGCAGCTGGTCGATGCCGGGGTGCGCGGGGTCGGTGATCACCCCGCCATCCTAAGGACCGCTCACCCCGCACGCGGGGTGAGCTGCGTCAACAACGGCAGCAGCGCCGCCGGGTCCTCCACGTGCGCGTTGTGCCCGAGGCCCGCCAGCGTCGCGGCGTCCGGCGTCAGCGCGCGCAGCTGCTCCGGCCGCGACATCGGGTCGTCGGCGCCCGCGGCAAGGACCACCGGGCACGTCGCCTCGGCCAGCAGGCGCGACATGTCCGGCGCGCCCACACCGAACGCCGCCGGGTCGAGCGCGAGCCGCCAGCCCTCCGCCGTTTCCACGACGCCGCGAGGGTCGGCCGGCGCCAGCCCGGTGAGCCCTGCCACCTTCAGGGAGGCGACCTCGGCGTCTGCCTGCGTGGCGAACACCCTCGGCGGCCGCGCGGCCATCGCGGCGGCGCGCGAGAGGTCCTCGTCGGTCCACACCACCTTCACACCCACCGCCAGGACCCCCACCACGTCCACGCCGTAGCGCCCGCTCGCCAGCTCCAGCGCCAGCACGCCACCGAGCGAATGCCCCACGACGACCACCGGCCCGTCGCAGGGCAGGTCGAGCGCGGCCGCCATCGCCGGGAACGAGTACGTGGGCAGCGGCGCCGCACCGCCGTGTCCGGGCAGGTCGGGCGCGAGCGGCTCCCGGTCGAGCAGCTCGGCCAGACCGTTCCACACGGCACCGGTCGCACCCAGGCCGTGGAGCAGCAGTGTTTCCATCCGCCGAATCCTCCCCCACGCCCTGGCCCGGCGGCTAGGGTCGTGACCGTGTCGAGTGCTTTGATCGCCGACCCGGACACCTACGTCGAAGGTGTGCCCCACGAGCTGCTCGCGAGCCTGCGCCGCGAGACGCCGGTGACGCGCGTGGACGACTTCTGGGCCGTGCTGCGCCACTCCGACGTGCGTGAAGTGCTGCGCAACCCGGCGGTGTTCTCGTCGCAGCTCGGCGGCACGCAGATCCGCGACGCCGCCGACCTCGCGTACGTGCGGCGCATGATGCTGAACATGGACCCGCCCGAGCACGGCCGGCTGCGCGGGCTGCTCACCAAGGCGTTCACGCCGCGCGCGGTCGGCCGGCTCACCGAGCGCATCGAGGGCTGGGCCCACGACCTGGTCGCGGCCGTCGCCGCGCGCGGCGAGTGCGATTTCGCCAAGGACGTGGCCGCCGACCTGCCGCTGCTCACGCTGGCCGAGGTGTTCGGCGTGCCCGAGCAGGACCGGCGGCTGATGTTCGACTGGAGCAACCGCGTGATCGGTTACCAGGACGCCGAATACGCGGTGAGCGCCACCGTCAACCCTGAAGACGTCACGGACCTCGCCCGCGCCGCGCTGGAAGTCAGTCCCGAACCCGGCCCCGACGGCGCGATGCCCGACCCCCGCACCCGCGCCGGCATGCCGGACCTCTACGCGTACGCCAACGCCCTCGGCGAGTACAAGCGCAGCCACCCCGGCGACGACGTGATGAGCAACCTCATGCACCACGTCGACGACGAGGGCGGCCGCGTCTCGATCGCCGAGTTCGAGAACCTGTTCTGGCTGTTTTCCGTGGCGGGCAACGAAACCCTGCGCAACGGCCTGCCCGGTGGCCTGCTCGCCCTGCTGCGCCACCCCGAGCAGTACCGCCGGGTGCTGGACGACCGCTCGCTGCTGCCCGGCGCCGTCGAGGAGATGCTGCGCTGGTGGACGCCGGTGATGCACTTCCGCCGCACCGCCACCGAGGACACCCGGCTGTCCGATGTGGACATCAAGGCCGGCGACAAGGTCGTGGTCTGGTTCTCCTCGGCCAACCGCGACGAGTCCGTGTTCGCCGATCCCGACGCGTTCGACGTCACGCGCGCGCCGAGCGAGCACCTCACGTTCGGCCACGGTCCGCACTTCTGCCTCGGCTCGCACCTGGCGCGCGTGCAGATGCGGGCGCTCTTCGAGGCCGTCCTGGACCAGCTCGGCGAGGTCCGCCTGGCGGGCGAACCGCGGCGGCTGCGGTCGAACTTCCAGAACGGCCTCAAGAGCCTGCCCATCAGCTGGGGCTAATCCCTGGTCAACATCAACTTGGCGACCCCGGTCGAGGTGAAACCGAGGAAGATGAACACCAGGATGCCGTACTGCACCAGGGAATCCCCGGCGAACCCGCTGGCCAGTTCCGCGATCAGCAGACCCAGCATCAGCACACCGATCGCCGCGTACGCCCACGCCGCACCGCGCGTGCGGGGAAGCCAGCGCAGTCCCATCTCTACCTCCCCGAGTTGAGGTCGCGGATCAGGTCCTGCACTGTGCGGCGCAAGTGCGAAAGCGCGTCGTGCACCTCGGTCGCGACACCGGCGGTGTGGTGGTCGACGGGCCCGGCCACGGGGTGCACTTGGTCCTCGCCGGGCAGCGGCACGCCGGGGCACGTGGTCGAGGCGGGCCGCGAGTTCTTGGTGAGGAAGGTGTTCACGAGCCCGTCGACGCACGGGTTGCCGTTGATCGCGTACTCGCCGTGGAACGGCGCGTCGTCCACCGAGATCAGCGGAACGCCGGCCGCGCGCGCCCCCGCCCGGCCCTGTTCGTAGCCCGTCTGCGGATCGAACTCGCCCTGCACCACGAGCACGTGGCTCGCGACCGACGCCGGCAGGTCCGGCAGCTCGTGCTGCGGTGCTTCAGACCAGAAGCCACACGCCTCGCTGAGGCCGTAGGCCCAGCCGTAGAGCGGATCGACGGGCCCCTGCCGGTCGCTGAGGCGCTGGTACCAGGCCGCCGACCGCGTGGGCTGGTCACCGCAGGCCACGGCGTAGCGGGTGCCGCCCACCGGGGTGTAGTCGGGCGTCGCCGCGACGACCTTCGCCACCGTCAGCTCCGCGGCGGGCACGCCGAACGCGGTGCGCGACTCGGCGTCGAGGTCGGCCGCCAGGTTCTTCGGCGCAGTGGCCGCGGTGCCGTCCAACGCGGCCGCGCCCTGCGTGAAGACCAGCGCACCCAGCAGCCACTGCAGCTTGCTGCCGTTGCCGACGAAGATGTGGTCGAAGTTGTCCGGTGACATGCCGTTCTTCGCGTAGTACGCGCGCACCTGCTCGTACTTCTGCTGCACGGCTTCCCGTGTTTTGCCGAGCTGGTCGGGGAACTGGCGCGAGAGCCACGGCACGTAGACGTCGTCGAACTGGCGCTGGTCGATCTCCGGGAACGCCTCGAAGTCGGCCTGCAGACGACCTTCGAAGTTCACGCTGGAGTCGAGCACGATCTTGCCCGCGTGCTCGGGGAACATCGACGCGTACTTCGCGCCGAGCCAGGTGCCGTACGAGTAGCCCAGGTAGTCGAGCTGCTGATCACCCAGCAGCGTGCGGATGAGGTCCATGTCGTGCGTGGTCTGCCACGTGGTGATGTACGGCGTGAGCGCGTCGCTCTGGCAGGCCTCGGCAATCGCCCGGGGCGTGGCCTGGTGCGCCGCGATGCTGGCGGCGGAGCGGTCGCGGGCGTCGAGGGCGGTGTCGGGCAACCGGCCGGTGGGGACCTGGCACACCAGCCCCTTGTCGGTGCTGCCTTCCTGCCCGGTGCCCCGCGGGTCCATGCCGATGAAGTCGTCCTGGGCGTTCACGGTCGGTTCGAGCCCGGCGAGTGTCCCGGCCAGCGAAGTGCCCTGCCCACCGGGGCCGCCCGGGTTCACGAGGATCGCGCCGTGGCGGTCACCGGTGGCCGCGACCCGGCTGATCGACACCTTGAGGTCGACACCCGCGCCCGGGTTCGCCCAGTCGCGCGGCACGGTGATTTCGGCGCATTGGGCGGGTTTCGCCCCGGCGGCCGGTTTGAACGCGCACTCGCCCCACGTGATCTTCTGGCTCGTGTACGGGTCTTCGGCCGCGTTCGCAGCCGGTACCGCCGCGGCGGCGGTGATGACGGTGCTGACCGCGATGACCAGCACTGCTCTGGGAGTTCGCACCGGGAAGTCCTTTCGTCGTCCGCTTGTCGAGTCTCGGGCGCACGCGAGCGCGCGCGATCAGCCTCGCGGACGAACTTCGGTCCCGGCATCGGCCGTGCGAACGAGGTCCCCGCCCAACGCGCGCCGCGCAGCCGTAGCGGGGAAACTGGGATCATGACCGTTCCCGCGCCCGGCCTCGGCGTGGTGGGCCGGCGGGTCGTGCAGCGCGTGCTCGACATGCTGCTCGCCACGGTGCCCGTGGCGGTGGTCGCGGTGCTCGTCGTGCTGTACGTGCCCCCGCCCGGCTCGCTGCTCACGTTCCTGAAGGTCGTGGCCTACACGACGTTCGCGGTCTGGGCGATCTTGTCGCTGTACCTGGAGATCTGGTGGCCGCACCGCCACCACGGGCAGACGCCGGCGATGCGCTGGCTGCGCATCCGCGTGGTGACGCTCGACGGTGGCCGGCCGCCGTTGCGCGCCTACGTGATCCGCGCCCTGCTGATGGTCGTCGACGGGTTCTGCTGGGGTCTCGCGGGCGTGGTGATCATGCTGGTGAACGCGCGCCGGCAACGGCTCGGCGACTTGGTCGCCGGGACCGTGGTCGTGTCAGCGGACGACGCCGGTCTCCCACGCCCAGATGGCGATCTCGGTGCGGTTGCGAGCCCGGAGCTTGCGCTGGGCGGCCGCGAGGTGAGTCTTCACGGTGGAGAGCGAAAGGACGAGTGACTCGCAGATCTCGGCGTTGGTCTGGCCACCCGCCACGGCCTTCACCACGTCGAGCTCGCGGTTGGTGAGCGGACTGTCCGGTTCGGACCGTTGCTTGCTCGCGCTGCCGACGAAGTGCGCCAGCAGCCGCGTGGTGATGGCCGGCGACACCAGTGCTTCGCCGTGCGCGGCCGCGTGCACGGCCTCGATGAGCAGCGTCGCGCCCGCGTCTTTGAGCAGGAACCCGCACGCACCGGCGCGCAGGGCCGCGTGCACGTTCTCGTCGAGCCCGAACGTCGTCACCATCACGACGTGCAGCGGATCCGCGACGTCTGGTCCGGCCAGGAGTTTCGTGGCCTGCAGGCCGTCGATGCCGGGCATGCGGATGTCCATCAGCGTGACGTCGGGACGCAACTGCCGCGCCAGGCGCACGGCGTCCTGACCGTCGGCGGCCTCGCCGACCACTTCCAGGTCGGGCTCGCCCTCGAGGATCAGCCGGAACCCGGTGCGGACCATCGCCTGGTCGTCGGCGATCAACACGGTCACCGGCACGGGATCCTCCTGGTCAGGTGCGTCAGGCTGGTTCGAGAGGCAGCCGCGCGGCCACCAGCCAGCGGTGCCCGGCCGCCGGGCCCGCGGAAACGGTACCGCCGACGGCGGTGACGCGTTCGGTCATGCCGATCAGCCCGTAGCCGCCGGGCCGCGTGGGTTTGGCCGCGCCGTCGTTGCCGACCTCCACCACGAGGTCACGCTGGTCGCGGCGCACACTCACCCGTACGTCGGTGGCGCGCGGCGCGTGCCGGCGCACGTTGGTCAGGGCCTCGGTGATCAGCCGGTGCACGGTCGTCACGACCTCGGGCGTCGCGGTGAGGCCGCCGAGGTCGTCGGGCACGTCGAGGGCCACGGTGCCGTCGTCGGGCACCGCGCGGTCCACCGCCGAGGCGAGCCCGGACGGTGGACTGAACAAGTTCTCGCCGTCGGTGCGCAGCGTGCCGACGAGCCGGCGCATCGACGCCAGCGCCTCCGCCCCGGCCTGCTCGATCTCGGTGAACGCGCTGGTGTCACCGCCCTGACGCTCGGTCACCCGGTGCGCGGCCTGCACCCGCACGACGATGCCGGTGATCTGGTGCGCGACCAGGTCGTGCAGCTCGCGCGCGAGGTTCAGCCGCTCCGCCGCGCGCACCTCGACGGCTTCGGCGCGGGCCCGGGCGTCGGCGTCGCGCAGCAGCAGGCCGACCGCGAGCGCCGCGCCCCACGCCACGGCCGCGGCGGCCGAGAACAGCGCCGCCGGCGAGCCGATGCCGTAGCGGAACACCGGCGCGGCCACGGCCGCGATCCCGCCGAGCACGGACCAGACGGCTGCGGGCGTGCGCTGCAGCCGGTGGCAGCACGCGCCGACGACCAGCGCGATCGTCAGCGCCTCGGCCCCGCTCGGCTGCACGGGCAGGCGCTGGCCGAGCGCCGCGACCCCCGCTGTGACGCCCGTGCCCAGCAACGACAGGCACGACACGGACGCCGCCACGAGTGCGACGTGGTCCGGGAACCGGCGGCGCAGCACGGCGAGCACCGCCACCACCGGTCCCAGCCCGGGCGCGAAGTCCACGGCGATCAACGCGAGGGTGCCCTGCGCGGGTCCCGACCGGGCGAACACCACGGCGTCGACGACCACGAGCACGCCGAGCGCTGCGATCTCGGCGACCAGGGCGATGCGCGGGCCCACGCGCTGGGTGCTCATGGCACTGATCGTCTCGCGCCGGGCCGCGCGCCGCCTCCTGCGCGGGGGCGAAGTGCCTCGGCCGCGAGGCTGAGGTGGCCCGTCAGCCGAAGCTCACCAGGGAGAGCCACCGGTCGAGCAACGCCGTGTCGCCGGTGAGCTTCGCGCTGGTCGCGGGCTCGCGGCCGTAGACGATCAGCAGCAGCCGGGTCAGCGGAGCCTCGGCGGTCACGGCCGGGTCGGCGCCCGGGCCGTGGTGCCAGGCGGGCAGGTCGCCGGTGAGGTCGACCGTCCATGACGCGGTGTGGTCCGTCGGCGCGAGGTGGATCGTGTGGCCCGGGCCTTGCAGCGCACGGCGTTCGGGGAAGTACTCGAACATCACCGGCAGGGAGCCGAGTTCGAGCCACTCGTCGAGCGTGTCGTGGGCGACGTCGGCGGCGAGCTCGAACTCCCGCCCGACGGCGAGCATGACATCGGCGCGGTGCACGGCCGTCTCGTGCAGAAACCGCCGGGCGTAGAAGGCCGCGCGTGGTTTTCCGGCGGGAACGGGCGTCCAGACTTCGGTGTCCGGCCCGGCTTCGCGAAGGGCCGCGGCGAGGGCTTCCGCGCCGTCGGTGAGCCAGCTGTCCGGCCGGGTTTCGCGGCCGGGGTTGCGCAGGTACGTGTCGTCCGGCGCCTCGGTGGCGCGGCCGCGCACGATGCCCGCCGCGTAGCGATGGCCCGCACCGACGTGGTTCAGCAGCTGCCCGAGGTTCCAATCGGGGCACGAGGTGATGCGCGTCGCGGGATCGGCGCCCGCCGCGGTGGCGCGCAGCAGTTCCGTCTGCCGCACGAGCTCGGCGACGCGGTTTTCGAAATCCATGGGAGTCCTTCCGTCTGGTTCACGGAAGGGTCGGAACCGCTGCGGTGGACCGGACACCGGTCGGTCAGGAAGTGATCCGGTAGGTCAGGTGCGTCATCGTCGGCGTGGTGACCGCGGCGGTGCGTTCCAGCATCACGCGCTGGTCGGCGAGGTCGTCGAACAACCGCACGCCCGCGCCGAACAGCAGCGGCACGACGTGCAGGCGCAGCTCGTCGACCAGGCCGAGGCGCAGCAGCTGCGTGATGGCCGAGCCGCTCATCACCACCACATCGCGCTCGCCCGCGGCCGCTTTTGCCTGGGCCAGCGCACTTTCGGGGCCGTCGGTGACGAAGGTGAACGTGGTTTTGCCGCGCACCAGCGGTTCGGCGCCGCGGTGGGTGAGCACGAACGAGGGCCGCTCGAAGGCGCCGTCGGGGCCCCACACGTCGAGGCCCATGTCGAACGTGGTGCGCCCGAGGATGAACGCGCCGGTGTTGCCGAAGAAGCCGGCCATCACGTCGTGGTCGGTTTCGTCGCCGTGGGCCATCCAGGTGTGCAGCAGCTCGCCGTCGCGCCCGAGGCGGTGCTCGGTGTTCGTGCCCGGACCGGCGACCACGCCGTCGAGCGACATGCTGATCTCCGCGACGACCCGTCCCATCGGACTACTCCTTCGAGGTTGTCCAGGCATCGCCCCATTCCGCGTCGCGCGCGGCGCGGTAGCGGGGGCCGTGGCGTTTGGACACGGTGACGCCCGAAGCGAGGCCATCCACCGTACACAGGTCGAGCTGCACGAAGCCCTTGTGCTTGCGCGGGTGGCGCAGGATCCGCGCGTTGGGGCGGTCGGCGGTGTTGTCTCCGGGTGCCGTGACGACGTAGGAGAACTTTTCGTCCTCGAACCCGAGGGTGCCCGCCTTGATGCGCCGGTGCACACCCGAACGCGGCAGGCGCGCGGCGAAGTGGCACCAGTCCTGGCCCGGGGTGATGGGGCAGTCGCCGTCGTGCGGGCACGGCGCGAGAACGGTGTGGCCGAGGCCGCGCAGCACGTCGCGGGCCGCGCGGATGCGGGCGAAGCCGGCGGGTGTGCCGGGTTCGATCAGCGCGACCGCGCCGCCGGCGGTGGCGAGCCAGCGCACGACGTCGTCACGCGTGCGTTCCGGCAGCTCACCGAGCACGTACGACAGCGTGACCAGGTCGGTGGCGGGCAGGGGAGCCGACGGGTCGATCAGCCCGCGCTGCCACGTCGCACCGCGCACGGCCGCGTCCTGGGCACTCGCCGCGAGCTTGCGCCCCAGCGTCAACGCACCGGCGACCTGCTCGACGACGGTGCACTTCTCCAGCGTCGGCCACTCGCGTGCCGCGGCCCAGATCGCCGCACCGGTGCCACCGCCGACATCGAGCTGCGTGCGCGGCGCGAACTCCGGAGCGGCCGCGGCTACTTCGCCGAGCACGGCACTGACGGCCGCGTACGTGGCGGGCATGCGGTAACCCGCGTACGCGGCGACTTCGAGCTCCGAGGTGAGGATGGGCGACGTCGCGGCGTCGCCGGAGCGGTAGCGCGAGCTGAGCTTGTCGACCGCCTGGGCGAGCCGGGATTCGGGGAAGCGACCGAGCTCGTCGTCGAGAGCTGTTCGCAGGTCGTCGGGGAGGTGCGCCACGACGATGAATTCTCCCATGCCCGATTCGTCCCCGGACGGCAGCCTGACCTGCTAGTTTCGGCGCCGGGAAAAAAGTTCGGGCGCCTTGTCGATCCAGCGGCCGCCCGTTCGACGCAGGGGTGACGGTTAGACCACAGAGAAGGGATCTCCCGATGCGGTTCATGGTGATCATGAAGTCCAGCGAAGAGTCCGAGGCCGGCCAGCTGCCCACCACGGAGATGCTCGCCGAGATGGGGAAGTTCAACGAGGAGCTCGTGAAGGCCGGCGTGATGCTGGCCGGGGAAGGCCTCACGTCGAGCGCCGACGGCGCGCGGGTGCGCTTCGCGGGCCACGCCGAGCCGACCGTGATCGACGGTCCGTTCGCCGAGACCAAGGAGCTCGTGGCCGGGTTCTGGATCCTGCAGGTGAAGTCGAAGGAAGAGGTCATCGAGTGGGTGAAGCGCGTGCCCAACACCGATGGCGCGCACCACGAGATCGAGATCCGGCGCATCGCCGAGGCCGAGGACTTCGGCGACAACCTCACGCCGGAGCTGCGTGAGGCCGAGGAGCGACTGCGCGAAGAAGCGGCGAAGAACGCCTGATGCGCTTCCTCGTGATGGTCAAGGCCACCGCCGACTCGGAGGCCGGGATCATGCCCAGCCGCGAGCTCATCGACCAGATGACGAAGTTCAACGAAGAGCTCGCGGCTTCGGGCCACCTCCTGGCGGCCGAGGGCCTCCTGCCCAGCTCCGCCGGCGCGCGGCTCGTGTACTTCGAAGGCGAGCCGGAGCCGCAGGTGGTCGACGGGCCCTTCGCGGAGACGAAGGAGCTGGTGGCCGGGGTGTGGATCCTGCAGGGGGAGTCGTTGCGGGAGATCGTCGAGCTGCTTTCGCGGGCGCCCAACCCCGACCTGGGGGCCGGGAGCGTCGAGATCCGCCCGCTCATCTGACCCCGCCGGCCCGCCCGAGCTTGCCCTCGGGCGGGCCAGCCTGTCTGATGGGCTCCGTGGAGACGCACGGTGCCGTGGAGGCGGTCTGGCGGATCGAGTCGGCGCGGGTGATCGCGGGCCTCGCGCGGATGGTGCGCGACGTCGGCCTGGCCGAAGAGCTCGCGCAGGACGCGCTGGTGGCCGCGCTGGAGCAGTGGCCGGAGACCGGCGTGCCCCGCAACCCGGGCGCGTGGCTGATGACCACGGCCAAGCGCCGCGCCATCGACCAGTTCCGCCGCAACGAGACCTTCGCCCGCAAGCTCGACGAGCTCGGCCGCGAACAACAGCTCGGCGAAGGCGTCTTCCCGGATTTCGACGAGGCCCTCGACGAAGAACACATCTCCGACGACATCCTGCGGCTGGTGTTCACGGCCTGCCACCCGGTGCTGCCCACGCAGGCCCGCGTGGCGTTGACCCTGCGGATGCTGGGCGGGCTCACGACCGACGAGATCGCCCGCGCGTTCCTGGTCAAGGAATCCACGGTGGCGCAACGCATCGTGCGGGCCAAGAAATCACTGGCGGACGCGCACGTTCCGTTCGAGGTCCCCGTCGGCGAAGAACGCATGGCCCGGCTGTCCTCGGTGCTGGAAGTCATCTACCTGATTTTCAACGAGGGCTACTCCGCCACCCGCGGAGACGACTGGCTGCGCCCCGCCCTGTGCGATGACGCGCTGCGGCTCGCGCGGGTGCTGAGCGGGCTGATGCCGCAGGAGCCCGAAGTGCACGGGCTGGCCGCGTTGCTGGAGATCCAGGCTTCCCGCTCGGCCGCGCGCACGGGGCCCACCGGGGAACCGGTACTGCTGATGGAGCAGGACCGCGGCCGCTGGGACCAGCTGCTGATCCGCCGGGGCCTCGCAGCGCTGGCCCAGGCGGAATCGCTGGCGGATGGTGCGTACGGCCCTTACTCGGCCCAGGCCGCCATCGCCGCCTGCCACGCCCGCGCCCGGACGGCGGACGAGACGGACTGGGCACGGATCGCAGCGCTGTACGCGGGTCTGGCGCAGCTGACGCCCTCACCGGTCATCGAGCTGAACCGCGCGGTGGCGGTGTCGATGGCGGAGGGGCCGGAGGCCGGGCTGGCCCTGGTGGACAAGCTGCGGGACGAGCCGGCGCTCGCCAACTACCACCTGCTGCCCAGCGTGCGGGGGGATTTCCTGCTGAAACTGGGCCGCCGCGCCGAAGCCAAGGCGGAGTTCGAACGGGCGGCGGACATGACGGGCAACGCGCGGGAGCGCACGTTGTTGCTGGACCGCGCGGCGGGGTGCTGACGGCTTTGCCGTGGCCTCGGCTGCGGTCTGGGGCGCGAGCGGAGTCGCCGGCAACGGATTCGTGATGGGTGGGTCGTTCCGAGGCACTTCGTCGGCTCAGCTCCAGGCAGTGATGATAGGTCGACCGTCGTCACTCGATCGAGTGGTTATCTGTCGGGAGGCAACCCGTTAGTCGGGTGAGGCGTTGAACGTCCGCTACGCCTCGCACATCGCGGCCTGGTGTGCGAGCACACCCGACTGGGAGGGGCCTCGAGCAGATGGCCAAGGACGAGGGCTGGCGGACACTGCCGGACGGGCGCCGCATCAAGATCGGCAAGGGAAAGGGCAGTGCCGGCGCGCTGGTTGCGCTCGGCGCGGCCGCGCTGGTCGCCGGCGGGGCTGGACTCGGTGCCCTGGGTGGCGCTTCAGGGGAAGCGGCGATCAGCTCGGTGAGTGAAGCTCTCTCGGGGAACTCCGCGGGTGATGTCGTCGACTCCTTGCCAGGACGGTCGATGAAGGCCCGGAGCAAGGCCGGGCAACAGGACGCGGAGGCGGGCAACGCGAAAAAGGCGTGGTCTCGGGTGAAAATGAAGGAGCTCAAGCGGAAGGTCGGCAAGAAGCTGGAACGTGAGGCCGATTGCGTTGCCGCGGCTTCGGACCGCGTTCGCGACTACCTCATCCGAACTCCGTGCACCGCGCTCGATCGAATGCTGCTGACCGTCGGCGACGGGCACGGCAACGCAGCGATCGTCTCGGTGGTCCGTGTCGGGTTCAAGACAAAGTCTCAGGCCGAAGGACTGCGGCGGGTGGAGACGGTCCAGGGCAGTGGCGACATCCGGCCCCTGGAAATCGCTGCCACCCTCGGGTTGACCGGGCTTCACTTCACCGGTCTCAATTACCAGGACCGCGTGGTGACCAAGCCTGCCGGCCTCTATGTCGCGGAAGCCGACCGCGCCGCCGGCAAGGTCGATCACGCCACTCTTCAGGCGCTGGCCGAGATCGCCGTGCACATGCCCATCGGCTGATCGCCGGCGCGTGACCTGGCGAACGACGAGGTCAACTGGTCGAACCCACCGATCTACGCTTCCACGAACACGATCCGCTCCGGCGGCACCAGGAGCTTCACCGTCTGCCGCTTGACCTCGACCAGTGTGGCGAGCTCCGTCGACTGTCCATCCGGGACGGTGAACAGCCGGTCGTCGCGCGTGTCGAGGAAGGAGGCGAAGCCGGCGAGCGACACACCGCCCGTCTCGTCGAGGGCGAGGTAGTCCGCGAGGCGCCGGAAGAGCTTGGGGAGCAGCACGAGCTCGTCCTGCAGCTGTCTTCGGGACTTGAGCCGGAAGCCCGCCGTGGTGACGTCCGAGGCCCACACGCCGCTGCCGGAGGCGCGTGCGGCCTCGGCGGCGGACGCGAGCTCCTGGCGCAGGTCCACGTACAGCAGTGAATAGAACGTCGGATACGTCAGCCCTTCGGAAACGAGCTGGTAGTTGACGCTGTTCTTCAACGTCTTCACGTCGAGGAACACCTCGCTGCCGTCCACCGAACGGCCGGGGCGCTGGCCCGGGAAGGCGAACGCGACCGCCCGGCCGTACTTGTCGGCGAAGCGGGTGAGGATGTGCCCGGAGACTTTCTCGGGCTTCGCGGCCGTGACGGTGCCGCCGGCGTCGCGCGTGACCGAGGAGAAACCCAGCAGCGAAACGAGCCGGTCGGCGGCCCCGGTGCCCAAGGACGCGGGCTGGTGCAGCAGGTCACCGCCGCGCGGGCGGTAGTGGGTTTCGAGCGCGTCGATGGCGTCGAGGCGCAGCTGCATGCCGCCGCGGGAGTTGAGGCGCACGCGCAGGCCCGCGTTTTTCGTCGCGGCCGGGTCGTCGGGGTAGAACCGCACGGAGTCGCCGTCCGGTGCGGCACCGAGGAGCTGGAACGTGCCTTTGATCAGCGTCAGTGGCATGTGCACCACGTTAGGTCGCGCGGCGCCGCGTGTGTCCGGTTTTCATCCGGACAGCCCAGTCAAAGCCCACTGTGGACGGTGACTGGCTGCCCCGAAGAAAGCAATTCCCGTTAGGGGATCATGAAACCGAGCACCGTCGCCTGAAGCAGGGAGATCACGCCGACCATGGCGGTGAGGGCGAGCGACCACAGGAACGTCTGGCGCAGCAGTGATCCTTCCTTGCCGCTCTGCCCGATGGCCGTCGCGCCGATCGACAGGTTCTGCGGCGAGATCATCTTTCCCATCACGCCGCCGGAGGTGTTCGTGGCGCCGGCCAGCACGGGGTTGAGGTGCAGCTGCTGGGCGGAGATCACCTGCATGGGACCGAAAAGGCTGTTGGTCGACGCGTCGGAGCCGGTCAGGAACACGCCGAGCCACCCGATGTACGCGGAGAAAATCGGGAACAGCACACCCGTCGTGGCCAGCGCGAGGCCCAGCGTCTGCGTGGCACCGGAGTAGTTCATCACGAACGCGATGGCGAGGATCATGAAGATCGTCGCGAGCGCCCAGCGCATTTGGTGCACAGTGGAGCGGTACGTTCGCAGCAGTTGCTTCGGCCGTGCGCCCATGGCGAACCCGGCGATCACCGCGGCGACGAGCGCGACCGTGCCGGGAGAGAACAGGAAGTCGAAGGTGAACGTCGCCGCGTACGGCGTGTTCTTCGGCGTGATGGGCGCGTGCTGGATCACGTGGTTGTGCAGACCCGGCCACGCGAACACCCAGTCGGCCTTGTGCAGCAGCTTCGTGAGGTCCAACCACACCGGCAGGTGCGCGAAGATCGTGCCGATGCGGGACAGGAAGATCGCGAGGATCAGGATCACGTACGGCATCCAGGCGTACAGCGCGCCGCGTTCGGACTTCGCGGCGCCGAGGCTCGCCGACTTCACGGGTTCCTCACCCTCGAAGCGCCACACGGTTTTCGGCTGCCAGAACCGCGTGAGCACGTACAGCGCGGCCATCGCGGCGAGAGCGGCGAGCACGTCGACCAGGCTCGCGCTGATGTAGTTCGACGCCGCGAACTGCATGAGCGCGAACGCGAGCCCGGCGGTGACGACGGCGGGCCAGACCTCGAGCATCTTCTTCCAGCCGGCCAGCACCACGATCAGGAACGCCGGGATGATCACGGCCAGGAACGGCACCTGCCGCCCGACCATCGACGAGAACGCGGCCGTCGCCTCCTCCGGCTTGAGGTGCATGATCGGTCCGGTGAGCCGGCCGAGCACGATCAGCGGGTTGCCGAGCCCGCCGAACGCCACCGGCGCCGTGTTCGCGAGCAGCGCCAGCACCACGGCCTTCACCGGCGGAAAGCCGAGCGCCGCCATCATCGCCGCCGTGATCGCGATCGGCGACCCACCGCCGGCCACACCCTCCAGCAACGCCCCGAAACCGAACGCGATCAGCAACGCCTGCAGCCGCCGGTCCTCGCTGAACCCGGCGAGTACGCGTTTGATGCTGTCGAAGCGGCCCGTGGTCACCGTGACGTTGTGGAAGTACACGGCGTGGAACGCGATCCACGCCACCGACCACACGCCGAAGACCACCCCCATCGCCGCCGAGTCGAGCGCGAGCCCCACCGGCATCCGGTAGAGCAGCAACGCCGCGCCGAGCGCCGTCAGCAACGCCAGCGCCGCCGACACCTGCGCCGACAGCTTCACCACGCCCAGCGCCACCAGCAGCACGATGATCGGCAGCGCGGCGAGCAGCGCGGACACCCACAGCCCGCCCGCCGGTTGGTAATCCTGGATCCAGGTCACGCGTCAGCCCCTTCGCTGATCGCCTGAGCCTCCCGACGGCGGCGGTTCCGGGCGGGCACAGGGTTCGGTTGTTACTGATCCGACCAAAAGTAGGCCGACCCTCACGCGGCACGTAACCGTTGCTGCGAAGCCATTCGGCCGTGACTGTGGTCGGATTGGTAACGATCGGCGCAGTACCGGCGCCGGCGGAGTGCCGGGCCGGAATCGTGGGTGGCGGCGGGAGTTGCTTCAGACGCAGGGGATGCGTCAGCGGCTGCGCACGTAGCCCAGCCGCAGCGAAAGCGCCGCGGCGGTTCCGGCCACGGTCGCGCCGAGCTCCTCCACCCGGCGCAGCACGCGGGGCGCGGGACCGGCCACACTGATCGCGGCGATCGGCCGGCCGGAGTGGTCACGCACGGCAGCGGCGACGCAGCCGACGTCGGGTTCGTTCTCGACGTCGTCGATCGCCCAGCCGCGGCGGCTGGTGCGGGCGAGCTCGTCGAGGAGCCGGCCGGGGTCGATGATGGTCTTCAACGTCATGCTGTCGAGCTTCATGCGGCGCACGCGTTCGACCCGGTCGAACTCCGGCAAGGCCGCGAGCCACGCCTTGCCCAGCGAGGTGGCGTGCTGGGGGCGGCGCGTGCCGAGGCGGCAGGCGAGCGTGACGGCGCTGGCGCTGCGCTCGGTGGCGACGTAGACCATCGCGTCGTTGTCGGGCACGGCGAGGTAGGTCGTCTCGCCGGAGCGTTCGGCCAGGGACGACAGGTAGCGCGGCGCGCAGCGGTGCAGGTCCGTGGCTGCCATCGCACGGGCACCCAGCTCGACCAGGCGGGTCCCGAGGCGCACGCGGCCGGTCACGGTGTCGGCTTCGAGGTATTCGAGGCGTTTCAGCGTGCCGACGATCCGGTAGGCCGCGCTGCGCGAGAGCCCCAGTTGCCTCGCGATCGCGTTGGTGGAAATCTCCTGGTGCTGTCCCACGTGTTCGAGCACCGCGAGCCCCCGCTCGAGGGTGCCGCTCTGGTCCAGGCCTCGTTCCGTCACGTCGTCGCCCCTTCGCGCGAATTCCCGCTCACCGGCACGTGTTTCCGCTAAGCGGGGTTGGACGCTAACACCTCCGATGTATGGACGGAAGATCTTGACCTACTTTCGTATTACGGCAGTTCAAGGTGAACCTGAATGGTTCAACCTCCGATCGTTAGGACGACTAACAAAGCAATTTTTGGTTGCCTTGAAACAAGACAAACAGGGGACAGGAAACGCAGCCGCGAGGCGCAGCTGCGCCGGGCGGTGCGCAACCTCGTCGACAACGCCTGCGGCCACGCGAAGGAACGCGTCCGCGTCGCCAGCGGGGCCGACGACGCCACGGCCGTGATCGAGGTCAGCGACGACGGCCCGGCGTGGCGGCGCAGGACCGCGACCGGGTGTTCGAACGCTTCGTCGTCCACACCGGACCCGACGGCCTGTGGGCGGCGTCCGAACGCGACCACGACACCGTGTTCGTCGACATCATGCTGCCCGAGCTCGCCGGTTACGAGGTCCTCAAACGCCTGCGGGCGCAGGAGAACTGGACGCCCGTGCTCATGCTCACCGCGACGGACGGCGAGTACGACGAGGCCGACGCCTTCGACCTCGGCACCGACGACTACCTGTCCAAGCCGTTCTCGTTCGTCGTTCTCGTCGCGCGCCTGCGGGCGTTGCTGCGGCGTGGTGCCCCCGCGCGCCCGGCCGTGCTCGCCGCCGGCGACCTGCGGCTCGACCCGGCCGCGCGCACCGTCCACAGGGGAGAGCGGCGGATCGAGCTGACCGCGGGGCTGCGCGAGTTCCTGCTGCGCCGCCAGGGCGCGGCGTTGTCGAAAACCGAGATCCTCGGGCACGTGTGGGACGCGCACTACGAGGGCGACGAGAACGTGGTCGAGGTCTACGTCGGCTACCTTCGGCGCAAGATCGACGCGCCGTTCGGCACGCACACCATCGACACCGTGCGGGGTGGGCTACTGGCTCGTCACCTGAGCGAACTCTTCCTGAACTCCGGCCACCCCGGCTTTCCTGGTACGACCGTGCCAGTGGATGCTGTGCGCGTGGCTACCGGCACCCTGGTCAGCAGTACGCCCTCCGTGGAGCAGGGCGAGCTGATCACCTTCACCTACCTCACGGCCCAGTTGTCGGTGACCCCGAAGAACTGGGTTGGGCTCTACTCCGATCCCGGCGGCGGTCCCGTCGACCAGGTCTACGTCGGCCCGTCGACGCTGTGGGAGTACACCCCGCTCGCGAGCGGCACCGTCTCGTTCCCGACCGGCTCGCTCGGCCCCGGGAACTACATCGCCTTCTACCTCGCCGACGACGGCTACGCCTGGCTCGCCGATCCCGTGCGTTTCGTCGTGCACCCGACACCGCAGACGCCGCCGCCCGTGTACCAGGGCGCGTTCGGCCGCAGCGGCCGCGGACCGGTGCAGTTCAGCAGCCCGGCCGGGCTCACCGTCGACGCGCGGGGCCAGATCTGGGTCGCCGACACCGGCAACGACCGCGTGCAGGCCTTCACCCGCGACGGGCGGCTCGTGCGCGTGCTCGCCGGCCGGTTCAAGGCGCCGCAGGCCGTGGCCGTGGACCACGCGGGCAATGTCTACGTGGCCGACACCGGCAACAACCGCGTGGTCTCGTACTCGTGGTGGGGCGGCTTCTCGCGCGAGTACGGCGCCGGCAAGCTCGACAACCCGCGAGGCGTCGCGATCGACACCGCGGGCCGCCTGCTCGTGTCGGACACCGGGCACCAGCGCGTCGCGCGCTTCGACACCCACACCGGCAAGGCGCTCACCGACATCACGGAGAAGGTGAGTTCGCCGCAGGGCATCGTCAGCGACGGCGCGGGCGGGGCGTGGATCGTGCAGAACGGCCGGGCCGCGAGCGGCAGCGTCGCCGTGGTGCACTACTCGGCCGACGGCAAGGCGATCGGCTCGATCGGCGGTGGCCAGAACAGTCAGTTCGGTGGGCTGTCCAACCCGGCGGGCGTCGCGCTCAGCGCCCAGGGCGACGCGTACGTCACCGTTCCCGATTACGGCTGGGTCGCGCAGTTTCGCACCACGGGCCCGTACCGCGCCGAGTTCGGCACCGACGGCCCCGGCGCGCTGAGCTTCCCGCTCGGCGTGGCTGTCGACGCCCAGGGCCGCATCTTCGTGGCGGACACCGGAAACGACCGCATCGTCCACTTCGGAGTGAGAGCGTGAGCGAGTTCACCCGACGCCGGCTCCTCGGCGCCTGCTTCGGCACGATGGACGGCGTGCGCGGCTTCTCGGGCCCGAAGAAGACATCCCGTTCCACTTCGCGCTCGCCGAGGCGTTCACGGTCTGCGACCACTACCGCTGCTCGGTGATCGGCCCGGCGAACCCCAACCGCCTCCACCTGTGGACGGGCTGGTTCGACCCGCACGGCACCGCCGGCGGGCCTGCGAACACCGACTTTCATGTCCTCGGACAATCCGGCGCTGTCCTGGAAGACCTACCCGGAACGCCTCGGTCCGAGACCGACGTCTCCTGGCGCATCTACCAGGAGGACAACTACGACGACAACGCACTTGCTTGGTTCCGCCGGTTCGCGGACGCGCCGAAGTCGTCGCCGCTGTGCGAAGAACGCGATGGTGAAGAAGCGCGCGGGCTGGACTGGTGGCGCCTTCCGCGCAGAGTGCGGGAGCCGCACATCAGCGCGTGGCGCCGGCGCACCGTCGGCGATCTGGCCTCGGCGTTCCGGTTCGACCGGCAGCCCGCGCGCTACCCCCGGGACAACCGGTTGCGCTACCCGGCGACCACCGCGGATCTGCTGCAGGCGCAAGTGCGGGACAACCCGGCCCCGCCGGTGCCGACGGGGCCGCAGTCCATGCCCCGCTAGGCAGTCGGCCGGCCGAACTCCCCGTAGCAGGTTTCCCCGGACAGCAGCGCCCGGTGCGCCAGCGCCACGCGCCGCGCTTTGGACGGCCGCAGCCGCGGCGTGGCCTCGGCCAGGTCGAGGAACTCGAAGCCGCCGAGCTCGTCGCCGTCCGCCGCGATGGCGCGGATCCGGTCCGGGCCGAGGGTGCCGCCGTCGAAGATCAGCTGCAGGCTGTCGCGCCACACGCCGTGGGCCGGCATCCAGTCGACGAGCAGCAGCCGGCCGAGCGTGAGGTCGAGGCCGAGCTCCTCCCGGATCTCGCGGTGACAGGCCGCGAGCGGCGACTCGTCGTCTTCCACCAGACCGCCGGGGATCTCGAGGAACGGCTTGTACGTCGGGTCGACGAACAGCACCCGGCCCCCTTCGTCGCGCACGAGCGCGCCCGCGGCGACGTTCTTGCGCGGGAACCGGCTGGCGACGCCGGGGTTGAACTCGGCCTCCGGTTCGCCGTCGGCACGCAGGTCTTCGGCGAACACGGCCGGGTCGCCGCGGTGGTGGGGAGGATCGTCGGTCACGGCGCCTCGTCGGCCGGGAGCGTGCCTCGGCCGGCAGACGCTGTTCCCCGCAGGTTACCGGTCGGATCGGCAACGATCGGCGCAGTACGTCAGTTCTTCGAGATCGCTGCCACCGCGCGGACCACCGCGGTGCACCGGTTCTCCACGTACTCCAGGCCGCCTTCTTCCGCGATGCGCTTGGCCTCGGCGGAGACGATGCCCTGCTGCAGCCACAGGGCCTTGGCGCCGATGGCGACGGCGTCGGCCGCGATGGCGGGGGCCTCGGCGGCCGGGCGGAAGACGTCGACGAGGTCGACGGGCTCCGGGATGTCCTTCAGGGAGCGATACACCTTCTCGCCCAGCAGCTCCGTGGCCGACGGGTGCACGGGGATGATGCGGAAACCGTGGGCCTGCAGGGTGGCCGGCACCCCGTGCGCGGCCTTCGCCGGGTCGCGGCTGAGGCCGACCACCGCGATCGTCGTGGCGTTCGCGAGGATCTGTTCAGGTTGCATGTCGGCAGAACGTCCGCGGTGATCAGGGGATTCCGCGTCAGCCGATCTTCGAGCCGTACATCTCACCGAGGTCGTCGGCGATGAGCTCGACGCGCACGCCGTCGGGGTCGCTCAGGTAGATCGACGTGCCGCTCTCTTCGAGGTACTTCACGCCGGCGGCGTCCAGGCGCGAACGTGCGGCCGCCCAGTTCTCGGGCGTGAGGGAGAGCGCGAGATGGTGGAGGCCACCGAGCACTTCGGCGTACGGGCCGAGGTCGAGGCCCGGCAGGTCGAAGAAGGCGACCGCGTTGCCGTTGCCGACGTCGAAGAAGAAGTGGCTCGAGCCCGGGTAGTCGCGGTTCTCGATCAGCTCCGTGAGCGGGAAGCCGAGCACGTCCTGGTAGAAGGTGATCGTGCGCTCGACGTCGCTCGAGATGAGCGCCGTGTGGTGGATGCCGCGCCCGGCGGTCGTGGCCCTGGTGGCGGCGGGGTGCAGGTGCTTGTCCCGCAGCTGGTCACGCACTTCGGCGAGCTTCGCGACTTCGGTTTCGGTCGGTGCCATCGGAGGTCACGCCCTCTCTGAGAACTGGGTACCTCAAAAGCTACACCTCATTTATCTCGCGCGCAAGAGTTTTCTGCGCAAGAGGTTTGGTCGTGGCCCCAGCGGAACGCCTGGCCAGGCCCGCTCCGGCCCGCCCGGCAGGGTTCCCCCGGCGTGGACCATCTGACGGAAGTCGTCGACGCACTGGCCCGCGCCCACGAACGGCGCGGGCCCGTGGAGCCGTTCGCCGATGGCACTGCCGAGGACGCGTACCGGATCAGCTTCAACTCGTCCGCCGCCGGGTCGACGCTGTCGGCGATCGTGTCGAACAGCGAGCTGCGCCGGCCGCGGATGCGGGAATCGACGACCTCCAGGGCCGGCGCAAGGGTTTTGTCGGCCCCGGCGGCACCGCTGGAATCCGTTTCGCGCGGGTATGGCGGGATCCTGCTGCTCGCCGACGCGCTCGCCGGTCTCGGGGTGGCCGAGGACGGCGCGCTGGTGTCACGGAGGGTCTCACCGAACCCGTCGACGTCGGGTCTGGTTCGCGGGTGGCCGCGCACTTCACGCACCTCGGCGTGGCCACGGTGCCGGTGGCGAACGTGGACGGCCGAGCGCTCAGGCTCGCGCCGCCACGCGTTCGATCCCGTCCAGGATCCGCGGCCACACCGGCTCCGGCAGGTCGTGTCCCATCCCCGGCACCACGTCGAGCGTGGCCCGCAGCGCCCGGGCCGTCGCGCGTCCACCGGAGACGTTGACCAGCGGGTCGCGCGCGCCGTGGATCACGAGGGACGGCAGGGTGAGACGGCGCAGCGCCGCGGTGCGGTCGCGGGTGGCGAGAATCGCCGCGAGCTGGCGGGCGGCGCCGCCCGGGTTGGTGCCGCGGTCGAAAGTGCGTTCGGCGCGGGCGCGCACGCGGGCTTCGTCGAAGGGGTAGCCCGGGGAGCCGATGAGGCGGAACGTCCTGATCAGCAGTTCCACGTACTCCTCGCGCCCGCGCGGTTGCGGCGCCAGCATCGACGCCGCGGCGCGCGGGCTCGGGTGGCCGATCAGGCGGCTGCCGGTGGTGGACATGATCGACGTGAGCGAGCGGACGCGGTTCGGGTGCCGGATGGCGAGCGTCTGCGCGATCATGCCGCCCATCGACGCGCCGACGACGTGGGCGCCCTCGACGTCGAGGGCGTCGAGCAGACCGGCGGTGTCGTCGGCCATGTCGGCCACCGAGTACGGCGCCGCGCGCAGCAGGTACGCGCGCACGACGTCGGCGCGCCCGGTCATGCGCTGCGAACGGCCGGCGTCGCGGTTGTCGAAGCGGATCACGCGGAAGCCGCGGGCCGCGAGCTGTTCGCAGAAGTCGTCGTCCCACCAGGTCATCGGCGCGGCCAGACCCATGATCAGCAGCAGCGGCGGCGCCGTCGCGGCGCCGAACTCCTCGTGGCAGAGGGTGATGCCGTTGGCCTGCACGGTCCGCTCGCTCATGTCCTCGTTGTACCCCGGGTGTAACGGGCCCGCAGGAACGGGCTGAACTCCGATGCGTCGCCCAGTTTCACGTCGATCTCGTGGGTGAGCTCCGTCGCCGTCGGCGTGAGCCGGTGCCGTGCGACGCCACGCGGTGTGCGCTTTTCGAGGTGGAGGGTCCCCTCGTGCCAGCCGCCGCGGCCGGGTTCGCCGGGTGGGAAGCCGTAGCTGTCGAAGCCGTACCAGAGCGTTTCGTGCGTGGCCGGGTCGACGGTGAACACGTTGTGCCCCAACAGGGTGCTGCCGTCCTCACGCGTCTGGACGTAGTCCTGCACCACCGCGAACCCGTCGAGCGCGGTCCGGTACTCGGCCACGGCCTTCGCGGTCGACGCGGGTGCCCACGGCGACGCCGCGAGTTCTTCCGTGCCGGCCCAGTCGCCGACGAGCGCGCCGAGTGCCTCGTGCGCTTCGCCTCTGCGGGGCATCTCCATCGTGATCTCCTTTCGACAGGCGCCTGTCAATGTGGGACGCTAGCACGCATGACCGACCGGGCGCAGCGCCTCACCCAGCTCGTCAACGACGTCTTCCTGACCAATGGCACCCTCCTCGCCACCGGTGACGCCCTCACCGCCCCGGCCGGCCTCACCGCCGCCCAGTGGCAGGTCCTCGGCTTCCTCGAGGACGGCCCCGCCACGGCAGCCGACCTCGCGCGGCGCAGAGGGCTGCGTCGTCAGAGTGTGCAGGAGACGGTGAACCGCTTGCTGCGCAACGGAATGCTCACGCGAGCGGACAACCCGTCGGACGCCCGCGCCCCACTGCTGCACCTGACCCCGGCTGCGACCACGGCGCTGCACGAGCTGGGTGCGCGGCAGGCGCGGTGGGCCGACGCCGTGGCCGCGGGCCTGCCGCCCGAAGACCTGGAGGTGACGCTCCGAACCCTGCACCGCCTGCGCGAGCGCCTCGCCGAGGTGACCACCGACTGACCGCCGCCTCGAACTGGTGCGAGCAGTGAGTCGGCGTTACCCTCCTCGCTAGAGCGATCTATCAAATTTCAAGGGGGCGACCATGGACGCTCTGGCGGGACAAGGCCTCACGACCCTCCGCGTGATCCTCGGGTTCACGCTGCTCACGACCACTTTCCACTACTCCCACAACGTCATCCGCGAGCAGGACTACCCGCAGATCACCGGGCTCCCGGTACTGGTCGCGCAGATCGTGATCGCGTTCGGGTGGGTGTTGTTCACGGCGTCCGGGCTCGCCGGCTACCGCGCGTACGTCCGCGGGCGGTACTGGCGCGCGCTCGGGTTCCTGCTGGTCTGCTCGCTGGGTGGCCTCGCGAGCGCCGGCCATTTCCTGGTCGGGGTGCCGCGCATTCCGGCGTTCTGGTTCGCGACGATCTTCACCGACGCCGCGGCCGCGATGGCGTTGTGGTTCTTCGTCTCGTGGGCGGCTTCGAAGCTCAACCGGGTGAGTGCCGGAGATCAAGCGTCTACTTAACATTGACGCTAGTCATCAATGTGTAGACAATCGAGGAGTGACCACCACCACTCAAGTGACGTTCGAGCGCCACCCGGACACCTACCGGCACTGGAAGCTCGACATCGACGGCGAGGTCGCCTGGCTCGAGATGGACGTCGACGAGCAAGGCGGTCTCGTACCCGGCTACGAGCTGAAGCTGAACTCCTACGACCTCGGCGTGGACATCGAGTTCTACGACGCCACGCAGCGCCTGCGCTTCGAGCACCCCGAGGTCAAGGCCGTGATCGTCACGAGTGCCAAGGACAAGGTGTTCTGCGCGGGCGCCAACATCCGGATGCTCGCGGCGTCGGCGCACGAGTGGAAGGTGAACTTCTGCAAGTTCACCAACGAAACCCGCAATGGTTTGGAGGACGCCACCGAGTTCTCCGGTCAGCGGTACATCGCGGCGGTCAACGGCAGCTGCGCCGGCGGCGGTTACGAGATCGCGCTGGCGTGCGAGACGATCCTGCTCGTGGACGACAACTCGTCGACGGTCGCGCTGCCCGAGGTGCCGCTGCTCGGCGTGCTGCCCGGCACCGGCGGCCTCACGCGGGTGGTGGACAAGCGCCGCGTGCGCCGGGACCTCGCCGACGTGTTCGCCACGCGTTCCGACGGCGTGAAGGGCAAGACGGCCGTCGACTGGCGGCTGGTCGACGAGCTCGTGCCGCGCGTCGGGTTCCGCGAGTCGGTGCTGGCGCGCGCTCAGGAGCTGGCCGCGGAGTCCCAGCGCCTGCCCGGTGACCAGGGTGTGCCGCTCACGCCGTTGGACCCCGAGGTCACCGACGACGGCATCAAGTACCGCTTTGTCGACATCACCTTCGACCGGCCCGCCTCGCTGGCGACGCTCACCGTGCGCGGCCCCGAGGGCGAACCCGGCGACCTGCACGCCGAAGGCGCCGACGGCTGGCTGCTGCGACTCACCCGCGAGCTCGACGACGCGATCCTTCGCCTGCGCACCAACGAAACCGAGCTCGGCACGTGGGTGCTGCGCGCCGACGGCGACCCCGCGAAGGTGCTCGCTCACGAACAGCAGGTGCTCGGCACGAAAGACTGGCTGAGCAACGAAATCCTGCACTACTACAAGCGCGTGCTGAAGCGCCTCGACGTCACCAGCCGCACGCTCATCGCGCTCATCGAACCGGGCAGCTGCTTCGCCGGCGTGCTGCTGGAGCTCGCGCTGGCCGCCGACCGCCAGTACATCCTGGACGGTCCGCCCATCGACGACGAGGATTCCGAAGAGCGCGCGTCGATCACGTTGTCGGAGGCCAACTTCGGTCCGTTCCCGATGGGCAACGGCCTCACCCGCCTGCAGTCGCGCTTCTACGGCGACGACGACCACCTCGCGTGGCTCGTGCGCGAGCGCGACCACGCGCTGACGCCGGCCGAGACCGTGGAGCTGGGCCTGGTCACCGACGCCCCGGACGACCTCGACTGGGAGGACGAGATCCGGATCGCGCTCGAGAGCCGCGCTTCGCTGAGCCCCGACGCGCTCACCGGCATGGAGGCGAACCACCGGTTCGTCGGCCCCGAAACGCTGGAAACGAAGATCTTCGGCCGCCTCACCGCGTGGCAGAACTGGATCTTCACCCGGCCCAGTGCATCCGGCCCCGAAGGCGCGCTGCGCCGCTACGGTACGGGCCAGAAAGCGATCTTCGACAGGAAGCGGGTCTGAACCGATGCCCGAGCGGATCGACTACGACGCCAAGATCCCCAACAACGTCAACCTCGCCGACGACCGGCGGTTGCAGCGGGCGCTGGAGGGCTGGCAGCCGAAGTTCATGAACTGGTGGGGCGAGATGGGCCCCACCCTGCAGACGCACGGCGTCTACCTGCGCACGGCGGTGAGCGTCGGGCGGGAGGGCTGGGCGCACTTCGACCACGTGAACGTGCCGGACTACCGGTGGGGCATCTTCCTCGCCGAGCGCGACCCCGACCGGCGCATCGCGTTCGGGGAGCACAAGGGCGAGTCCGTGTGGCAGCAGGTGCCCGGTGAGTACCGCGCCGACCTGCAGCGGCTGATCGTGATCCAGGGCGACACGGAACCGGCGTCGGTCGAGCAGCAGCGGCTGCTGGGCCTCACCGCGCCGAGCCTGTACGACCTGCGCAACCTCTTCCAGGTCAACGTCGAAGAGGGCCGGCACCTCTGGGCGATGGTCTACTTGCTGCACGCGTACTTCGGCCGGGAAGGCCGTGACGAGGCGGAAGGCTTGCTGCTGCGCAACTCCGGCAGCCCCGACGCGCCGCGCATCCTGGGCGCGTTCAACGAGGAGACGGCCGACTGGCTGGCCTTCTACATGTTCACCTACTTCACCGACCGCGACGGGAAGTACCAGCTCGGCACGTTGAAGGAATCGTCCTTCGACCCGCTGTCGCGCACGTGCGAGTTCATGCTGAAGGAGGAAGCACACCACATGTTCGTCGGCACCACGGGTGTCGACCGCGTGGTGCAGCGCTCGGCGGACCTGGTGCGTGAGCACGACACGCTCGACATCGCGTCGCACGGCGGGATCCCGCTCGACATCATCCAGCGCTACCTGAACTTCCACTACACGGTGTCACTCGACCTGTTCGGCAACGAGACTTCGACCAACGCCGCGAACTACTACACCGCGGGCCTCAAGGGCCGCTGGCAGGAGACGCGCCGCAAGGACGACCACAAGCTCACCGACGACAGCCGCGACGTCGAGAAGCCCAACGGCGACGGCACGTGGACCACCGACGAGCTGCAGGCCATCCTGCTGCTGAACCTGGACCTGCGCGGGGAGTACACGGCCGACTGCCAGACCGGCGTGAACCGCTGGAACAAGATCCTCGCGGACGCGGAGATCGACTTCCGCTTCAAGCTTCCGCACCCTGGTTTCAACCGCGAGGTCGGCATAAACTCCGGCCACCACATCACTCCCGACGGCAACATCGTCGACGAGGCCGTGTGGGAGGCGAACCGGCACCGCTGGTTGCCGACGGCCGAGGACCTGACGTTCGTCCGCTCGCTCATGCACCCGGTGTACGAGCGCGGGAAGATCGCCAGCTGGGTGGCGCCGCCGCGGCAGGGCATCAACGGCAAACCGTTCGACTACGAGTACGTGCACCTCACCTAGAGGGGGCCCCATGGGCGGGTTCAACGCTGCCGAATACCTGTTGTCCCAAGGGCGGCCCGGCGCACCCGCCGTGGTTTCCGCGCGACGGACCCTGAGCTACGCCGAGCTCGCCGACGAGGCCCACCGGGTCGCGTCGGGCCTGCGGTCCCTGGGCGTGCGCCCGGAAGAGCGCGTGATGTTCTGCATGGTCGACGACGTCGAGCTGCTCACGGGCATCCTCGGCACGATGCTGGCCGGCGCCGTCGCGGTGCCCGTGTCCACGATGGTCACGGGCCTCGAGCTGGGCAAGGTCCTGGCCGACTCGCGGGCGCGGGTGCTGTGCGTGTCCGGGGAGTTCGCCGCGCAGGCGGTGGCTGCGCTGGCGGTCGCGCCGGAGGTCACGGACGTGCTGCTCGACCGCGCGGACGCGGCGGAGTTCCCCGCTTCCGTGGCCACGCACGCGTGGGCCGAAGTGACCACTGTGGACGACATCGACCTCGAACCCGCTCGTACGTGGGAGGATTCGCCCGCGTTGTGGCTGTACACGTCGGGGACGACGGGGCAGCCCAAGGGGGCGATGCACCGGCACGCGAGCATCCGCGCGGTGTGTTCGACGTACGCGCACGAAATCCTGGGGACAACCGCCGCGGATCGGTTCCTGTCCGTGCCGAAGCTGTTTTTCGCCTACGGGCTGGGCAATTCGGCCTTCTTCCCGCTCGCCGCCGGTGGCACGACACTGCTGGAACCCGCTCGGCCGACGCCCGCGTTGTTCGCCGCGCGCGCCCGCGCCGACAAACCGACGTTGTTCTTCGGCGTGCCGACGTTCTACGCCGGCGTGCTGGCCAGCGACGTGCCGGACGACTCGTTCGCCTCGGTGCGCTACGCCGTCTCGGCCGGGGAACCGTTGCCCGCCTCGATCTTCAAGCGGTTCCGCGAGCGGTTCGGCGTGGAGATCCTCGACGGGATCGGGTCCACGGAAGCGTTGCACATCTTCCTGTCCAACCGCCCGGGCGCGATCCGGCCGGGCAGCACCGGGACCGCCGTGCCGGGCTACGCGGTGGAGATCCGCGACGAGGACGGCGGGCTGATCTCGGCTTCGGGCCAGCCCGGCGAGCTCTTCGTGTCGGGCCCGTCGACGGCGATGGGTTACTGGGCGCGCTACGAAACGACGAAACGCGTGTTCCAGGGCGAATGGTTGCGCACGGGCGACAGCTACGTCCGCAACGACGACGGCACCCTGACCTGCCTCGGCCGCTTCGGCGACATGCTGAAGGCGGGCGGGATCTGGGTGTCACCGTCCGAAGTGGAGGAACGGCTGCTGCAGCACCCCTCCGTCGCCGAGGTGGCGGTGGTGGCCGCACCGGACGCCGACGGGCTCGACAAACCGGTGGCGTGCGTCGTGGCCGCGCCCGGGTTCGCCGTGGACCCGGACGAGCTGATCGAGTTCTGCCGGGCCGGGCTCGCCGCGTTCAAGCGTCCGCGCGGTGTGGTGGAGCTGCCGGAGCTGCCCAAGACGGCAACGGGAAAGATCCGCCGCAACGTGATTCGCGACCGCGTGCGCGAGTCGCTGCTGGTCGTTCCGGCCAAACCGTGATCGACTGCAGCGCATGATCGACGGTCGCTTCGTGGTCGACGCCCACGTCCACACCCCTCGGCTGCCCACCCTCAAACAATCCTGGCTCGACTGGGCCCGCGACTTCGCGGGCAAGTACCCGTGGCGCACGGTGTACGACGAGGCCGGTGCGGTCATCCCCGCCGCGATGGACGAGCTGATGGACCGCGAGGGCGTCGACCGCGTGCTGTTGTTCTGCGAGTACAGCCCACGGGCCACCGGCATCCAGCCGATCGAGGACAACCTGCCGCTGGCGTCTTTCAACCCGACGCGGTTTCGCCTGGTCGCCAACGTGAACCCGCACCTGCACCACCCTCTGCGCGACGAGGTCTCCCGGCAACTGGACCTGGGCGCCGTCGCCCTGAAACTCCACCCCGTCCACGGCGGCTTTTCCCCCGCGGACAAGGAGCTCTACCCGGTCTACGAGCTGTGCGCCTCCCGCGGCGTGCCGGTCATCCTGCACTCGGGCTGGTCGGTGTTCCCGGGCTCGCGCGCCTCCTTCGGCGACCCGGCGCTGCTGTCCGACGTGGTGGAGGACTTCCCGGCCGTGAACTTCGTCTTCGCCCACGGCGGCCGCGGCTGGTGGTACGACATCGCGGCCTTCATGGCCCAGTCGCGCCCCAACGTGTGGCTCGACCTCGCCGGCCTGCCCCCGAAGAAACTCCCGGAGTACTACGCCCGCTTCGACCTCCCGCGGCTCGCGCGCAAGTGGATCTTCGGCACGGATTGGCCGGGCGTCCCGGGGACCGCGGAGAACGTCCGCGCGCTGGCCGAGCTGGGGCTGCCGGAGGAGACGCTGGGGGACGTCCTGGCGGGGAACGCGGTGAAGCTGATGCCGGGGTTGAAGTAGGGCTTCTGTTTTCGGCGCTCGACCTCGTGGTTTCCCCGCCTGTGCACCACGGTGACCTGCGGATACATCCTTTCGCCCGATACGGCGGTCGTGACCGTTGACGGGGATCCGAGAGCGCTGCGCACGTCGTCTACGTCTGCGATTGCGGACGAAGGGACGTGGCCGTGGACATCCGACGCCTGTCAGACCTCGCGACCCGCGTGGTCGCCGCCGACGCGGGCCTGCGCGGCGACGCGGAGGACGCCTGCCAAGCGGCGTGGGCCGAGTTCCTCACCCGGCCGACCGGCGTTCGCGACCCCACCCGCCTCGGCGCCTGGCTGGCGACCGTCGCCCGCCGCCACGCCATCCGCACCGTTGCGCGGCGCGCGCGGGACGCCTCGCTCGACCTCGCGCCGCTGGCCCCCGAGTCCCCGGAGGCGGCCGCCGTGGGCAGCGACGTGGCCGCCGCCCTGTGGCGCACCGTCGAGACACTGCCCGACCGCCACCGCCGGCTGGTGTGGCTGCTGGCCCACCGGCCGGAGATGTCGGTGCAGGAAGTGGCGGATGAGCTGGGGATTTCCCCGAACAGCCTGAGCAAGCTGCGGAGCCGGAGTCTCGCGGTGCTGCGGTACCGGTTGACGGCGCAGGGGTACACGTACCCGTGAGCCGACCCCTCAATCCAACACCTCATGCAGGCACAACACATTCCCCTCCGAATCCGAGAACCAAGCCGCCCGCTCGTGGCCCACCTGGGCGACGTGGTCGACGGTCTTCAGGCCCTCCACGTCGACGTCCTGGAACGCCACCCCGTGCCGCTCCAGCACCGTCATCTCCGCCGGCAGGTCGACGACCTCGAAGCTCAGCGCGGTGTTGGGGCTTTGGGCCCCCGGGGGCATCAGGCGCAGGCCGATGGTGCCGGCGCCCGCGGCGAAGTACTGGGTGCCGTCTTCGCCGGTGGCCAGGGGTGAGAGGCCGAGGGAGTCGGCGTAGAAGCGGGCGGCGCGGGTGGCGTCGGAGACCGGGAGCATGGTGGTGATGGTCGAGTCGGTAAGCATGGGAGAAGCATGCGCCGACCAGGTAAAACGTCGAAAGTCCCCGTTTTTCAGCCGTTCGCGGACCTCAATGTGCGCATGGCGTTGGCCAGGGCGGCGGCGTCGTCGCCGAGGGGCGTCAGCACGATGCGGCGCAGGATTTCGGCGCAGGCCGAGCGGGCCTTCAGGGCGACGTCGAGGCCGTGTTCGGTCAGGGACGCGAAGGTGACGCGCCGGTCGTCCGGGCTGGGGATGCGGCAGATGAGGTCGGCGGCCACGAGCCGGTCCGCGACCTTGGTGAAACCGCCGCTGGACAGCGCCGCCTCGGTGGCCAGGCGGGTCATCGGCATGCGGTGGTCGGGCGAACGCACGAGCCTGAGCAGGATGTCGAACGACGCGGGTGCCAAGCCGAAGCGGTCGGCGATCTCGCCCATCAGCTTGTCCTGCGTCGCCAGGTAGCCCTCGATCACGAGGCCCCACCAGGTGACGATCTCGTCGTCGTCCGTGCACGGATCAGGTGTCACGGCGCACACCGTACCGCACAGTCTCACCGGAATATATCTTGCGCGCGAGAGGTATTGAGAGTTAGCGTGTACCACCGGCACCCGAGGAGACCTGATGTCCATCAAAACGAGCGGGCTGCACCACGTCACCGCCATCGGCGGAAACCCGCAGCGCAACGTCGACTTCTACCTCCGGACGCTGGGGCTGCGGCTGGTGAAGACCACCGTCAACTTCGACGACCCGGGCACCTACCACCTCTACTACGGCGACCAGTCCGGCAAACCGGGCTCGCTCATCACCTTCTTCCCGTGGGCCGACGCGCCCGCCGGCCGGCTCGGCACCGGGCAGGCGACCACCACGTCGTTCTCGGTGCCGGAGACCTCGCTGGGCTGGTGGCAGCAGCACCTCAAGGCCCAGGGCGTGGAGACGAGCCAGATCCGCAACGCCGACAACGAGGAAACGCTCACCTTCCGCGACCCCGACGGTCTCCAGCTCGCCCTCGTCGCCCACCCGCAGGGCGACCCGCGCGACCCGTGGGACACCCGGCTCGTGCCGGCCGAGAACGCCATTCGCGGCCTGCACTCCGTCACGCTCTCGGTGTCCGAAGAGGACGCCACCGCGGACATGTTCACCAACGGCCTCGGCCTTTCCTTCCACAGTGAAGACGGCAACCGGTTCCGCTTCGAAGCGGGTGAAGGCGGACCCGGCGCGCTCGTCGACGTGCTCGTGACGCCGGACGCCCCGCGTGGCCTCGTCGCCACCGGCACCGTGCACCACGTGGCCTGGCGCGCGCCCGACGAGCCGACGCAGGCGGCGTGGCGCGAAGAGCTGGTGGACAAGGGTGTGCACGTCACGTCCATTTTGGACCGCCAGTACTTCCGCTCGATCTACTTCCGCGAGCCCGGCGGCACCCTGCTCGAAGTCGCGACGGACGCGCCCGGCTTCACCTACGACGAGCCGCTGCTGGAGCTCGGTCGCGCGCTGAAGCTGCCGCCGTGGCTCGAACCGCGCCGCGACGAGATCGAGCACATGCTGCCGAAACTGAACCTCCCGAGCGAGAACAACCCCAGCGACAACAACCCCAGCCACAACAACCCCAGCCACCACGACCCCAGCCATAACAACCCGGAGCAGGCATGACCGCGTTCGAGCACAAGTACGCCGAAGGCGACGCCGGCAAACCCGTGCTGCTCCTGCTCCACGGCACCGGCGGCGGCCCCGACGACCTGCTCGGCCTGGCCCGCGAGCTGAGCCCCGGCTCAGCCACGCTCGCTCCGGCCGGCCAGGTCTCGGAGTTCGGCGCCGCCCGCTGGTTCCGCCGGCTCGCCGAGGGCGTCTTCGACCACGAGGACGTCGTCCGACGCGCAGGCGAGCTCGCCGATTTCGTCGTCGAGAAAAGCAAGGAATACGGCCTGACCGACCGCCGCCTGGTGGCCGTCGGCTTCTCCAACGGCGCCAACATCGCCGCGGCGCTCACGCTGCTGCGCCCGGACGTCCTCAAGGAAGCCGCGCTGTTCTCCGGCATGTCACCGGTCCCGCAACCGCCCGAGGGCGACCTTTCGGGTACCCGCGTCTTCCTCTCCAACGGCGAGCTCGACCCGATGGCCCCGCTCGCCTCGACCGAGGAGTACATCCGTTTCCTCAGGGAGCGCAACGCCGACGTGACCATCCACCGCCAGCCCGGCGGCCACCAGATCACGCTCGACGGCGTCCGCGCGGCCAGGGAGTGGCTCGCTCGCTAGGGTCGATCCCATGACTTCCGGGGCCCTCGAGCGCGCGACGAACCTGCTGAGCACCACGATCCTGTCCGACGGGCACAACGACCTGCCGTGGGAGCTGCGGGCCCACGGTGGACCCGACCCGGTGGCCGCGGCCGCCTCGCTCGACCTCACCGTGCGCCAGCCGAAGCTGCACACCGATTTTCCCAAGCTGGCGCAGGGAAAGCTCGGCATGCAGTTCTGGTCGGTCTACGTACCGTGCCAGCTCGCCGGCGACAGCGCGGTCACGGCGGTCCTCGAACAGATCGAGCTCGTGCACCAGCTCGCCCAGCGCTACCCCGAGCACCTGCGGCTGGTCACCACGGCTGACGAAGCCGAGGCCGCGTTCGCCGACGGCAGGATCGCGTCGCTGCTCGGCGCCGAAGGCGGGCACAGCATCAACGAGTCGCTGGGCGTACTGCGGATCCTGCGCCGGCTCGGTGTGCGGTACATGACGCTCACGCACAACTTCAACACCCCGTGGGCCGACTCCGGCACCGACGAACCCGCCCACGGCGGCCTCACCGACTTCGGCCGCGAGGTCGTGCGCACCATGAACGAGATCGGCATGATGGTCGACCTCTCGCACGTCGCGCCCAGCACGATGCGCGCCGCGCTGGACGTCAGCAGCGTGCCGGTGATCTTCAGCCACTCGTCCTGCCTCGCCGTGAACGACCACCCGCGCAACATCCCCGACGACGTCCTCGCGCGGCTGTCCGGCAACGGCGGCGTCGCCATGATCACGTTCGTGCCCGCCTTCATCTCCCCGGCCGTCTCCGCGTGGGACGACGGGCTCAAGGAGGCGATGGCCGCCGCGGGCGAGGAGTTCCTCAACCTCGGGCAGCGCAAGCGTTTCGCCGAGACGTGGGACGGGCCACCGAAGCCGAAGGCGACCGTGGCCGACGTCGTGGCGCACGTCGAGCACGCGCGTGAGGTCGCGGGCATCGACCACATCGGCCTCGGCGGCGACTACGACGGCGTCGGCGCGCTGCCCGAAGGCCTCGATGACGTGTCGACGTACCCCGTGCTGTTCGCGGCGCTGATGGACCGCAGCTGGAGCGACGAGGACTGCGCGAAGCTCGCCGGCCGCAACACGCTGCGGGTGCTGCGTGACGTGGACAAGCACTGACGTGGACAAGCACTGACGTGGTCGGGCACTGACGTGGTCGAGCACTGAAACACCGGTACTCACCCGTTAGGGTTTCAGAACCGGCGCTCCCCCGAACGCGGGCGGACAATCAGGGCATGTCCCACGCGCGAAGTGACCACACATCCGGGGCCGCGAACCCCGGGACCCCCGAGGTGCCGGGTGTCGGAGTGCCCGGGACCGATCCGATCACGACCGAACCCACCGCGACCACGCCCAGCACCCCCGCGAAGAAGCGGCCCACCCGGGTCAGCGGGGCCTGGATCTCGGCGATCGTGGCGATCGTGCTGCTGGCGTTCCTGCTGGTGTTCATCCTGCAGAACCTCAACAGCGTCACGGTGAACTTCCTCGGCATGTCGGGAAGCCTCCCGATCGGGATCGCGATGCTGCTGGCGGCGCTCGGCGGCATGATCGTGATCGCCCTGGTCGGCGGGGCCAGGATCCTGCAGCTGAAGAAGGCGGGCCGCCGTGCCCGCAAGCAGGTGCCGCCGGCCTGAGCGCCGTCGCCGCCGGTTCGACATTGCGCGAGGACACGTGTGCCCGAACCCTCTCCGCAAACGCTTGCGGTGAGGGTCACGCGATCACGGAGACCATTTCGAACATCGTCGCGCAAACGCTTTCGTCGCCCTTCACAACCACGCGATCCTCGACGTCGGTGGGCTTCACGGCGCGCGTGCACAGCCGCCAGAACGTGTCGGCGTCCGTGGTCACCGACGCCAGCGGGCTGCGCGAGGTCGGCGCGCCGCGGTCGATCGTCCAGCCCGCCGCCGAGGCGCGAGCGGTCCACTGGCCCCCGCTCGCTCCCGTCACGGTGTAGCCGACCTGGCGACCACTGCGGGCCTCGACCGAGCGCAAGGCGTAGGGCAGCGCGCGCATGAACGTGTCGACCACCGGTGCCCGCAACTCCGCGTCGTCGAGCAGCGGCGCGCCCACGGCCTCGCGGATCTGCTGCTGGTGCACCCACAGCTCCGTGTACTCGCGCGCCACGTCGAGCCACCGCGGCGCCGGGTCCGGGCCCGCCCACGTGACCGGCTCGCCGAGTTCGTCGAGGTCGTGGCGCTTGAACATGTCGGTGAGCTGCGCCGTGCTGTCCACGAGCAGCGCGAACAGCACCTCGGGTGACAGCCGGCGGCACGCGCGCACCCACTCGTAGTTGATCCGGTGCAGGAACGCCGGAAACGGCTCGTCTTCACCCGGCGCGTGAGCCTGGTAGCCGTCGCGGTCACGCGAGAGCCGGCCCAGCTTGTCGCCCAGGATGTGGGCGGCCACGTCGTGCACGGTCCAGCCGGGGCACGCGGTCGGCGCGGCCCACTGGCCGGCGTCGAGGTCCGTGAGCACGCCGACCAGGGCTTGTTCCTCGCGGGCGAACAGCGGCAGGACGTCGATCGGCGGTCCCCAGGGCGTCGCGGTCATGCGCGCCATCCAACACCACGCCAAGTTGCCTACCCGCAGGTAGCATCAGCGCGGAACACGAGGGGAGCACGCCTGTGGACAGTCGGCGACCGAACGGCCGGGGCTCGGCCGACGACGTGGCCAACGTGGCCCGTCGCGCCGGGCAGCTGGCGGGCTGGGCCGCGCGCACCGGGTTCGGGCTCACGCGCAAGCTGCCCGGCCTCGACCAGGCCGAACGCGGCTTCCGGCAGGTCGAGCGCAGCCTGCTGAGCGAGCTGCGCCGCCGGCTCGACGAGGTCGACGACCCCTACCACGCGGCGCTCACCCAGGCGTCGGCGATGAACCGCGGTGACCGCGATGGCCGCGTGGTCGAGGCCGCCGTGGCGCTCGTGCCCGCCCGCGACCACGAAGAGCCGCTGCGCGCCGCGATGGCCGAGCTGCTCAACCACTCCATCGGCTTCGGCCGCGACCGCGCCCGCGAGTACCTGTACGCGATCATCCTGCGCCAGCTCACGCCCGACGAGGCGCGCATCCTCGCCGCACTGTCCGACGGTTCGCCCTTCCCCGCCGTCGACGTCGCCGAACGGACGAACCTCGGCGGGGCGGGCCGGATCGTGCTGCGCAACGCCTCGACCGTCGGCAAGGCGGCCGGGGTGTCGCTGCCCGACCAGGTGCCCGGTTACCTCACCCGGCTGATCGGGCTGGGGCTCGTCGATCTCGATGAAGAGGTGCCGGCGCTGGAGACGCAGTACGAGATCCTGCTGACCGACGAGACCGTGCGCGAGGTGGAAAAGCAGGTGAAACGGGTCAAGGTGATCCGCCGGACCGTGCACATCTCCCGGCTCGGCGCTCAGTTCTGGCAGGCCTGCGACCCGAGCCTGGGCTAGCGTGGACGAGTTCCTCACGGGCCTGTTCGACGACTTCGCCCGCCACTGGCCGCTGTACGTGTCGATCCCGGTCGTCGCGGCACTCATCGGCTACGGCACGAAGCTCGTGGCGATCCGCATGATGTTCCAGCCCGTGGAGTTCCTCGGCATCAAGCCGTTCCTCGGCTGGCAGGGCATCGTGCCCAAACGCGCGGCACGGATGGCGAGCATCGCGTGCGACACGATGACCGAGCAGCTGATCAAGCCGGCCGAGATCGTCGCTCGCCTCGACGCCGACCGCATCGCCCAGGAGATCGCGAAACCGCTCGAGGCGGCCGTCGAGGACATCGTGCGCGAGGTCGCCGGCCACTACCGGCCCGGTCTGTGGGAATCGCTGCCGGTGGGCGTGCAGCGGCTGGTGATCCAGCGCGTGCAGACCGAGTCGCCGCACATGGTCAAGGCCGTGCTGGAGCTCATCAAGTCCGATGTGGACAGTGTGTTCGACCTCAAGGGCATGGTCGTCACGAGCCTGGTGAAGGACAAGCGCCTGCTCAACCGGATCTTCCAGGAGGCGGGTGAGCAGGAGTTCAAGTTCATCGCGCGCTCGGGCCTGGCGTTCGGCGGGCTCATCGGCGTGATCCAGATGATCGCGTGGGTGCTGTTCAAGTTCCCGCCGATCATGCCGATCTTCGGCCTGTTCACGGGTTGGTTCACCGACTGGCTCGCCCTGCGGATGATCTTCTACCCGCTGGAGCCGAAGCGGTACTTCGGCGTGCGGTGGCAGGGCCTGTTCCTCAAGCGGCGCGCGGAGGTGGCCGAGGCGTACGGCGCGCTGATCGCCAAGGAGATCATCACGCCGCACAACGTGATCCAGGCGATCCTGCAAGGTCCGCTGTCCGACCGGGTGCTGGCGTTGATCCAGCGTCAGCTCGACGTGGAGATCGGCCGCGCGGCCAACGTCGCGAAGCCGCTGCTCGTGTTCGCCATCGGCAGCCGCCGCTACCAGGACGTGAAGTTCGCGATCTCCGAGCAGATCATGGCGCGCCTGCCCGAGACGATGCGCTACATCGAGGACTACGCCACCGACGCGATGGACATCCGCAACGTGCTCGTCACCAAGATGAAGCAGCTTTCGCCCGAAGAGTTCGAGCAGCTGCTGCGCCCAGCGTTCCAGCAGGACGAGTGGATCCTCATCGCGACGGGCGCAGTACTCGGATTTTTGGTAGGAGAGGGCCAAGTTCTGCTGCTGGAGCACCTCGCCTCCTGATCACTCCTCTACGGTGGCGTCGAGGGATCGAGGGGTGGGGTATGGGCGAGGCAGGGACACCGTGGCCGCAGGAGATCCGGCTCGCGATGACGATGGTCGGGAGCGCAAGCCTGTCCGTGTGGATGAGCGGGGTGGCGACGGAGACTTCCGCGCTGCTGAAGGCGTCGCGCTCGCCCGGTGACGGCGGTGGTTACCGGAAGCTGATCGATCTGCTGCGCACGACCGTCCAGCTCGACGTCGTGACCGGCACGAGCGCGGGCGGTCTCGGCGCCGCGGGACTCGCGCTGGCCGAGGCGTTCAAGTCCTCGCCCGCCCCGCTGCGCGAAGCGCTGCTCACCACGTGCTCGCTGTCGGACCTGATCCGCGACCCGAACGAGGAGCAGCCGCGCTCGCTGCTCGACGGCGACAAGTTCCTCGCCGACTACGAGGGAGCTCTGCGCGCCATCGTCGCCGGTGGCACCCCGCCCGCCCGACCGCCCGATGTCACGCTCCTGCTGCCGGGCACGATGATCGATGGCGAGACGCTGCGTTACGACGACGCGCTCGGGAACCTGGTGCGCGACATCGAGTACCGCATGCTCTTCCGCTTCACCGGTCCACTGTGGAACGGCGGCGTCACCGCGCCGCTGGCCCTGGCGGCGCGCTCGACCGCGTCGTTCCCCGGCGCGTTCGAGCTTTCCCGCATGCCGATCGGCACGGCGGCCACCGACCGCTTGCACCCCGACATGACCGCCTACACCGGGCTCACCCGGTCGCACTGGCTCACCGACGGCGGCGTGCTCGTGAACAAACCGCTGCGACCGGCGCTGAAGGAGATCTACAACCGCTCGTCGACGTCGGACGTGCGGCGGTTGCTGCTGTACGTGGTGCCGACGGTGGAGGCCGAAGCCGTGGCGGTGACCGTCGACCCGGCGAACCCGCCGTTGCTCGGCGCCGCCCTGGCCAAGGTCGTCTCGACGGTGATCAACCAGACGATCAGCACCGACCTGGAGGAGCTGACCGCGCACAACGACGCGGTCGTCGCCACGCGGAACACGCGCGTTTCCCTTGCCGCGCTGGGGCTTCGCGGCGGCGAGCTGGTGGACGACCGGGTGCTGGCGGCCTACCTCGACCGCCGCGTGGCCGAGGACGCGGCCGAGCTGGTCCGCGCCGCCACGCGCTACTACTCGCTGTCCACCACGGACACCCCGCAGCCCGGCTGGGGGACCGGCTTCTCCCCGGAGCTGCGCGTGGTGGCCGCCGTGGGGCTCAAGAACGGAATGCCGGCCAAGGCTCCGGGCAGCGGCTGGCGGCCCGAGGACGTGGCGGCGTTTCGCACCACGGCGCTCGACGACTCCGTCGCCACGTGCCTGCAGCTCGTGGACGCCGCGTTCCACCTCTGGCCGGACGCGCAGCAGGCGGATCGGCTCAACGACGTCCGGCAGCGGCTGCACAAGGCCCGGCTGCACGCTGCCCGCGGCACCAGCCTGCTGCCGTGGGTGGCGTGGCACGAGCCGCCGGCCAAGGGGACCTCGCTGGCCGACTGGATCGGGCAGCTGGCGCAGGAGTGGGCACGACTGGGCAAGTCGGACGCGCTGAAGGAGGCGTGGCCGCTGGTCATCTCGGCGTTGCAGGACGCCGCGCCGGTGCTCTGGCAGCTGGTGACCGGGTCGTTGTCGAAGGCGGCCGTGTTCCAGCACCGCGGGCAGGGGCCGGCGCCGCAGGTCGGCGGGGTCAAGCTCGAGCAGGACGTCGCCACCGTGGTCGCCGGCGCGGTCGACACGGTGACGACGCTGCTGCACTGGTTCGGGCTGGGCGAAGCCGGCGCGGAACCCGCCGGAGCTGCCGGGGCCACGGTGATGTCTCGGCTGCTCATGCTGCACGTGGCGACGCGGGGCTTGCTGGCGCAGGCGCCGTCGGTGGACCAGCGCGTGGACCTCGTGCAGGTCAGCGCGGACTCGCGGACGCTGCTGGACCTCGGCCGCCCGCGCGGCTGGGACAAGCTCACCGGGCTGCAGGCCGACTCCTTCGGCGCGTTCTACAAGGCGTCGTGGCGGGCGAACGACTGGATGTGGGGCCGGGTCGATGCCGTGGGCTGGCTCGTGCAGTGCCTGCTCGACCCGAAGCGGCTGCGGGTGCTGCGCGGCATCATCGGCGCGGAGGCGTTCCGCACCGAGGTGCGCGAAGTGTTCAAGTCGGTGGGCTGGCAGCTGCCGAGCGTCGAGGACAACGTGCCGGCCGCCGACGTCGACGCCCTGATCGCGCAGGTCGGTGAGGAGCTGTCGTTCCTCGGCCTCGACGCGCACCTGGGTGACGTGGAGTTCGCCGACGTCCTGCCGACGAGCTTGCCGGTGACGTCGATGGTGCTGGCTCGCGCCCGGCAGCTGGAGATCGCGCGGGAGGAGCTGCCGGTCGTCGCCGAGCACGCCACCGCCGACGCGCGCGAAGGCAACGGCAAACCGTCCGAGACCTTCCGCAAGGTGCTGGCCGCGCCGATCCCGGACGATTCTTCGGTGCAGCGCGCGTTCCAGGCGTGCCAGGTCTCCGCCGAACGCTTCGAGGACGAACGCGGCACGACGTTGTTCACCAAGACCTTGGTGAAGGCCGGTGCCGCGGGCCTCAACGCGGCCACGAGCGCCACTCGGGTGCCGACGTCGCTGCAACCCGCGGCGAAGCTCGCGCAGGTGATCGGGCGCAGCGCCTGGTGGGTCACGCAGGGCGCCACGAAGCTCGGCCGCCCGTGGAACCTCGTCGCCGCCGCAGTGACCGCGGTCGCCGGCCTGGTGCTCGGCGGCAACGGCGGCGAGGTCCTGCAGTGGGTCGGCCCGCCGGTGGCCGCGGGGGCGGTCGTGTTCCTCGCGGTGAGCCTGTTGACGCTGCAACGCACGTGGCGCATGGTGCTCATGCTGCTGGGTGTGCTGGGGGTCGCGGGGCTGGCGTTCGCCGCGTTCCTGCCACCGCTCGCGCAGCCGTTCTTCGGCTGGCTCGACACCGTGGTCACCGGCTGGCAGCGCGGCCGGGCGCCGGTGGTGTGGCTGCTCGTGGTGCTGCTGCTCGTGCTGCCGGCGGTGTGGACGCCGATCGCCACGTTGCGCCGCCGCCGCGGCCGGCGGACGGGCCACGGCATGTCCATCCAGGGCAGGGCCACCCAGGTCAAGGCCACCGGGGTCACCCGCCGCAGCTGAGCGATCACGCCCGAGACGCGCCGTCTGAACTGCTGCGACGTTCGTCCGTCTTGCGTCACGCCGCGTGAAGCGTCATGGTCGGGAGAGGACAGGCCGCCCGCCACGGCGAGCGGTCCAGGCCCACGTCTTGCCCCGCACCGCGGTGGATCAAACGTGTTTGTGGGGCTCCTCACCGGGGTAACCGCGTCGCCGCAGGTGAGCGGGGTGCACGTGGTGTGCGTCGCTGGCGGGGCGAAAATTCTCTGTTACGTTTCCTGAGTATGTCCGGAAAGCACTTGATCGAAACCCCGACCAAGGCCGATGGCGCCGCCCTCTGGCGAATCGCACGCGATTCTCAGAAGCTTGATCTCAACACTCCGTACGCGTACCTGCTGTGGTGCCGCGATTTCGCGGAGAGTTCGGTGGTCGCCCGAGTCGACGGCGAGGCGGTGGGTTTCGTGATCGCCTACCGGAGGCCGTCCGAGCCCGACGTCGCGCTCGTGTGGCAGGTCGCGGTCGACGCTTCGCAGCGCGGGAAAGGCCTGGCCGGGCAGCTGCTCGACGCCTTGTACGCCCGCTTGGTCGACGACGGGGTGCGTTTTCTCGAAACCACGGTCACCCCTGACAACGAGGCTTCGATCCGGCTCTTCGCGTCGTTCGCGAAGCGCTGGAACGCCGCGATGGACAGCAGCCGGCTGTTCGAAGCCGAAGATTTCCCGGAAGACGGCGAAGGTGGGCACCTGCCCGAAGACCTTTACCGCATCGGGCCGTTGATCCGTCAATAAGCCGTCAATTTCGGGGCGAGTAGGAGCAAAGAAACGTCATGAGCATCTTCGAAGAGCTCGAATCGGAAGTCCGCAGTTACAGCAGGGGGTGGCCGGTCGTCTTCGACCGCGCGCAGGGCAGCTGGCTGTACGACGAGGACGGCAAGGCCTACCTCGATTTCTTCGCGGGTGCCGGCGCGCTGAACTACGGGCACAACAACCCCAAGCTCAAGGCCGCGCTGATCGACTACATCCAGCGCGACGGCGTGACCCACGCGCTCGACATGTTCACCGTGGCCAAGCGCGAGTTCCTGGAGACCTTCAAGGAGAAGATCCTCGCGCCGCGCGAGCTCGACTACAAGATCGTGTTCCCCGGACCCGGTGGCGCCAACGCGGTGGAAGCCGCGCTCAAGCTCGCGCGCAAGGTGACCGGCAAGGAGTCGGTCATCAACTTCACCAACGCGTTCCACGGCATGACGCTGGGCGCGCTGTCGGTCACCGGCAACTCGATGAAGCGCGGCGGCGCCGGCGTGCCGCTCGTGCACGCCACGCCGATGCCGTACGACCGCTACTTCGACGGCACGATCCCCGACTTCCTCTACTTCGAGAAGCTGCTCGAAGACTCCGGCAGCGGCCTGAACGAGCCCGCCGCCGTGATCGTGGAGGGCGTGCAGGGCGAAGGCGGCATCAACGCCGCGCGCCTGGCCTGGCTCAAGGGTCTCTCCGACCTGTGCGAGAGCCACGGCATCCTGCTGATCCTCGACGACGTGCAGATGGGCTGCGGGCGCACCGGCCCGTTCTTCAGCTTCGAGGACGCGGGCATCAAGCCCGACATCGTCTGCCTGTCGAAGTCCATCGGCGGCTACGGCCTCCCGATGGCACTCACGCTCATCAAGCCCGAGCTCGACGTGTGGGAGCCGGGTGAGCACAACGGCACGTTCCGCGGCATCAGCCCCGCGTTCGTCACCGCCACCGAGGCCATCAAGACCTACTGGAGCGACGACGAGCTCGAGAAGTCGACCAAGGCCAAGGGCGAGCGCATCGCGGCCGCGTTCAAGGACATCGTCGAGGCCTACCCGGATGCCAACCTGCTGGCCAAGGGCCGCGGTCTCGCCCGCGGCATCGAGTTCACAGGAGGCGAGCTGGCCGGCGCCGTCTGCAAGGAAGCCTTCGAGCGCGGCCTGCTGATGGAGACCTCCGGGCCCGACGGCGAGGTCATGAAGCTGCTGCCGCCGCTGACGCTGACCGACGACGAGCTGACCCAGGGCCTGTCGATCATCAACGACTCGATCGCGGCCGTTCTCAAGTAACCATTTCCCCGAGGTAAAGGAGCGACCTTTGCTGGTCCGCACACTCGACGAGATCACCGACACCGACGCCGACATCAAGACGCCCAACTGGCGCAGCAAGCGCATCATGCTGGCCAAGGACGGCCTGGGCTTCTCGGTGCACGAGACCACGCTGTACGCGGGCACGGTGAACGATTTCTGGTACGCCAACCACATCGAGGCCGTGTTCATCACCTCCGGCGAGGGCGAGGTGGAGAACAAGGCGACCGGAGAGGTCTTCCCGCTGGCGCCCGGCACCATCTACGTGCTCAACGACGCCGACAAGCACCAGGTGCGGCCCCGGACCGAGATCAAGTGCGTGTGCGTGTTCAACCCGCCGGTGACCGGCCGCGAGGTGCACGACGAGAACGGCGTGTACCCGCTCATCGTCGAAGAGACCGCCTGAGCCTTCCCGACCACTGCCGCACCACCACGGCCGAAACGAATGCGAGAACCAGGAGGAGAGCGACTGTGACGCTGACGGACACCCGGGTCGAGGACGCGTACCCGACCCGGATCACCGGCACGCCGGAGCAACTTCCGCGCGTGCACCCCACGGTGTGGGGTACCGAGGCAGACGGCCCGATCGACGCCGCGACCCTGGCCAACCACGAGGCCAAGGGCTACACCGTCGACGAAGGCCTGCTCTCGCCCGGTGAGGTCCAGACGTACTGGCAGGAGCTCGTGCGGCTGTCCTCCGACCGGGATCTGCGGGCCGACGAGCGGGTGATCACCGAGTCGCGAACCGGTGAGGTGCGGTCGATCTTCGACGTGCACGTGATCTCGGAGCTGATCGCGGAGCTCGTGCGCGATCCGCGGGTGCTCGACCGGGCGCGGCAGATGCTGGGCTCCGAGGTCTACGTGCACCAGAGCCGGGTGAACTACATGCCCGGGTTCAAGGGCACGGGGTTCTACTGGCACTCGGACTTCGAGACCTGGCACGCCGAGGACGGCATGCCGGCGCCGCGTGCCGTCAGCTGCTCGATCGCGCTCACGGACAACTACCCGTACAACGGCGGGCTCATGGTCATGCCGGGCTCGCACCGCACGTTCGTGCAGTGCGCGGGCGAGACGCCGGACGACAACTACAAGAGCTCGCTCAAGGACCAGCGCGTCGGTGTCCCGGCCGAGGACGACATCACGAAGATGGCGGCCGAGTACGGGATCGACCAGTTCACCGGCGCGGCCGGCACGGCGCTGTGGTTCGACTCCAATGTCATGCACGGGTCGTCGAACAACATCACCCCGTACCCGCGCTCGAACATCTTCCTGGTGTTCAACAGCGTCGAGAACGCGCTGGGGGAACCGTTCGCCGCCAGCAGCCCCCGGCCGTCGTTCATCGCCGGCCGCGACGCCACCCCGGTGCGACGGTGACGACCGTTACCGATCCCGCCAAAAGCAGGCCGACCCGCACGCGGTACGCAACTGTTGCCGCGAAGCCAGTCGGCCGTGGCTGCGGTCGGATTGGTGACGATCGGCACAGTACTACCGCGCGGCGGTGGGTCGCCCGTAGCCGTGGATGTGCGCCCTGTTACTTTGTCGCCACTCCGCACGGGGCCTTCGGGTCCGGGGCGGAGGCGCTGTTCGAGGCAGTTCGGGTTCCAAGCTCGGGGTGAGCCCACCCGCCCGCCCCGGACGGCATCGAGGTCGGGTGGACCGCGCCCCCTGGCGGCCCAGTCGACGTCACCGAGTCCGGCCCCGCACCATCAGATCGGGACTGATGGTGCGGAGCCGGACTCGTTTTCGTTTGGGGGCTGGATCCGTTCGCCCGCCGCCGCGCCGGTTACGACATTCGGGCGATGCTCCCTGCTCGGGCGGGAAAACCAGATGCACAGCCGGTGAAACAGCGACTGACCTCAGGGTGTCGGGCGTGTGGAGTTCACGAAAGAGTTGTGCCTGTCCGCTCTCGGCCACGGTAGGTTTGTGCCTCTTGGCGGGGGAGACGCCGGAGCAACCCGGGGAGGTGCGCGCGAGCATGGGCCACAATGCGGGCGCGCACGTGCAGCTGCTCGGCCCGGTCACGCTGCTCGACGGTGCACGTGCAGTCTCCATCGGTGGTCCCGGGGTCAAGGGGCTGCTCGCGCTGCTGGCGTTGAAGGTCGGCAAGGTCGTGCCGCTCGAGGAGATCATCGACGCCCTGTGGGGCCACGACCCGCCGGCGACCGCGCGCACGATCGTGCAAGGCAACGTGTCGCACCTGCGCCGCGTGCTGCGCGACATCGGCGGGTATCCCGTCGCGGAGATCCTCACCAGCCCGCCCGGGTACCAGCTGGCCGTGGATCCTTCGCGCATCGACGTGCACCACGCCCGCGCCCTGCTGGACCGCGCTGTGCTGGAGCCGCCCGAGCGCGCGTCGGCGTTGCTGGGTGAGGCGTTGGCGCTGTGGCGGGGACCCGCGCTGGCCGGTGTGCCCGACTCGGTGCGCGCGCCGGAGCTCGACGACCTGCGCCTGGCGATCCACGGCGCGCGCGTGGACGCCGACCTCGAACTGGGCCGGCACAACAAGCTCATCGTGGAGCTCAGCCCGCTCGTGCGCGCCGACCCGCTGGCCGAGCGCACGGCCGGGCAGCTCATGCGCGCGCTGTACCACGCCGGGCGCCGCGGCGACGCGCTCGAGCTCTACCGCACGGTCTCGCGTGCGACGCTGCGCACGCTCGGCGTGGAGCCCGGCGGCGACCTGCGGTGGCTGCACGAGCGCGTGCTCAACGATGATCTGGACCTTTCCGTCCCCGAGGTGTCGGCGCTCGGGAAAGCGCCTTCACAGCTGCCGGCCGCGGTGCCGTCGCTCGCCGGCCGCGACGCGGAGGTGGCGTGGCTCGACGGCTTGGCCGAGGGCACGGTGGCGGTGGTGTCCGGGACGGCGGGCGTCGGCAAGAGCGCGCTGGTGGTGTGGTGGGCGCACCGGGCCGCCGCGCGGTTCCCGGACGGGGTGCTGTTCGCGTCCCTGCACGGTTTTGACCCACGCCACCCGCCGATCGAGCCCGGCGAGCTGCTCACGCAGTTCCTGCTCGGCCTCGGCGTGGCAACGGGTGAGGTGCCGGATCAGCTGCACGAACGCTTGGCGCTGTACCGCTCGCTCATCGCGGGCCGGCGCCTGCTGGTGCTCCTCGACGACGCGCGCTCGGCCGAGCAGGTGCGGCCCCTGCTGCCGCCCGGTTCGCGGTCGATGACCGTGGTCACGAGCCGTTCGAAGCTCGAAGGCTTGGCGGTGTCCAACGCGGCCCGCTTGCGTGTGCTCGGCACGCTGGCCCCCGACGACGCGGTGCGCGTGATCGAGGAGCTGGCCGGGCACGCGGACGTCGACCTGAACCACGCCCTGGCCCGGCTGTGCGGCTACCTGCCGCTGGCCCTGCGCATCGCCGGTGCACGGTTGTCGTCGAGTCCACAGTGGACCGCTCAGGACCTCGTGGACGAGCTCGGCAACGAACGCACCCGCCTCGCCGCCCTGGAGGTCGACGGCGCCGGCGACGACGGCGTGCGCGCCGCGTTCGACGTGTCGTTCCGGGGCCTGCCCTCCGACCTGGCCCGGCTCCTGCTGCAACTCGGGACGCTCCCGGTGCGCCGCGTCGGCCCCCACCTCGCGGCGGCCGTCGCGGCGATCCCCGTCGAACGCGCGCGCCGCGCCCTGCGCACCCTCGCCGCCCACAACCTGCTCACCGAAACCGCCCGCGACGCCTTCGCACCCCACGACCTGGTGCGGCTGTACCTGCGGGAGCTCGCGGAGTCCGAACTGGACAGTGGCGCCGTGCTGCTGCGCGCCGTGCACTTCTACCAGGCCGCCTCCGATACGGCGCGCCGCCACACGCTGCGTGTCGTCGACCCGATCGACCTGAGGGATTTGGTGCCCCCCGAGGCCCTGCCGCACCTGCGCACCTTCGACGAGGCCCAGGACTGGTTCGAGGCCGAGTGGTCCAACCTCCTGGCCGTCCTGGACGCCGCCCACGCCGCGGCCTGGTACGGCGACGTCTGGCGCCTCGCCAGGGCGGCGCACACGTACCGGGTGGTGTGCCCGCTGCTGGACGAGTGGACCCGCCTGGTCGACCTGGGCCTCGCAGCCGCCGAGGCCTCCGGCGAGATCCTCGGCCAGTGCTGGATGCTCATCTCGCGCTGCGCCATCGCCCTGACGTTCGAGCTGCCCGACGCCTGCCCCGCCGACGCCGAACGCGCCCTGGACCTGGCCGTGCGTCTGGGCGACAAACGCTCCACCACGGTCGCCAACATCCACCTCGGCAGCACCCTGTCGCTGCTCGAACGCCACGACGAGGCCATCTCGCGCCTGCTGGAGGCGGTCGCCGAAACGGAACGCACCGGCGACCTCGAACTGCGCGGCCAGGCCCTCAACAACTGCGCCGAGACCGAAAAACGCGCCGGCCGCTTCGACGACGCGCTGGCCCACGAGATCGCCTCGCTGGCCATCGACCGGGAGCTCGGGAACGACAGCTATGCCGTCGTGTCGCTGAACAACCTCGCCGACCTCTCCCAGCGCCTGGGCGATCCGGCCATGGCCACGCGCTACGCCTGGGAGGGCATCGACCTGGCCCAGGCCCGCGGCTTCACCCTGCACGAGGCGATCCTGCGCGTGACCCTGGCGCGGATCCTGCGCGCGTCCCCTTTGACGGCGGGTTTGGCGCGGGAGCAGTACGCGTTGGCGGTGGTGCTGTACGGGCGGGTGAATCCGGGGCAGGTGCCGGTGGTTGAGGCTGAGGCTGCGGAGCTGGCCTGAACCTTGTCGGCTGGCTTGGGCGTGTCCCCGCGGACGGCTGGTCTGGAAAGTCGAGGCGGAGACAGCGGATCTGGACTGAACCGGCGGTGGCTTGCGCGTGTCCGGTTGGGTGCGGCTGGCTGGTCCTTCTGCCAGGCGGCTGGATTGTGGCTGGGTCAGCCTGCCCGGCCTGCCTGTTTGCAGCACCTCGCGGACTGCACTCGGTGGAGTTGTCCACAGCATGCCCGAGTTGTGGACAAGCCGGCTCCGGAGACCGCTTCTCGCCGGGATTGTCGGTGGTGGCCGATAGAATGGACATGGGCGCGCCCTGCCTTGGGAGGGCGGGGGCTGTCTGTGGTTGCGGTGGGGGTGAAGATCGCCCCGCAAGAAGTTTCTTGCACAGCGTTCACCCGTGTTTGCGCAGGTCAGCGATACCCTGGCCGGGCATCCTTAGTGGGTTCTTAGCGTCCGGGTGTGTGGGCCGCGTAGGGTCGTAGGCGGTGTCGGGGGAGCCCTAGGGGAGGGGCAGGCTGTGAACCCGGCACCGCGGGTCCGCCCTCGTGTGCGGCGGGTCCGGAAGAGCCGCCAGGAGCGGCTCGGTGGCGGTTGGCCGGCCGACTTGGGGGTAGGCCGGCCGGCCGCCAGGCCCCGCCCCGTCAAGCCAGGTCCGGCCCCGCACCAGCAGAGCCCAACCTCACTCCACGTTCGCCGTACACAGCGCAATGGTCGACCCACTGCTGCTCGCCACCTGTTGCCCGTCCACGAGGATCGCGCAGGAGATCTGGTTCACGACGCTCGCGTTGGCCGTGTCGGCGGTCAGGGACAGGATCGGGGTGCCGCCCGAGAAGGAGCCGTGGCCGTGCCAGTCGTCGGTGCTGGCGGGGGCCGATTCGGTGCGCTGGTCGTTGAGGGTGCCGTAGCGGACGGTGGCGCCGCCGGCCGAGGTGACCACGAAGTCGACGTGGTGTTCGTCCCCCGGGGTCGGCGGGATGTGGAGATCGCCGGCACTGCTGGTGGCCAGCACGCCCGGGAACAGCACCACCGTGGCCGACAGCAGCGCCGCCACGACCGCGACGATCATCGCCGCCACCGCGATGCCCCGCCCGCCCGCCTTGCCCCTCACCGAGCGCACGGTGCCGACGATCCCCAGCACCAGCGCCACGCCGGCCAGCGGCCAAGCCAGGTACCCGTAATCCGGTACGAAGACGGCGCCGACGGCTACCAGGCCCAGCACCAGGCCGGCGATCCCGAGCACGTTCGGCCCCGGCTTCGGCGGGGTCCGGTTCGGCGGCGCGGGCAGCACGCCGCCGGGCGCGCGGGGGTCCGGCGGGATCACGCGCCACGAGCCGGAGTCCGCTGTTCCGCCGCGCTGTGCGGAAGCCGCGGATTCGGCTCGCCACGCGCCGGAATCCGTAGCCCGGCGATCACCGGAAACCGGAAAACTGCCGGTCTGGACCGGCGCGGAAGTGCGCTGTGAGCTGCTGCCCGGTGGCGCGGAAGGCCGTCCGGAAGTGCGCCCGTGGCGCGCGGGGGCAGGCTGGTGCCGCGGGTCGGGGGAGGTCATGCGTGGGGGCCTTCCGGGTCGAAGTGCGACGACGTTAACCCAAGTCGACCTGTGAAAGGCGAAATCGTTACATAGCAGAAAACGTCATCTATTCACCGCACCCGCCCGGCACCGGTCAATTACCATCCCGCGAACCAGCGCGTGACCTCACGATTCGGTCAGAAGGCCGACGCGCGTCCGCATTATCGGCGAAACGGATAACCGAACCGCACTCGGAAATTCAGTGGTCGAACAAGCTCACTTCGGGCGTGATCTCGAGCAGCTCGTGCACGGGCCGGCCGCGGCGGCCGTCGATCGTGGTGGTCCTGACCACGCGCAGGCGCGCGGTCACGGGGCGATCGAGGTTCTCCTTGATCTGATCGAGCAGATCCTCGGCCACCGCGCCCTGGATCGTGCCACCCGATTCGCGTTCGAGGTAGAAGATCCGCCGCCGCGTGCGCACACCGTCGAGGCGGCCGCTCACGGTCTCGTAGCCCACGGCCTCCCGCGACTCGCGCAGGCTGTCGCGCAGGATCCGGGCCTGCTCGGTCGTCACGCTGCGCGTCACGTATTCGCCCGCGGTCGGCGTGAGCGCCATGCCGATGCCGGCGTGCTTGCTCACCGCGTTGACGATGTCGCTCACGGCGTTGCGCACGGTGTCGCGCTGCAGCAGCACGGCGTCGAGCGCGCCGTCGTCCGAACCGTTGGCCGGCAGGAAGTCGCAGAGCTCCTTCACGGCCCGCTCGGACAGCGTCTCGATGCCGTCGTGGATCAGGGCGTCGTCCAGCGCCGGCTCGGGGAAGCCGAAGAAGATCGCGTTGCCCGCCTGGCCCTTCTGGATCAGCGGCGCCTTGTCGCGGTCGGCCTGCTGGACGAACGTGACCTCGTTCGACGGGTTGCGGATGATGTGCCCGATCTTCGCCGTCGCGTCCTGCAGCGCACGGCTGATGTCGGAGAACGTGTACGCGTCGATGTGCGTCTCGCCGATCACCGACACGTGCAGCAGGGGCGAGCGCGACGTGCGCTCGAACTTCGCGTTGGCCGCCATCGCCGACGCGCGCGCGAGGTCGTCGAGCCAGGTGCCGCCGGGGATCTCGTCGGCGATGCGCCGGAACTCGTTCCTCACCAGACCATCTCCGGGAACCCCTTGCCGCCCTCGGCCCACACGGTCTCCCACACGTCCTCGTCACCGGGACGGCACAGGAACCCGTCGAGCATCCCGCCCACCGGCTGCACCTGCTCGAGGTACATCGCGGGCTGCCCGACGATCACCCCGCGCAGCGTGAGCAGGCCGTACAACGCCGTTCGCCCGCCGTCGTCGAGCCGCTTGAGCGCGCCCCACTCGTCGGGCAGTAGCACCACGTCCAGACCTCGCGGCGGGTGGGCCGTGCGCGTGACGAACGCGCCGCCGATCCACGCCCGCCCCGACGAGATCACCCGGCGGGCCACGCCGAGGTAGCTGTTGAGCGCGCTGAACAGGATCTCGCGATCGTTCTGGTGCGGGGCGTCGAACACCAGCCGCTCGTAGACGTCGGCGAGATCGGCCTGGTGGCGGCCCGGCGGCAGCAGGTTCTGCGGCGTCCAGTGCGGGAGCGCCATCGGACCTCCTGACCTCGCGAACCTCGACGAGAGGCTCACGGCTCCCGCTCGCACCGGTGCTCACAGTGCGTAGCCGAACTTACCAGGTGGGTGTCAGCCACCTCGCCCAGGTCGTCGCGGCGCCGACTCGTGGGGCTCGTCGTCGTGCGGCCACTGGTCCACGGGGTCGGCCGGCGCCTCCTCGGCGGCGGGCCAGTTCAGGTCACCCGAGAGGTGCGCTTCGGGGTCGGGGAGCCGCCCGATCCGGCGACCCGAGCGCTCGTCCGGGGCGTATGGCTCGTCCGGGTCCACCTGGGGGTAGTCGTTGTAGACCCGTTCGGGTTGCTCGTTGTAGTCGTAGGCCGTCACCGGGATGTACTGCGTGCGCTCGGCGTCACTCGGCTCGGGAGCGGCCTCGACCGGTGCCGCGGCGGCCGCCGGCTCCTCGGCCCGCTTCGGCCGCCCCACCCGCATGACCAGCCACATCACCAACGCCCCCAGCAGGAACGCGACGAGCAGCCACAGCCAGATCTGCCCGAAGAGCCAGAGCATCCGCCATCACCTCTCTTCGACCGTGATCTCGACGCGCCGGTCCCCGCCCTCACCCGGCGCGGCGGTTCCGGTGCCCCGCACGAGCAACCGGTTCGCCGGCACCCCGCCGGCGGTCAGCAGCCGCTGCACCGCCCGCGCCCGGCTCTGCGAAAGCCGGATCGCCGACGCGCGCCCGCCCGGCCCCTCACCGACGTGCCCGGTGATCCGGTAGCGCAGGTCGTCAGGCGCGTCCTTCAACAGCTTCGCGACGGCCCGCGCCGCCTGGGTGCCCTCCGGCGTGAGCTGCGCGCTGTTCGGCTTGAACGTGATGGGCGAGTCGGCGAGCTGAGCGTCGAGCTCCTCCTGCACACCCGCGCGGTCCGTCGGCGGCGCCGACGACGTGGTGCTCGGCGGCGCGCTCGACGTGCTCGGCGGCGTGGTCGTCGACGGCGGCGTGGGCGTCACCGTCGGCGGCGTGGCCGCGGCCCCGCCCGACACCTGCGCGGACTCGACGCCCTCCACGCCCTGCACGATCCCCAGCGCGCGTCCGGCCTGCTCCGCCGGGAATCCCGACAACGTCGCCTGCCGGCCCGAAAACGACACGTCGCCGTCCCGGATGCCGGCCGCGGCGAGCGCGGAGCGTGATCGTCCGGCGAGGTCACCCTCGATCCCGTCGGCGCGCACCCAGACGGTGACGCCGGCGAGCACGGCCGTGACCAGCACCGCGACGGGGATCAGGCGCAGCCAAGCGCGAGCACCGGACATAAAGGGACCATATGCCGGTCACGGCCCGTTGGCGACCTGGTCGGGCGCGCCATTCGGGTGGCACTCACGCGGGTGCCACCGAATCCCTCCCGGAGTCAGGACGCGGTGGCGTTGTCCCGGAAGTCCCGCACCTCGAGTTCCAGCGCCGCCGCCTCGGCTTGCACGAGCGGCGAGAGCTGCGGCCGCTTCGGTGACAGCCCGTCACCCATGGACTCGCCCCTGAGCTGGCGGCGGATCCACGGCAGCAGGTGCACCTTGGTCCAGTTGAGGTCCGAGCGCCGCGACGTCATCCACGTGGCCGGCTCGGTGCTCGGCGGGTACGGCTCGCGCCAGTCCTCGGTCACGGGCACTCCGAGCACCTCGGCGGTGAGCAGCGCGATGCGGCGGTGCGCGTCGGGCGTGAAGTGCAGCCGGTCATCGCTCCAGGCCCGACGGTCGTGCAGCGGTGCCATGGTCCAGAGGTCGACCATCTTCGCGCCGTGGCGGGCCGCGATCGCCCACAGGTCGGTGTTGTAGATGCCGATCTTGCCGCGCAGCACGCTCATCACCGAGAGCGCCTTGGTGTCCGGCCCGTTGAAGATCACCACGGGGATGCCGGCTTCACGCAGCTTCACCACGCCGGCCTCGAAGCGGGCGGCGATGGCGTCGACGTCGGCCCCCGGCACGATCACGTCGTTGCCCCCGGCGCACAGCGTCACGAGGTCGGGCTTGAGCTCGAGCGCGATGGGCAGCTGCTCGTCCATGATCTCGTCGATCATCTTGCCGCGCAGCGCCAAGTTGGCGTACTGGAAGTCCGGCCGCCCCGCGGCGAGCATCTCGGCGAGCCGGTCGGCCCAGCCCCGGAAGGAGCCGTCGGGCAGCCCGTCGTTGAGGCCCTCGGTGAAGCTGTCACCGATCGCCACGTAACTGTCGATTCCGTACACGCTGGGATCCCCTTTCCCGTCCAGCTGCGCTTACCCCGCGTTAAGTTGTACACCACAACTAACAATCGGACGTCCCCGTATCCTTCCCGGCCGCCACAGCCGGAAGTCACAGTCTCTTACCTTGTCGGATCGCCGCGCGCGGGTATTACGCGATTTTCACCTCGAACCCGGGTGACGAACCGCTCAGGCAGGCATCGATCGGACACCCTGTGTGGCGAAGGTCTCCCGCCTCGGCGCCGCGACCTCGGCTTCCGGCAGGCTGGTGGTGTGACGGACGAGACGACGCCTTCGCGCGAGTCGCTCGCGCAGATCCTCGGCGGCCGCCGAGGGGCGATCGACGCGAGCATCCCGCCCGCGGCCTTCGTGGTCGGCTGGCTGGCCGCCGGGCAATCGATCTCGTGGGGCGCGATCACCGCGATCGGGGTCGCCGTGGTGCTCGGCGCCTACCGGCTGATCCGCGGCGACAAGGCCCGCGCCGTCGTGGTGAGCCTCGCGGCCGTGGTGATCGCGGCGCTCATCGCGCTGCACACCGGCCGCGCCGAGGACTTCTTCCTGCTTCAGCTGCTTTCCAACGCCGCGAGCGCCCTGCTCTTCGCCGCCAGCATCGTGGTGCGCTGGCCGTTGCTGGGCGTGATCGTGGGGCTCCTGATCGGGCAGAAGACGCGCTGGCGCCGTGACCCCGCGTTGCTGCGCGCCTACTCGTGGGCGAGCTGGGTGTGGGTGCTGCAGTACCTGATCCGCGTGGTGGTCTACGGAGCGCTGTGGTGGGCCGGGCAGGTGGTCGCTCTCGGCATCGCGCGCACGGCGCTCTCGTGGCCCCTGGTCGCGGCGACGGTGGCGGTGAGCGGCTGGGTGCTGTACAAGGCGCTGCCGGCCGACCATCCCGGACTGCGATTGGCTCCGGAACCGGATTCGGAAGGCGAACCCAGGACATAAGGCGGCCCCCGGCGAGGGGGGAGGGTCCGGGGGCCGATGCCTACGGTACCCGGACCGGAGGGGTTGAGTCGACGGTTTGGACACTTCGAACCGGGTTTTGGTCGCATTCAGCGTCCCGAAGGCCGCGCCGCCGCCTCTCCCCAAGTGTCCACCGCGGCCAGCCACGCGGCCCCGAGGACTCCGTCGGAGCTGGTCAGTACGTCGAGACCGGCCAGCCCCGCCCGCACGAGCGGTCCCACCGGGCCGGTTCCGGTGAGGACACTGCCCACGAGCACCACGGGAGTTTTTTCGCCCGGGTCGCGCGTGGCGAGGGCCGTGGCGACGAGGAGGTCGGCTGCCCGGGCCACGATTCCGGTCGCGACCGGCTCGCCGGCGGCCGCCGCGGCACTCACGAGGGGCGCGAAGCGGGCGAGCCGGATGGGCGGCTCGGCGTTGACCTTCGTGATGAGCGCACGCGCGGTGCCCAACCGATTCGCTTCCGTGACCGGTGAATTCGGGAAAGCAAGGTTGTCCGATTGCGACCGGCCGGGTTCGGTCACGATTCCGCGAGCGTCCACAGCGGACGGTCCGAACGCCTCGGCGAGCACGGCGGCCGCCAGCCCCGCTAGCTCCGGTCCGCGCCCGAGCGCCTCCAAAGTGGATCTCACGGCCTCGCGCCCGAGCCAGTACGCCGAACCCTCGTCGCCGAGCAGCCAGCCGTAGCCGCCCGCCGTGGCGATCATGCGCCGGCCGCGGATCCGGCCCGCGATCGAGCCGGTGCCCGCCACGAGCACCGTGCCGTCGGGAGCCGCCGTCGCGGAGGCGTACGCGACCTCCGCGTCGGCCACCGTCCGAACGGCACCGCCCAGCCCGATCCGTTGCCACGCCTGGGCGAACACGTCCGCGACGGCGGGATCCGACAGCTTGCTGACCCCGGCCAGCCCGACCACGGCGGCGCCCACGTCGGTCCGCCCGCCGAGCGCCGTCTCGATCGCCGAGGCGATGCGGGCGGCGGCTTCGGCGGGCGGGTGCGAGTTGGGGTTGGCGCCGCCGGCCGTGGCCGAACCGAGCACGGCGCCGGTGGCGTCGATCGCGATCGCTCGCGTCGACGTGCCACCGGCGTCCACGCCGACGACCAGGCTCACCGGGTCTTGGTCACCTTCAGCAGGCCGCGCGGGCTGTCCGGGTCGCCGCCGCGGGCGAGCGAGAGCCCGAGCGCGATGCGCTGGATCGGCAGGATCTCCAGGATCGGCGCCAGCTCCTCCGCCGTCTGCGCCACGGGGATCCGCAGCGCGGCCGGCACGTCGGCCGACGCCGAGCCCACCGCGAGCACGTCGGCGCCGCGCTTGCCGACGGCGTCGAGCACCTCGCCCATCGCCGAGCCGCCGTGGCCGGCGCTGGTCACCGCGAGCACGGCGGTCTCGCGGTCGACGGCCGCGACCGGACCGTGCAGCAAGTCCGCGCCGCTGTACGCGCGGGCGGCGAGGTAGCTCGTCTCCGCCAGCTTCAGCGACCCTTCGAGCGCAGTCGCGTACGAGTAGCCGCGGCCGGTGGTGAGCACGCGGTCGACGAAGCGGTAGCGGTCCACCGCGCGCTGCACGCCTTCGACCGAGCCGTCGAGCGTCTGCTGCGCGAGCTCGCCGAGCTGCTGGGCGTCCTCGGCCTTGCCGCCGCGCACGGCGTCGATGAACAGGTACAGCGCGAGCAGCGTCGCCGAGTACGTCTTCGTCGCGGCCACGGCCTTCTCCACGCCGGCTCCGATGTCCACGCCCAGCTCGGCCGCCGCACGCAGCGGCGAGTCCGGCGTGTTCGTGACCGACACCGTGAGCGCGCCCTGGCGCCGCGCGGCTTCGGTGACTTCGATGAGGTCGGGTGAGCCGCCGCTCTGGCTCACGGTGACGAAGAGCACGTCGCGCAGGTCTGGCCGTGCGCCGTAGAGCGTGGCGGTGGACGGTGAGACGAGCCCCGCGGGAAGACCCAGGAGCACCTCGATCAGGTATTTGGCGTACAACGCAGCGTGGTCACTCGAACCCCGTGCGGCGAGCAAGGCGAAACGGGGCGGCTTTTGTGAAATCTTTTCAGCTACTTCCGCTATTTCCCCCTGCCGCTCGACGAGCCCGGCCAGTACGGCAGGCTGCTCCGAGATTTCCGCGGCCATGTGCTCGCCGGGATGTTGTTGGGTCATCACTTTCCTCTCCGCCGGGACTCCAGCCCCGGGTGTGCTGAGCGGCGTGCGGTCAGGTCTAGACCAATGCTAGCCGGGCGGAGCGTTTGTGGTGAAGGGTACGTTTCTTGGCGGGGAAGTGGCGCGATAGTGAGGGAAAGCTGAGGGAGCCGGTCATGTTGGAGACATCCCCCGCGAGTGAGGCGGGGACGGTCGGTGTTCGCGGTCAGCGCGAACCCAAGTACTGGGCGCTGAAACAGCACCTGCTGGATCTGCTCGACGCCATGCCGCCGGGCTCACCGATCCCGACGGAACGGGCGCTGGCGGGCGAGTTCACCGTCTCGCGCACCACCGTGCGGCAGGCGCTGGCGGACCTGACGGCCGAAGGCCGCCTGCACCGCGTTCAGGGCAAGGGCACGTTCGCGGCCGAGCCGAAGCTGGCGCAGCGGCTGCAGCTGTCCTCGTACACCGAGGACATGCGCAAGCAGGGCCTGAAGCCGTCGTCGAAACTGCTCGAACTCGAGGAATTGCCGGTGGAGGGCGAACTCGCGAAACTGCTCGCGATCCGCCAGGGTGCGAAAATTCTTCGCCTTCGCCGTCTGCGGCTGGCCGATTCCCAGCCGATGGCGCTGGAGACGACGCACCTGCCGCTCGGGCGCTTCCGGGGGTTGCGCAAGCACATTTCGGGCGGCGGGTCGCTCTACGCAGTGCTTCGTGAGCACTACGGCGTCGAACTCGAGCGCGCCGAGGAGACGATCGAGACCTCGCTCGCCGGCCCGCAGGAAGCCGAGATGCTCGGCGCTGACGTCGGCATGCCGGTGATGATGCTGACGCGGCACTCGTTCGCCACCGACGGCAAGCCGGTGGAGTTCGCGCGCTCGGTCTACCGCGGCGACCGCTACAAGTTCGTCACGACGCTGTTGCCGTGAGCCGGCGCGGGCTCCGGGCGTGGGTGGTTGCGCCCGGGCGTCCGGTTCGTCACCGTGTGCGGATGACTTTCCGGACGCGCCCGGTGACGGCCCGGTGACCACGACGGACCGCGGCATCAGCTGGGGCACCCCGCTCGCCCGCGGGGTGCTGGCCACGACGATCCTCGGCTCGGGCATGGCCATGCTCGACGGCACGATCGTCAACGTCGCGCTGCCCAGGATCGGTGAGGAGCTGGGTGCCACCGTCGCCGGCCTGCAGTGGATCCTCGACGGCTACATGCTGGCGCTGGCCGCGCTGATCCTCGTGGCCGGCTCGCTCGGGGACCGCTACGGCCGGCGCCGCGTGTTCCTGATCGGCGTGGTCTGGTTCGGCGTCGCGTCGGGCCTGTGCTCCATCGCCACCTCGACCACGGAACTGGTGGTCTTCCGGATCGTCCAGGGCATCGGCGGCGCGTTGCTCACCCCCGGGTCGCTGGCGATCCTGCAGTCCGCGTTCGCGCACAAGGACCGGGCTCGCGCGATCGGCGCGTGGTCCGGACTCGGTGGTCTGGCCGCCGCGGCCGGACCACTGCTCGGCGGCGTGCTCGTTCAGGTCTGGTCCTGGCGGCTGGCGTTCCTGATCAACGTGCCGCTGGCCATCGTCGTGGTGCTCATGGCGCTGAAGTTCGTGCCCGAGTCGCGCGACGAGACGGCCACCGGCCACCCCGACTTCACGGCCGCGGCGACGGGCGCGATCGGGCTCGCCGGGCTCACCGGTGCGCTGGTCGAAGCACCCGGACGCGGTGTCGGCGACCCGATCGTGCTGATCGCGCTGGTCGCCGGCATCGCCGGGATGGGTGTGTTCCTCTGGCTGCAGCACCACTCGCGCGAGCCGCTGGTGCCGCCGAGCCTGTTCCGCGACCGCACGTTCTCGCTGTCCAACGCCCTCACGTTCGTGGTCTACGCCGCCCTCGGCGCCGTGCTGATGCTGCTGGTCCTGCAGCTGCAGGTCTCCCTGAACTACCCGCCGACGCTCGCGGGCCTGGCCGGGCTGCCGATCACGATCATCATGCTGCTGCTCTCCGGACGCTCCGGCGCGCTGGCGCAGCGCATCGGCCCGAGGCTGCAGCTGGTGGTCGGACCCATCGTGATCGGCGTCGGCATCCTGCTGCTGATCCGCGTCGGACCGGGGTCCTCCTACCTCGGTTCGGTCTTCCCCGCGGTGGTCGTGTTCGGCCTGGGGCTCGCGTGCACGGTGGCGCCGGTGACCGCGACGGTGCTCGCCGCGGCCCCCGACCGCTACGCCGGTGTCGCCTCCGGAGTGAACAACGCGATCGCCCGAACGGGTGGTCTTCTTGCGGTCGCCGTCCTGCCCGCGGCGGCCGGACTCACCGGTTCGGCCTACCGGGACCCCGTCGCGCTGACCGCCGGATGGCGCATGGCGTTGCTCATCTGCGCCGTGCTGGCGATCGCCGGCGGCCTCATCGCGTTGGGGATTCACAACGGCGTGCTCGCCGCACCGGAGGACGCCGGGGTGGTTTCCGGCGCTCCCGCGCGAACCGCGGACGACGAATCACCCCACCCCGGCGAGTGCCTCACCTGCGGAGTGGACGCCCCGCCCACCCACGTCCGCCCCGGCCCACCGCGCGACTGACCTACGTGAGGAGCTCGGCCAGCATCGACGGGTCGATGTTGCCGCCGGACACCACGGCCACCGTCTTGCCGCCCGGCAGCTCGCCGGCGTGGTGCAGGAACGCGGCGGCCGTCGTGGCGCCGCTGGGCTCGGCCACGAGCCGCGCCCGCCGGGCCAGCACGCGAACGGCGTCGCGGATCTCGTCCTCGGTCACGGCGACGATGCCGTCGAGCACGCCGCGCAGGTGGGCGAACGTGAGGTCCGACGGCTGGGCGCGCAGGCCGTCGGCGATCGTGCGCGCCCGCAGTTCCATGGGCCATGCGATCCGCCGGCCGGCGCGCAGGCTCTCGGCGGTGTCGCCGGCCAGCTCGGGCTCGATGGCGATGACCTTCGCGCCAGGGCACAGCGCCTTGATCGCCGTGCCGACGCCGGAGGCGAACCCGCCGCCGCTCACCGGCACGAGCACTGTGTCGACGTCCGGCAGGTCGGTCGCGATTTCCAGGCCCGCCGTGCCCTGGCCCGCGATCACGTCGAGGTGGTCGAACGGCGGGATGAAGGTGAGCCCGCGTTCCTGGGCCAGCTTCGCCGCAACCGGTTCCTGATCGGCGATCGGGACCTCCACCACTTCGGCGCCCCAGCGCCGGGTGGCCTCGACCTTGAGCCGCGGGGCCACGTCGGGCACCACGATCACCGCCGGGATCCCGAAGGCGTTCGCGGAGTAGGCGACCGCCTGCGCGTGGTTGCCGCTGGAGTAGGCGACCACACCGCGTGCGCGCTCCGCGTCGTGGAGTGAGGCGATCGCGTTGTACGCGCCGCGGATCTTGAACGCGCCGATCTGTTGCAGGCTCTCGGGTTTGAGCCACAGTTCGCCCTCGGCCCAGGGCTGGCGCAGGAGCGGCGTGTGCACCGCGTGGTCGGCCACGCGCTTCGCCGCGGCCTCGATGTCGGAGATCGTCACCAATCGCATGTGGGGAGTATGTCAGGAAAGCGTGAGGCGTAGTCCATCCACTATGGACAGTCAACGTGTCCTCGCTCACGGATGGGCAACGCGGGGAGTTCCTCGCACGCCTTACTCGTTGGAACCCCGGAGGGGAAATGGCGGGCACCAGTAGATCGGGATCATGAGTCAGCAGCAGGAAAAGACCTCGGAGCAGGGCGAGAAGAAGAGCTTCCGCCCGGCACAGGTGGTGGCGACGGCACTGGCCGCCGTCACGGCCGCGATGCTGGGTTCGACGCTCGGCGTGGCGGGCACGGTCGTGGGGGCCGGCGTGGCGAGCGTGATCACCACCGTGGGCGCCGAGCTGTACCTGCGTTCGCTGCAGCGCACGCGCGAGGCGGCGCTGAAGGCGCGCGCCGCGCTGGTGACGGCGGGACAGCGGCGGGGCAGCAAGCCCGGCCTGGCGCCGGTCGAGGATCCCGCGCAGATGCCCACCGTGCTGCTGCCGCTCGACCCGTCGGAGATGCCGACGGTGCGGATCTCGAAGCTGACTGCGCCGGCCGAGCCCGAGGAGTCCTTCGGCGACAAGCTCAGGAAGCTGCGCTGGCCGATCATCATCGGCGTGAGCGTCGTCGGCACGGCCATCGCGATCGGCGTCAGCTTTGCGATCGAGGCGGCCGGGGGGCCAGGGCCCGGCGTCTTCCGCCACGATCCGGGCACGAGTCAGCACCAGGAGCAGGATACGAACCCGCCCACGACCTCGGAGCACACCGCGCCGCCCAGCGAGACCGAATCGAACTCGCCGCCGCCGAGCTCGTCTTCGTCCAGCACGTCGTCCAGCGAAAGCCCGACCTCGGACAGCTCCGAGAGCGCACCGCCGCCGTCGAGCACCGGCGGAGCCGCCTCGACCACGCCGAGCGCGCCGCAGACGCAGGGCGCCCCCTCGGGAACGCCCAGCCCCTGATCGAGCCGAGCCCCTAACCCAGCTGGGCCTTCAACGTCTGCGCCGCCGCCTTCGGGTCCTCGGCCTCGGTGATCGCGCGAACCACCACGATCCGCGCCGCCCCGGCGGCCAGCACCTGCGGCAGCCGCTCGTTGTCGATGCCCCCGATCGCGAACCACGGCCGGTCGGTGCCGGTCTCCGCGGTCGCGCGCACCAGGTCGAGGCCAGGGGCGTAGCGGCCGGGCTTGGTCGGGGTCGGCCAGCACGGGCCGGTGCAGAAGTAGTCCACGCCGTCCTCGGCCGCGGCCGCCGTGGCCTGCTGAGGCGAATGCGTCGAGCGCCCGATCACCACGTCCTCGCCCAGGATCCGGCGCGCGAGCGGCACCGGGATGTCGTCCTGGCCCAGGTGCAGCACGTCGGCGCCCACTGCCAGGGCGACGTCGGCCCGGTCGTTCACCGAGAGCAGCGCACCGTGGCGCGCGCACGCTTCGGCGAGCACTTCCAGCGCGGCGATCTCGTGCGCGGCTTCGAGCGGCGAGCCGTTCGTCTTGTCCCGCAGCTGCACGATGTCGACGCCGCCGGCCAGCGCCGCGTCGATGAACTCGGCGAGGTCGCCGCGCGACGAGCGGGCGTCGGTGCACAGGTACAGGCGCGAGTCGGCCAGGCGGGTGCGGATCTGTGATCCGGTCAGGGCGGGCATGGCGGGGACGTTACCCGCGCACTACAGTGGGGTGGTCCGCACGGGAGCCCGAGGCACGGGCTGAGAGGGAGCTGCCGCTCCGACCGTGGAACCTGATCCGGGTCATGCCGGCGCAGGGAGCGTGATCCCATGAGCGAGACCCTCACCGTCGTCGGCGGTGGTGTCATCGGCCTGTCCGCGGCCTGGCGCGCGGCGGCCCGCGGCCACCGCGTCACGGTGGTCGACCCCGCCCCCGCGCGCGGCGCGTCGTGGCTGGCCGGCGGCATGCTGGCACCGGTCACGGAGGCGTGGCCGGGTGAGGAACACGTGCTCCGCCTGGGCGAGGAGTCGCTGCGGCGCTGGCCGGCGTTCGCGCGCGAGCTATCGGCCGAGGGCACGGACCCGGGGCTGGCCGAGCACGGCACGATCGTCGTCGCGTTCGACAGCGCCGACGCCGGCCACCTCGACATCCTCGCCGAGTACCTGACCTCGCTGGGCCGCGACGTCGAGCGGCTCACCGGCCGCGCGGCCCGGCGGCTCGCGCCCGGTCTGGGCGCGGTGCGCAGCGGTCTGCACGTGCCGGGCGACCTGGCTGTGGACAACCGGAAGCTGCTCACGGCGCTGGTCGAGGCGTGCGAGAAGCGCGGGGTTGCGTTCCGCGCCGAGCGAGTCGAGCGCCTCGACGAGGTCCGCGGTCGCGTCGTGCTGGCGGCCGGCGCCTGGACGGGTGGGCTGCACCCGCAGCTGGCCGACGCCGTGCGCCCGCTCAAGGGCGAGATCCTCCGGCTGCGGCCCCGTCGTGGCTGCCTGCCGCCCCCGCCGTACACGGTGCGCGCGGTGGTGGAGGGCCGGCCGATCTACCTCGTGCCCCGCGCCGACGGCGAGCTGGTGCTCGGCGCGACGCAGTACGAAGCGGGCTTCGACGAGGCCGTGACCGCGCGGGGCGTGCGTGAGCTGCTGGAAGGCGCCGAACGGATCCTGCCCGGGATCACGGAGTACGAGCTCGTCGAGATCGCGGCGGGGTTGCGCGCGGGCAGCCGCGACGCGCTGCCGTACGTCGGTGAGCTCGGCGAAGGCGTGTACGCGGCGACCGGGCACCACCGCAACGGCCTGCTGATGGCGCCCGTGACCGCTGACGCCGTGGTCGCGTGGCTGGCCGGCGAGGCGCCCCCGGACGAGATCGGGGCGGCCGCGCCGTCCCGGTTGCTGGAAAAGGAGCGAGTCTGATGGAGATCAAGGTCAACGGGAGCTGGCGCGAGTTCCCCGACGGCGCCACCGTGTCCGAGGTGCTCGACGCGCTGGACGTCAGCCGCCAGGGCGTGGCCGTCGCGGTGAACGGCGAGGTCGTGCGCCGCGGCGACTGGGCCGAGTCGGTGGTGCCCATGGGCGCGGACATCGACGTGCTGACCGCGGTGCAGGGAGGCTGACGATGGACGACGCCCTGGTCATCGGCGAGCACAAGCTCTCGTCGCGGCTGATCATCGGGACCGGTGGGGCCGCGAACCTGTCGGTGCTGGAGCGCGCGCTGGTCGCGTCGGGCACCGAGCTCACCACCGTCGCGATGCGCAAGGCCGACGCCGACGGCGGCACCGGCGTGCTGGGCCTCGTGCGGCGCCTCGGGATCAAGCTGCTGCCCAACACGGCGGGCTGCCGCACGGCCGCCGAAGCCGTGCTCACCGCGCAGCTGGCGCGCGAGGCCCTCGACACGGACCTCATCAAGCTCGAGGTCCACGCCGACGACCGCACGCTGCTGCCCGACCCGTTCGAAACGCTCGACGCCGCCGAACAGCTGGCCGCCGACGGCTTCACCGTGCTCGCGTACACCAACGACGACCCGGTCCTCGCGCTGCGGCTCGAAGAAGCCGGCTGCGCGGCCGTGATGCCGCTGGGCGCGCCGATCGGTACCGGTCTCGGCATCCGCAACCCGCACAACATCGAGCTGATCGTTTCGCGCGCGATGGTCCCCGTGGTGCTCGACGCGGGCATCGGCACCGCTTCCGACGCCTGCCTGGCCATGGAGCTCGGCTGCGACGCCGTGCTGCTGTCCACCGCGGTCACGCGCGCGAAGGACCCCGAACGGATGGCCGCGGCCATGCGCGCGGGTGTCGAGGCGGGCCGGCTGGCGCACGACGCCGGACGGGTGCCGCAGCGGTTCTGGGCCCACGCGTCGAGCCCGCCCCGCTGAGGTTCTGGTGGCTTCCGGGGTGCCGACGGGGTAACCCCGGGTAAGCCACGTGGTGCAAGCGGGCCGCATTCGTGGCACCGGTCGGTGATTTCGGCCGCGCTTAACGCGGAACGAGCACCGGCAGGCCGTATGGTGGACGGCACATTTCCGGCGCAAAGGCGGCGGGCATCAGCGGCAGGAGGAGCCAGCCGTGACCCTTTCCTCGGTCCAGGACGTCTCGGGCAGGTTGTACCTGGCCGTGGGGCGGCTGTCGCGCTCGTTGCGGCAGGCAGGTGTCCCCGGGCCCGGCCACGGCGCGATCTCGGCCCTTGCCACGCTCGTCCACTTCGGTCAGTTGCGCCTCGGCGACCTCGCCGCGAAGGAGGGCGTCGCCGCGGCCACGATGTCGCGGATCATCGCCACCCTCGTGGAGGCCGGGTACGTCACGCGGGAGTCCGATCCCGTCGACCGCCGTGCGTGGCTCGCCCGCGCGACGGAAGAAGGTGAACGGCTGGTGTCCGGCGTGCGCTCCACTCGGGTACAGGAACTGAACCGTCGTCTGGACAAGCTGAGCCCGGAGAACCGCGAGGCGCTCACCCTCGCGCTGCCGGCGCTGGAGGCGTTGATCTCCGACGAGGGGTGATCCGGCCCGGCGAGGGTAATCCCGCTTGCGTCGAAACACGGAAGGCGTAACGATCGGGCGATCCATCCGATTATAGGGTGCGCCGGGCCGAGTGGCCTCGGCTTTCATCGTGGAAAGGCGACACCCCGTGAGCACGCCCGACAACCCCCAGCAGCCGCAGTACCAGCAGTACCCGTCCGACCCGAGTGGTGCGTTCGCGGCTCCGCAGCCCGGCGGGGGTTACGGCCAGCCGGTGTCCTCCCCGCGCAACGGGTTCGGCGTCACCGCGCTCGTGCTGGGCATCATCGCCCTCGTCCTGTGCTGGACGGTCTGGGCCGGCATCGTCCTCGGCGTTCTGGCCATCATCTTCGGTGTCCTCGGCATGAAGCGGGCCAACCGCGGTGAGGCCACCAACAAGGGTGCCTCCATCGCCGGCCTCGTGACCGGCATCATCGGCCTGGTCGTCGGCGCCGTGATCCTGATCGCGATCGGCTCGATCTTCGCCAGCGTCGGCAGCCAGCTCAGCGACCTGCAGGACTGCCTCAAGTCGGCCACCACGACCGAGGCGCAGCAGCAGTGCCAGCAGCAGTTCAACGACAGCGTGCAGAACCGCTGATCGAGTAGCAACGGATCACCCGGACGAGGGGTTCTCCCTCGCCCGGGTGTTTTGTCACCTGTCTTCAGGCGCGAGCCGCCAGAAGGCCGACACCGGGCCCACCTTCGCGCCCATCGGGTACGAGTGCTCGACGGCGTGCGAGACGAACCACTTCCCGTACCGCGTGGCCTCCACGACCGACATCCCCTTCGCCAGCCCGGCCGTGAGCGCCGACGCCATCGTGTCGCCCGCACCGTGCGTGTGCGGGGTGCCCAACCGCGGCCCCGGCAGCTCGACGAACGTCGAGCCGTCGAAGAGGAGGTCTACGCACTCCGGGTCTTCGACGAGGTGGCCGCTCTTCACGAGCACGTACTTCGGGCCGAGCCGGTGCAGCACGACGGCCGCGGTGTGCATGCCCTCGCGGTCGGTCACGGTCAGCCCGGTCAGCAGGCGCACCTCGTCGAGGTTCGGCGTGAGCACCGTGGCGCGCGGCAGCAGTTCCTCGCGCAGCGCGGCGAGCCCGTCGGAGTCGAAGAGCGGGTGGCCGGTCATCGACGCGGCCACCGGGTCGACGACGAAGGGCACGTCTCGGTCGCGCCCGATGCCCGCGTTGTCACAAGCCGCCGCCACGGCGTGGATGATCTGCGCCGACGCGAGCATGCCCGTTTTCGCCGCCCCCACACCCATGTCCGACGCGACGGCCTCGATCTGGCCGGCGACGACGTGGGGCGGGATGTCCGCGCGGTCGTGCACTCCCAAGGTGTTCTGCACCGTCACGGCCGTCACGGCGACGAGCCCGTGGACCCCGCAGGTGAGGAAGGTCCGCAGATCGGCCTGCAGGCCGGCGGCGCCGCCGGAGTCGGAACCGGCGATGGTCAACGCCGAGGGCGGGCTGGGGTTTTCGGTCATGGGCACTTTCCGACTTCTGGTCTAGTCCATTTGGTCAGCTGTCCTTCATCCACAGTCCATCACGGTGGCACAGTGTGAGAGCCATCGCACTACCTGTGTGGGCGAAGGGGCCAGGATGAAACTCTCTTCAGTGGTCGTGGCGGTCGGCTTGCTCGTCGCCGCCTCGTTGTCCGGGACGGCCGTGGCGAACGCGGACAGTCCGAAGCTCTCGCACGTGACCATGGTCGGCGTGCACAACACCTATGACCCGGCGGCGTACCCGCACCTCGCGCAGGCGCTGGACAACGGGTCGTCGCTGATCGAGCTCGACGTGTGGCCGGACATCATCACGCACGAGTGGAAGGTGAGCCACTCGAACCCGTTGGGCAACAGCAACAACTGCGTCGCGGCGTCGGCGCCGGCCGACCTCTACCAGGGCGGCACGAACAAGGACCTCGAGTCCTGCCTCGACGACATCCGCATCTGGCTCGGGGCGCACCCGGACCACGCGCCGATCATGCTGAAGCTCGAGATGAAGACGGGCTTCTCCGACAACCACGGCCTCGGCCCGGACGAGCTCGACGCCGCGTTCCGCGCCCACCTCGGCAGCGCGGTCTTCAAGCCGGCCGACCTCCTCGGCGGCTACGCGACCCTCGACGACGCGGCCGAAGCGGACAACTGGCCCACCGTGGACTCGTTGCACGGCAAGGTGATGACCGAGATCATCCCCGGCACGGTCGAGGAACAGAACCCGACCGACACCCTGCACACCGACGTCGAGTACGCAAACTACCTGCTGGGCCAGAAGAACGCCGGCCGCATCGGCGACGTCCAGATCTTCCCGACCGTGCACGGTGCCGCCCCGGGCGACGCGCGCGACAAGTACGCCGCCAACCTCAAGCCCTGGTTCGTGGTCTTCGACGGCGACGCCAACGCCTGGGTCACCCAGACCGGCCCGTGGTGGTTCGACGCCGAGCACTACTTCCTGGTCATGACCGACGGCCAGAACGTCTCACCCGCCATCGACGCCCACAACCCGACCGTCGACCAGGCCAACGAGCGTGTGGCTTCGCTGGCCAAGCAGGGCGCGTCGATGGTCACGTCCGACTGGACGAGCCTCACCACCGTCCTGCCGCAGGTGATCGGCCGCGGCTGAGTCTCCACAGTGGACGGCCCCCGGGTTCTTCGCCCGGGGGCCGTTTCTCATGGGGTGAGCACGATCTTCCCCGTCACTCGGCCGGCCTCACCCAGCTCGTGCGCTCGGGCGGCTTCGTCGAGCGGGAACGTCTGCTCCACGTGGACCTTCAGCTGTCCCGCCTTGACCAGGTCCACGAGCCCGAGCAACCCGACCCGATCCGGCTCCACGAGCACCGGCGCCGTCCGTACGCCCCGTTTGTCTGCCGCGTCCCGCACCGCGGGGGCCACGCCGCCGGGCACGCTGATCACCAGCCCGCCTTGCTTCACCGCGGGCAACCACCGCAGATCAGCTGTCTCGCCGACGAGTCCCAAGTAGACGTCCACGTCGGTCGCCGTCACGGTTTTGTCGCGGTAGTCGAGGGGTTCGTCCACGCCGATCGAACGCAGGAAGCCGTGCTTGGCCGCACTCGCCGTGCCGAGCACATACGCTCCCCGCGCCTTGGCGATCTGCACCGCGAGGTGCCCCACGCCACCCGCGGCCGCGTCGACGAGCACCCGCTGTCCACCTCGGACACCAGCCACGTCCACCAGCGCTTGCCACGCCGTGAGCCCAGCCAGCGGCAACCCCGCCGCCTCCGCGTTCGACATCCCGGCCGGCTTGCGCACGAACTGCCGCGACGGCGCCGTCACGTACTCCGCGTAGGCACCGGCCTCGCGCGGGAACCACGGCATCCCCAGCACCTCGTCACCGACCTGGACGCCGGTCGCCCCGAACCCCACCTCCTCGACCACGCCCGACACATCCCAGCCCAGCGTGTACGGTGGCCGCCCCAGGAACACCTCGTGTGCCCGCGACTTCCAGTCCACGGGATTCACCCCGGCCGCGCGCACCCGCACCAACACCTCGGTCGGCCCGGGCACCGGCCGCGGCACCTCGACGACCTCCAGCACCTCGGGGCCGCCGAACTCCTGCTGGGTCACCACACGCATGTCGGATCTCTCCTTCTGATCGGTTCCGGCTGCCCGCGTCCATGCTCGGTGCGGTGGCGCACCACGGACAACACGCGCTCGCTCCATCCCGTGAACTGACCGAGCCCCCACGCGACGTTGGTTGCGCTCAACGCGCCGAACGCCGTATGGGGTGGCTTCGGACCTCAGCTGAACCGCGGCGGTGGCTTCAGCACACTCGCCCGGTAATCCGTCACCGCCCGGCTCTCCGCGATGCCCGGTTTGGGATTCAGCCCCCACTTCCGGATCACCTTCAGCGCCGCCGCCGGCTGGTGGTTCGACACCAGGCGGTCGACTTCGAACTGCAGGTCCAACGGCATCTGGGCCCACAGGGCGCGGGCTGCTTCGTCGCTCACGAACCCGAGTGTGGCCCGTCAGTCGGCGAGGCGCCAGAAGGGCGAGACCGGCCCCACGCCCGCGCCGAGCGGGTACGCCTCAGCCACGCAGCGTTCGATGAAGCGCTTCGCCTCGGAGACGGCGGTCGGCACGTCGGCGCCGCGGGCCAGCGACGACGTGATCGCCGAGGCCATCGTGTCGCCGCCGCCGTGGGTGTTGTCCGTGGCGATGCGCGGGCCGCTGAGCTCGACGACGTCGGTGCCGTTCGTGAGCAGGTCGACGCAGTCCTCGGCCTCGTACAGGTGCCCGCCCTTCACGAGCACCCACTCGGAACCGAACTCCAGCAACGCGTCGGCCGCGGTGCGCTGGGTCTCCGCGCCGGTGACCGTGATGCCGGTGAGCAGCCGCACCTCGTCGAGGTTCGGCGTGACCAGCGTGGCGCGCGGGAAGAGTTCGGTGCGGATGGCCTCGAGCGCCTCCTCGCGCAGCAGCGCGTGGCCGGTCATCGACGCGGCCACCGGGTCGACCACGAACGGCGTGTCCGTGTTCCGTCCGATGCGGACCTCGTCGAGGGTTTTCGCCACGGCCTGGATGATGCCGGCCGTGGCGAGCATCCCGGTCTTGGCCGCGTTCACGCCCATGTCGCCGGCCACGGCCTTGATCTGCGCCGTGACGACGTCGACCGGGATCTCCGTGAAACCCTGCACGCCCAACGAGTTCTGGACCGTGACGGCGGTGAGCGCGACGAGCCCGTGCACGCCGTGGGCGAAGAACGTGCGCAGGTCGGCCTGCACGCCCGCACCGCCGCCGGAGTCGGATCCGGCGATGGTGAGGGCGGTGCGGGGTGTGTCAGTCATGACTGTTGCCTCTGATTGCTGGTGGAGCTACTGCCCGACGACCGGGAGGTAGACCTTGTTGCCCTGCTCGCCGAACTCGGCCGACTTCTCCGCCATGCCGGCCTCGATGGCCTCGACAGTGGACAGACCGTGCTCCTCGGCGTACTTGCGCACGTCGTGGGTGATCCGCATCGAGCAGAACTTCGGCCCGCACATCGAGCAGAAGTGCGCGGTCTTCGCCGGCTCCGCGGGCAGCGTCTCGTCGTGGTACGAACGCGCGGTGTCGGGGTCCAGTGCCAGGTTGAACTGGTCGTTCCAGCGGAACTCGAAGCGGGCCTTGGACAGCTCGTCGTCCCACTCGTGCGCGTGCGGGTGACCCTTGGCGAGGTCGGCGGAGTGCGCGGCGATCTTGTACGTGATCACACCGGTCTTCACGTCGTCGCGGTTGGGCAGGCCGAGGTGCTCCTTCGGCGTGACGTAGCAGAGCATCGCCGTGCCGTACCAGCCGATCTGCGCCGCACCGATCGCGGAGGTGATGTGGTCGTAGGCCGGTGCGATGTCCGTCGCGAGTGGACCGAGGGTGTAGAACGGCGCCTCGCCGGTGAGCTGCTCCTCGAGCTCCACGTTCTCCTTGATCTTGTGCATCGGCACGTGGCCGGGGCCCTCGATCATCACCTGCACGTCGTGCTCGCGGGCGATGTGCGTGAGCTCACCGAGGGTTTCGAGCTCGGCGAACTGCGCGCGGTCGTTGGCGTCGGCGATCGAGCCGGGGCGCAGGCCGTCGCCGAGGGAGAACGTGACGTCGTACTTGCGCAGGATCTCGCAGAGTTCCTCGAAGTTCGTGTACAGGAAGGATTCCTTGTGGTGCGCGAGGCACCACGCCGCCATGATCGAACCACCGCGGCTCACGATGCCGGTCACGCGGCGCGCGGTGAGCGGGATGTAACGCAGCAGCACGCCCGCGTGCACGGTGACGTAGTCCACGCCCTGCTCGCACTGCTCGACGATCGTGTCGCGGTAGACCTCCCACGACAGCTTTTCCGGCTCCCCGTTGACCTTCTCCAGTGCCTGGTAGATCGGCACGGTGCCCACTGGCACGGGGGAGTTGCGCACGATCCACTCGCGCGTCTCGTGGATGCGCTTGCCGGTGGACAGGTCCATGATCGTGTCGGCGCCCCAGCGGGTGGCCCACACCATCTTGTCGACCTCTTCCTCCACTGAGGACCAGACGGCCGAGTTGCCCATGTTGGCGTTGATCTTCACCAGGAACTTCTTGCCGATGATCATCGGCTCGCTCTCCGGGTGCTTGCGGTTCGCGGGGATCACCGCCCGCCCGCGCGCCACCTCGTCGCGCACGAACTCGGGTGAGCACCGCTCGCGCGCGGCGATGAACTCCATCTCGCGCGTGATCACGCCGGCTTTGGCCCAGCCGAGCTGGGTGTTGTGCGCGCGGCCGTCGGCCCAGCCCGCGCGCAGCGGGTGAAGTCCATTGTGGACGTCGATCTGTGCTTCCGGGTCGGTGTACGGCCCGGACGTGTCGTACACGTCGAAGTGCTCACCGTTCGACAGGTCGATGCGCCGCGCCGGAACCCGCAGGCCCGACTCGGTGCGGTGGTAGACCTTGTGCGATCCGGTGATCGGTCCCGTGGTCACGGAAGGCGTGATGGTGGGGTCGTTCTCCAGCGTCGTCAACGACGTTCACTCCCTACGCCGGCATTACCCGGTCAGGTTCATGCGGTCGGCGGCACCGGGTGTCCGCAGATGGACACCAGCCGCCCTCTCAGCCCGCCAAGGCGCGAGCTCCCGCGTTGGTATGAGGTTGTCCCCCGACCATGCCACGGGAGATCACGGGAGCACAAGGAGACTTGTCGACCCGTGTGTTCTTCACCGGATCGGAGCATGCGGACGGCAGGAGTTCACGTGACAATCACTTCCGACGACTTCGGGGGTGTCTCGTGCGGAAAGTCCTGCTCACCGCGCTGGTGGCGGCGTTGGCGATGACAGCGGTCCCGGCTGCCTCGGCCGCCTCGGCGGCTCGAGGCGAAGCGCCAGGTGGGCCGGGTGTCCATCCGAGCTGGCTGCCGGCGGACAAGACGGGCTTCGGCACGGCCCGTGACCGCGCGAGCGACGTGTGGTTCACGCTGCAGGGCGGGCGCATGTCGGAGGTCTACTACCCCGATCTGTCGACGCCGAGCGTGCGCTCGCTCGACCTCGTGGTGAGCGACGGGCGGACCTTCGCGACGCTCGCGTCGGCCGCCCGCTCGCAGCAGGTGCGGCGGGTCGACGACCTCACCTACGAGCAGACCAGCGTCGACGACCAGCACCGGTGGCGGTTGCGCCGCACGTACGTGACGGATCCCGCGCGGGCGAGCGTGCTCGTGGACGTGGAGTTCACGTCGCTGACCGGGCGGCCGTATTCGCTCTACGCGGTGGCGGACCCGGACCTGACGAACGACGGCAGCGACGATTCGGCGACCGCTTCCGGCCGGGTCGTGGCGGCTTCCGACAGTTCCACGGCGGCCGCCCTGACGGCTGCTCCGGCGTTTTCCCGGACCTCCGTCGGATATGCGGGGGTATCGGACGGCGCGACGCAGCTGTTGTCGTCGCGGAAACTGGTCGCGTATTCCCGTGCGGCGAACGGAAACGTCGTGCTCACCGGGCAGACGACGGCGGATGGTGTTCGCTCGAAGCACATCACGTTGTCACTGGGAATGGGCTTGTCTCCGGCTGCGGCCATGTCGACTTCCCAGGCTTCCGCCCGCCGCGGTTTCCGCGCGATTTCGGCCGACTATTCCCGAGGCTGGCGCAATTACCTGAACGACGTGCATTCGGCGCCGGCCTCACTCGTCACGTCGGCGTCGCGCGATTTGTACCGCGCCTCCGTGCTGACACTGGCGGCGAGCGAGGACAAACACCACCCGGGCGCGTTCATCGCTTCGCCGAGCATGCCGTGGCGGTTCGGCAACAACGATCCGGCGTACTCGCCGTCCGGCACCTACCACCTGGTCTGGCCGCGCGACCTCTACCAGATCGCCACGGGAATGCTCGCCGCAGGCGACCGCGCCGCGGCCGACCGGTCCGTCGACTACCTCTTCGGCACGCAGCAGCTGCCCGACGGTCACCTGCCCCAGAACAGCAACGTCGACGGCACGCCGTACTGGACCTCGATCCAGCTCGACGAGACCGCGCTGCCGATCGTGCTCGCGCAGCAGCTCGGCCGCACCGACCTGTGGCCGAACGTCCGGCGCGCCGCCGAGTTCCTGTTGTCCTACCGCTCGGCCGACGGCAAGGCCTCGCCGTACACGCAGCAAGAACGCTGGGAAGAGCAGGACGGCTACTCGCCCTCCACCATCGCCGCGGTGATCGCGGGCCTCGTCTGCGCCGCCGACCTGGCCCGCCACGCCGGCGCCCTCTCCGACGCGGCGCGCTACCTCGCGACCGCCGACCGCTTCAAGGCCGACCTGGCGCACCAGACCGTGACCACGAACGGCCCGCTCTCCCCGAAGCCGTACTTCGTCCGCCTCACCAAGAACGGCGACGCCGACTCGACCGTGAGCTACAACCTCGGCAACTCGTCCCTGACCGTCGACCAGCGCTCCGTCACAGACGCCGGCTTCCTCGAGCTCGTCCGCCTGGGCATCTACCCGGCCGACGACCCGGTGATCCGCAACAGCATCAACGTCACCGACGCCGACATCTCCTTCACCACCCCCGCGGGCCAGTTCTGGCACCGCTACACGGCCGACGGCTACGGCGAACAACCCGACGGCTCACCGTGGGACTACACGTTCCCCTCCGAAAGCCGCGCCACCTACGGTCGCCTCTGGCCCCTGCTCTCCGGCGAACGCGGCGAATACGACCTGGCTTCGGGCAACCGCCTGTCCGCGTTGCGCCGCCTCACCGACCTGTCGCACGCCGCAGGCTCCTCCGACACCATGCCGGAGCAGGTCTGGGACGAAAACCCGCCCTCGGGCACACCCGGCCACGCCCCGGGCACCCCGACCGCTTCAGCGACACCACTGGCTTGGACGCACGCGCAGTACATCCGGCTGGCGTGGTCGGTGGCCGCGGGTCATCCGGTGGAGCAGCCGGCGGTGGTGCGGGAACACTTCCTCGGACGCTGAAACGCGAAGTCTCCCGGTCCTGACCCGGGACCGGGAGACTTGGCGACAACGTGCCGAACAGCCAGACCTCAGGCCTCAGCCGGCTCGTCCTTCGGCGGCAACCAGCTCAGCCCCGGTACACCCCACTTGTTCTTCTTCAGCATCTTCTTCGCCGCGCGCGCGTGGCGGCCCACCAAGCGGTCCAGGTACAGGTGGCCGTCGAGGTGGTCGGTTTCGTGCTGGAGGCAGCGGGCGAAGTAGCCGGTGCCCTCGACTGAGACGGGGGCACCCGTCACGTCGAAGCCGGTCACGCGGGCCCACGAGGCGCGCCCGGTGGGGTAGGACTCGCCGGGCACGGAGAGGCAGCCTTCCCAGTCGTCGTCCGGGTCGGGCATGGTTTCGGGGATCTCCGAGGTCTCCAGGCGTGGGTTCACCACCAGGCCGCGGTGCTCGACGCCCTCGTCGTCGGGGCAGTCGTACACGAACAGGCGCAGGTCGAGGCCGATCTGGTTGGCCGCGAGGCCTACGCCTTCGGCGGCGTACATCGTCTCGAACATGTCCTCGGTCAGCGTGCGCAGCTGCTCGTCGAACTCCGTGACCTCACGGGTCGGCTGGTGCAGCACGGGATCGCCGGCGATGCGGATGGGGTGGACGGTCACGAGCAGCGAGTTTAGTCGGACCCGTCTGATACACCTGGATCGGACCGTGACGCGCCGTGTCGGATGCCCATGTCGTGCGTGGGTTCCGTGGTTGAATGGCGCCCGCGGAAGGACAGCCGACACCGATTGCGAGGACCGCATGGACGCCGCGGAGTCGATGGCTGCCGACCAGCCGTCGCCGCCGGAACACCCGCTGGAGACTGTGGGTGGCCTGACCGAGCGTGAGGTGGAGATCCTCGCGTTCGAGCGTCAGTGGTGGCGGCACGCCGGCGCCAAGGAGAACGCCATCCGGGAACGGTTCTCGCTGTCCTCTACCCGCTACTACCAGCTGCTGAACACACTGCTGGAAAAGCCTGAGGCCATGGCGGCCGACCCGATGCTGGTGAAGCGGCTGCGCAAGACGCGCGCCGCCCGGCAGCGCAAGCGCGGCGCCAGGCGGCTGGGGATCGAACTGTCATGAGCTTCTTCTCGGGGCTGTCCCGGCCCATGCGGGCCGCGGGCGTCGCGCTCATCGGCGTCGCTGTGATCGCCGCGATCGTGGGCGGCGTGACCGCGTTGTCTGGTGGCGGATCGAATGACAACAACGCCGGGCCCACCAGTACAAGCGGATCGCCGTCGTCGCAGCAGTCCACGGCCGGGTCGTCGTCCTCCACGGCGCCGACCTCGTCGTCGTCCGCTTCCTCGACGGCTCCCGCGTCACCGTCGGCCAGCTCATCCGGGCAGCCCGGCCAACCGGGTCAGCCTGGGCAGCCCGGCCAGCCCGGGGGACAGCAGGGTCAGCCGGGACAGCCCGGTGGCCAGCAGGCGTCCAACAAGTGGGTGACCGTGCGGGTCTACAACAACTCCACGATCCCGCACCTCGCCGAGCAGGCGGCCAACGACTTCCGCGCCTCCGGCTGGAACGTCCCCGAGGTCGGCAACTACCCGCAGGGCATCATCCAGCACACCACGGCCTACTTCCGGCCGGGCACCGACGAGGAAGCCGCCGCGAAGCAGCTGGCCGCCGAGTTCGGTTTCCAGGCCCAGCCGCGGTTCGACGGCATCCAGAACTCCAGCCCCGGCGTGATCGTGATCATCACGAAGGACTACCAGAGCGGCCACAAGGGCAGCTGACCGAAAAGGGACCCACCTCGCGAGACGAGGTGGGTCCCTTTCTTCGAGTCAGCGTTCCTGCTGCGCCTGCGCGTACGCCTCGAGCGTCGCCAGCTGCGCCGGGTCCAGCGACGGCCGCACGACCGTGCGGGCCTTCTCCAGGTGCGCGGCGGTGACCACGTGTGCTTCGAGTGACTCGCGCATCGCCGTGAGCGCGGCCTCGCGGATGAGCGCGGCGCAGTCGGCGGCGGAGTAACCGTCCAGGGTGGACGCGATGGCCGTCAGATCCACATCGGACGCCAACGGCGTGTTCTTCGACGTCGCCTTGAGGATCGCGGCACGCGACTCGGCGTCGGGCGGCGGCACGTAGATGCGCCGCTCCAGCCGGCCGGGTCGCAGCAGCGCCGGGTCCACGAGCTCCGGCCGGTTCGTGGCGCCCAGCACCACGACCTCACGCATGGGTTCCACGCCGTCGAGCTCGGTGAGCAGGGCCGCGACCACGCGGTCGGCCACCCCCGAGTCGGACGACTGCCCGCGCCGCGGCGCCAGCGCGTCGATCTCGTCGAGGAAGATCAGCGACGGCGCCGCGTCGGCCGCCCGCCGGAACAGGTCGCGCACGGCCCGCTCCGACTCGCCGACCCACTTGTCCAGCAGCTCGGCGCCCTTGATCGCGAACACGTTGAGCGCACCCGTGCCGGCCAGCGCGCGCACGAGGAACGTCTTGCCACCACCGGGCGGGCCGTAGAGCAGCACGCCACGTGGCGGGTCGATGCCCAGGCGGGCGAAGGAATCCGGGTACCGCAGCGGCCACAGCACGGTCTCGGTGAGAGCCTGCTTGACGTCGATCATGTTGCCCACGTCGTCGAGCGTCAGCCCGCCTGTGGCCAGGTTGTCCGAAGTGGACAGCGAGATCGGCCGCACGGTGGCGAGCGCGTCGAGCAGGTCGTGCTGCGAGATCCGCGGCTCGGCGGCGTCGCGCTGGCGCAGCGCGGCGCGCAGGGCGGCGTCGCGGCGCAGGGCGATGAGGTCGGCGGCCACGAACCCGGGTGTCTTCTCGGCGAGCACGCCCAGGTCGGCCCCGGTTTCCACGGGCACGTCACGCAGCAGGATCCGCAACAGCTCCACGCGGGTCTTGGCGTCGGGCAGCGGCAGGCCGAGCTCGCGGTCGAGCAGGTCGGCGGTGCGCAGCCGCGGGTCCACGGACTCGGCGCGCTGCGTCGTCGCCACCACGGCCACCCCCTCGCGGCGCAGTGCCGCGCGCAGCTCTTCGAGCACGATGGTCGCCACCGGCGGCGGCTGCGTGGCGGGCAGTAGGGCGTCGACGTCGTTGATCAGCAGCACACCGGGCCCGTCGCCCTCGGCGGCACGCGTCAGGGCTTCGCGCAGGCGCGCGTGGGCCGCGTTCGGCTCCAGCACGGCGATGTTGGGCGCGACCAGCGACACCACCCGCACCTTCTCGGCGTGGGCCACCGAGCGCACGAGCGTTGCCTTGCCGACGCCCTCCGGTCCGCTCAGCAGCACGCCCAGGTGTGCCGACGTGCCGAGCCGCGCCAACAGCTCCGGCCGCCGGAACGCCAGATCGAACCACTCGGCGAGCTTGCGCGCGGCCCCGTCCGCCCCCACCAGGTCGGCGACGGACGGAATCGGCTCCTCGATCTCCTGGGGCTTGGTCTCCTCGACGACCTCCGCGTCGAGGTAGTCCTCGGCCGCCGTCACGGCCGTCGCGCGCACGAGGGCGGTCGCGCTGCGCGTGGGCACGGTGTCGGTGGGCGTCTCACCCGTGCGCGCGCCGCCCCGCCAGCTGACCACAGTGGACGGTCCCACCACGACCACCCCGGCGGGTTCCGTGGCGGTCACCGTGAGCAGCTCGTTGGTCCACGTCGTGCCGATGGCCCGCGACAGCTGCCCGCGCACGGCCGCGACGTCCGAACCCGGCGCCGGCGCCAGGTCCTGCGGAAGCAGCGACACCGCGTCGCCCCGCGTGAGTACCTTGCCGGTCAACGCGAGCCGCAGCGTCTGCGGCGGCACGGACACGCTGGCCAGCCGGGAACCGGACACCGTCACGGTCTTGGCGGCCGCCACCTCGGCCGGCGTCACCACGATCTCGGCGCCCTCGGACACCCCGAGGTTCGACATCGTCACGTCGTCGGTCAGCACCACCCCCGGCAAGCCTTCTTCCGCGGGCGCGGCGAGCGCGGCGCTGCGCCGGGCGCCGGTGAGGTGCACGGCGTCCCAGGCCCGCAGGCCCAGCGCGTCGAGCACCTCGGGATGCAGGCGCACCACCCCGCGCCGCGAATCCAGCGCGGAGGGTGTGTGCCTGACGGTCAGCGTGATCTGCGGGTCGCTCACGCCGTTCACCCTAGCGACGCGGACCCCGCCCAGGTGTCGAACGACAGGATCTCGCCCACCGGTGGCCGCGCGGCGGTGGAGAACTCACGCTGCGTCGAGTGCGCCACCGCGACCAGGCCGATCTGCGTGACGTCCTCGGGAATCCCCAGCAGGCGCGCGACTTCCGGCTCGTGGCCGGCGAGGTGGTAGCTGCACAGCGAGCTCGCGAGGCCCCGCGTGCGCAGCGCGAGCTGGAAGCTCCAGATCGCGGGGTAGATCGAGCCGTAGAACGACGACTGCTCGGCGGCCGACGCCGGTGGCCGGCCCGGCATGCACGGCACCACCAGCGCCGGCACGCGGTCGAGGTTGTCCACGAGGTGGCGGGCGGAGGCGAACATGCTCGAGTCGGCCAGGTGCGCGTAGTGCTGCCACACCTCGTGCGCGGCCTTCGCGGTGATCGCCGCGACCTCGGCGCGCAGCCGCGGGTCGAGCACGGCGACCCAGCGCTGCGCCTTCAGGAGCCCGCCGGCGGCCGGCGCCTGCTGGGCGATGCGCAGGCAGTCCTCGATGACCGCTTTGTCGACGGGCCGGTCGAGGTCGAGCTTGCGGCGGACGGAACGGGTGGTGGTGAGCAGCGTTTCGGCGTCCATGGTGTCCCTCCCAGGAGATACTTACAACGTAAGCGTACGCCGTAAGTTAGGCTCGGTGCCATGGCGCGCGAAACCCTGACCCGGGAGAAGGTCCTCGACGAGGCGCTGGCCCTGGTGGACGCCGACGGCATGGGCGCGCTGTCGATGCGCAAGCTCGCGGCGCGGCTGGGCGTGGAGGCGATGTCGCTCTACAACCACGTGAAGAACAAAGGTGATCTGCTCGACGGGCTCACCGCGCGCCTCTTCGAGTCCGTGCCGCTGCCGGCGTCGGCACTGAGCTGGGAAACCCGCGTTCGTCGGCTGGTCGAAGGCCTCTACGCGGAGTTCACGCGGCATCCGGCCGTGGTGCGTGCGCTCGCGTCCGAGGAGGCGAACCCGCGTTCGCCCGGCGCGTTGCGCGTGATCGACGCCCTGCTGGGCGCGCTGCTCGACGGTGGGCTCGACGAAGCCGCGGCAGCGCGAGGCTACCGTTCGCTGATGGGGCTCACGTTCGGCGCGGCACTGGCCGACTCCGTCTCAGGCGCGGTCTCGGGCGCGCGGCCCGAGGAACCCGACTGGTTCAGCCGGATGGTGACGCCGCAGGAGCTGCCGAACCTGCACCGCGTGTTGCCCGCGCTCGCGGCGCTCGACTGCGTGCAGGACTTCCACGCCCAGCTCGATCTGCTGCTCGGCGGCTTGCGCACCACCGCTCGCTGAAGTCAGCGGCGCCGGATCCCGATCCGCCGCCAGCTGCGGCGGCGCTGGCCCGGACCCTGCATCCCGTTGCCGGTCGCTCCGCCGCCCACGCCGGTGCTCCCGGTCGTGCCGCGATCCCGCTCCCGCAGCGCCCGCGTGGCGCGGACGAAGTCAGAGCCGTTGCGCGGCAGGCGCACCGCACGCATCGCCGCGCCGGCCACCCGGCGCGACGCCGGGCGCAACCCCAGCCGACGCTGCGAGCGCGCGCGGCGGATGGCGCGGCGTTCGCGCGGCGGGACCGTCCAGGCCTCGGGGTGAGTGGCCAGCCAACGGTGCCGGTACACGGCGTACGGGATGTGCAGCAGGTACAGCACCAGTGCGATGACCAGCGCCACCAGCGGGAACTGGATGATCGCCGCGGCGAGCAGGCCGACGCCGACCAGCAGGGGCGCGATGGCCTTGGCGGGGGCCTTCACGGTCTTGAGCGACAGCGTCGGGATGCGGCTGATCAGTAGCGCGGCCACGGCGATCGTCCAGGCGATCACCACGTACTGCTCGGACCACCAGCCCTCGCCCCACTGCAGGGTCGCGATGAGCGGCAGCAAGGCGACGAGCCCGCCGGCCGGGGCGGGCACACCGACGAAGAACTCGGCGGCGTACGGCGGCTGGTCGGTGTCGTCGAGCAGGGTGTTGAAGCGCGCGAGGCGAAGGATCATGCACACCGCGAAGATCAGCGACGCAACCCAGCCGATGCGATCGCCCTGCGACTGCCACACGTACAGCACCAGCGCCGGCGCGACGCCGAAGGAGATGCCGTCGGACAGGGAGTCGAGCTCGGCGCCCATCTTCGACGTCGCGTCGAGCAGGCGGGCGATGCGGCCGTCGAGGCTGTCGAGCACGGCCGCGATGCCGATCGACGCGATGGCCATCGCGTAGTTGTTCGTGAGCGCGAACTGCACGGCCGAGAGGCCGGCGCACAGCGCGAGCACGGTGATGGCATTCGGCAGGAGCCGGATGCTCGGGGTGGTCACGCGGACCATGTGATCAGCCTTCTCCCAGAGCCGGGAGTTCGGCGATCACCGTCTCGCCGCCGACCGTGCGCTGGCCCTTTTCGACGAGCACGCGGCTGCCGGGCGGCAGGTAGAGGTCGACACGGGAGCCGAACCGGATGATGCCGTAGGTGGCTCCCGCGGCCACCTTGTCGCCCTCGTGGATCTCGCACAGGATGCGGCGTGCGACGAGGCCGGCGATCTGCACGACGACGAGCTCGTGGCCGTCGTCGGTGCGCATGAGCACGGAGTTGCGCTCGTTGTCCTCGCTCGCCTTGTCCAGGTCCGCGGAGAGGAACTTGCCCGGCCGGTAGGCCACCTTCTCGATCACGCCCGGCGCCGGGATCCGCTGGACGTGCACGTCGAACACCGACAGGAACACGCTCACGCGCATCCGCGGCTCGGCCGGCAGCCCCAGCTCGGGCGGCGGCACGGCCTCCTCGATGAGGGACACGAGCCCGTCGGCCGAAGCCACGGCGATGTTGTCGCGGCGTGGCGCCACGCGGGCGGGCTCGCGGAAGAACGCGGCCATCGCGGCCGTGGTGAGCGCGCCGAGCACGCCGAGGCGCTTGGAGAACCGGCGCAGCACCAGCGTCGCCGCCAGGCCGCCGAAGACGAACGGGCGTCCGGCGGGGTGCATCGGCGGGATGGTCTCCCGCGCGAGCTGCACTGCGTGCGTGAGGGGATTGCCGGTGGGCTTGCCGCTCATGGATCGGTTCCCCGCTGTTCGTTGCGTTCGGAGGGAAAGGACGGGTTTCACGTCCGATTCGGGAATCACCACGCTACCGCCCGTCGGCGGACGGACACGTCCAGGGCTCCCCCGCAAGGGTTTCCCCGGCGCGGGTGGGGGTGCCCACAAACCGGTAACGACCGGTCGAATTCCTCGACAACTCTGGGTAGTACCCGCCGCTCGGGAGCGTCGCCCCGGGCTCGACCGCCGAGGAAGCGATGTCCGTGCCCGATCCGCTCATCGAGCTGCTCTGTGCCTGGCGACGGGAGATCTCCGCCGCACCGATGCCCGTGCTCGTGGACACGGCGAGCGCGGTGCGCGTGGTCCGGGAGGCGATCCGGGCGGGCCGGGTGCATGCGTCCCCCGACGACGCATGCACCCGGACGCGGAACTGGTCAGTTTAGGCGGGTTCGCGGGGTTGGCTCGAAGGTTACTGACGGTTCGTGCGGAAACCGTTACAAACGGTCACCGGGTTGGGGTTACCGGGGGCGGTAGTCGTCGCGCCGGTAGTCGTCGTACCGGTGACTTTCGTGCCTTCCGTTGTCGTACCTCCCGCGGCGGCCGATCGAGCTGAGCAGCCGGAGCACCGCCAGCAGCACGATCGCGCCCAGGATGGCGACGCCGAAGCTCGGGAAGTCGAACTCGAAGCGCTGCTGCTCACCCGTCGCCAGCCGGTAGATGAAGCCGCCGAGTGCCGCCCCGAGCACCCCGACGAGCACGCTGACCAGGCACCCCTGCCGGCGCCGGTCCGGCCCGCCGACCACGAGGTTCGCGAGCCAGCCGACCAGCGCGCCGAAGACGATCCAGGTGAAGAAGCCCATGGCGGTGAGGATACCGGTGATGGTTCTGCAACGGCTATTGTGCAAGAGATGTTGTACAACTACTCTTGTGGACTGTGACCGATCCCGATGACGTCCGGCAGATCCGCGACACCCACGTCCTCGCCGCGATGTCCCACCCGCTGCGCCGCCGCATTCTCGACCTGCTGAAGCTCGACGGCCCCGCCACCGCGTCGACGCTCGCCGAGGGCACGGCGTCCGCCGTCGGCAACATCAGCCACCACCTGAAGGTCCTCGCCACCGCCGGCCTGGTGGAGGAAGCCCCCGAACTCGCGCGCGACCGCCGCGAACGCTGGTGGCGCCGCCCGTCGCGCGGGTTGTCCTGGTCCACTTCGGACTTCGTCGGCGACCCCGTCGGCGACGCCGCGGAGGTGGTATCGCTCGACCGGCAGGCTTCGCTGTCCCGCTCGTGGCTCTCGGAGCTGGAAACGGCGCCCCCGGTTTGGCGCGACGCGTGGTTCACGAACGAGACCTGGGCGCGCCTCACCCCGGCCGAAGTGGTGGAACTGAGTTCCCGGGTCATGGCGCTGTTCGACGAGTACACCGACCGCGCGATACCCGATGACGGCGCCGAACGACGACCGGTTTTCCTTTTCGCCCGCGGCTTTCCCGCGCAGCCGTGATACCTGTTGCGCGGCAAGGGTTTTGCCCGTTGTCCACAACCCGGCTCGGCTGTGGACAACTCGGCTTCGGAGATCATTTTGTCGGTGGGGGGCGATATACTGGGCAAGGGCCGCTCCCCCGTGGATGGGTGGGGGCTTGTCCAAGGTGAGTCACGAGGGGCACAAGCGGCGTGAGCGGCTCGGTCGGCGTGAGCGGCTTGGCGGGCACGAACGGCTTGGCGGGCTAAGGCGGCTCGGCGGGCTAAAGCGGCTCAGTCGGCGCGGCCGGCACAAGCGGCTCGACCAGCCCGAGCGGCTCGACCAGCCCGAGCGGCTCGGCCGGCACAGTCGGCTCAGCCGGCACAGTCGGCTCAGTCGGGATTTCCACCTCTTCTGGACCGGCGAAACCATCAGCATGGTCGGCAGCGCCGTCGCCGGAACCGCCCTGCCGCTGGTCGCCGTGGTGGGGCTGAACGCCTCGACTTTCCAGGTCGCGCTGCTGACCGCCGTGGCGTGGTTGCCGTGGCTGGTGGTCGGGTTGCCGGCGGGCGCCTGGGTGGACCGGGTGCGCAAGAGGCCGGTCATGGTGGCCGCCAACGTCGTCTCGCTGGTCGTGTTCGCGAGTGTTCCGATCGCGCAGGCACTGAACGTGCTGAACGTGAACTACCTCCTCGGTGCCGCACTCGTCGGCGGCACGGCGAAAGTCTTCTTCAGCGTCGCCAATCGCAGTTATCTACCGGCCATTGTGGACGACGAGAGCCTCCTGAAGGCCAACACCCGCCTCCTCGGCAGCGAATCCGTCGCCCAGGTCAGCGGGCCCGGGCTGGCCGGAGTGCTGGCGGCCGCGTTCGGTCCGGTCAGCGGGGTGCTCGTCGACGCGGTCAGCTTCGGGATCTCCGCCCTGTGCCTCAGGGGAATCCGCCGAAGAGAAGAGAAGCCCGCAGCGCAACACCACGCGAAGCTCAGCACCCAAGTAGCCGACGGACTGAGGTTCGTGGCCGGCGACCCCTACCTGAAAGTCCTCGTCCTCTTCGGCGCCACCTCCAACCTCGCGCTCGACGGCTACGCCTCCATCCAGGTCGTCTTCCTGGCCCGCGACGAAGGCGCCGGCGTCGGCACCATCGGCCTGGTTCTGGCGCTGGTGGAGGTCGGCGGGGTCGTCGGCGCGCTGCTCGTCGGGAAGCTGGCGACGAGAGCCGGCACGGCACGCGCGTTCCTGCTCTGCGAAGTCCTCGCCGCGCCCGTGATGCTGGTCGGCCCGCTGGGCGGCCTGCCCGTGTTCGTCGCGGCGGGCGCCGCCGTGACCGCGGGGGTGGTCGGGTCCAATGTGCTCACCGGCACGTTCCGCCAGCGCTACTGCCCACCCGAGCTGTTCGGGCGCATCACGGCGAGCCCGGCCGTGGTCAACTACGGCACGATCCCGCTGGGCGGGGTGCTCGGCGGCGTCCTCGGCGAGGCACTGGGCGTCAAGGAGACCATGGTCCTCATGGGTGCTCTGCAGCTCGCCGCTCTCGCCATCCTCCTCAAGAGCCCGCTGCGCCACGACCGCGACTTCCCTACAGCAGCAGCACGTCCACTTCCGTCCCTTCCGCCACCTCGCTGACGCCCTCCGGCAGCACGATCAGGCAGTTGGCCTGCGTGAACGCCGCCAGCAGGTGCGAGCCGGGTCCACCGCGCGGGCCGACGAGGCCGGTCACCTCACCCTCGGTGGGCGTGTAGAAACCGCGGCGGAACTGGCGCCGGGAGCTGGGCGACGACATCGCCTCCGTGAGCCGCGCTCGCACGCGGCGGCGGTCGACGTCGGTGTGGCCCATGGCCGAAAGGATCGCCGGGCGCAGGAACGCCTCGAACGACACGAGCACGCTCACCGGGTTGCCCGGCAGCGTCACCACGGGCACGCCGTTCCAGTGCCCGTTGCCCTGCGGCCCGCCGGGCTGGATCGCGATCTTCTGGAACTGCACGCCCTGGCCGGTCAGCGCGTCCTTGACCACCTCGTACGCACCCGCGCTGACGCCACCCGAGGTCACCAGCAGGTCGGCGTCCGCGAGCTTCGGCTCGATGATCTTGCGGAACTCCTCCACGTCGTCGACCACGCTGCGCACCACGGCGACGCGGCAGCCCAGCCCGCGCAGCGCGGCGGCGAGCATCACGCTGTTGGACTCGTAGATCTGGCCGTGCCGCAACGGGTTCGGCGCCTCGACGAGCTCCGTGCCGGTCGACACCACGAGCACCGACAGCGGCCGGTGCACGGCCACCTCGGCCAGGCCGACGGCCGCCGCGAGGCCCAGCTGCGAGTGGCCGAGCACGGTGCCCGCGTGCAGGGCCACCACACCACGCTCGACGTCCTCGCCGGTGCGGCGCACGTGGTCGCCCGAGGAGGGGACCTTGGTGATCCGCACGGACTCGGTGCCGGCGTCGGTGTCCTCCACCATCACGATCGCGTCGGCGCCTGGCGGCATCGGCGCACCGGTCATGATCCGGTGCGCTGTGCCCGGCTCGAGCGGCGCGACGTCGACCCGCCCGGCGGGGATGTCGTCGGCCACGGGCAGCGTCACGGGGGAGTCCGGGCCCGCGCCGGCAACATCGGCCGCGCGCACGGCGTACCCGTCCATCGCGGAGTTGTCGAACGGGGGCAGCGACACCCCCGCGTGCACGTCGGCGGCCACGACGAGGCCGGCGGCGTCAGCGAGGGGCAGGGTGGTCACGGGCGTCCGGCCGAGCAGCTCGGTCACGGCTTCGCGGTAGGCGTCGACGGAGATCACGCGGACCATCCTCCCCCTCGGACGCGGGCGTGCAACACTCTCCCGCGGCAAGAGTCGGGATCAGGGGAGTGCGCATGCAGGTGCAGGTCCGTCACCAGCCGTCGTTCGCCGTGGCGCGGCTCGAGCTCGCGCCGGGGGAACCCGTGCAGGTCGAGTCGGGCGCGATGATGGCCACGAGCTACGGCGTCACCGTCCAGTCGCAGTCGCAGGGCGGCATCATGAAGGGGCTGAGCCGGTCGTTCCTCGGCGGCGAGTCCTTCTTCGTCTCCACCTTCACCGCACCCCAGAACGGCGGCTGGGTCGACATCGCGGCCAACCTCCCCGGCGACATCCAGACGCTGACCCTCGACGGCCGCGCCGGGTGGTGCATCACGCGCGGCAGCTGGCTCGCCTCGTCGCACGGCGTGCAGACCGAGACGAAGTGGGGCGGCTTCAAGAACCTGGTCGGCGGCGAGGGCGGCTTCCTCTCGCACGCCCAGGGCCAGGGCCAGGTGCTGGTGTCCTGTTACGGCGCGCTCGACGTCGTCACGCTGCAGGCGGGCGAGGCCGTCACCATCGACACCGGGCACGTCGTCGCTTACCACGACACCGTGCAGTACCAGATGCGCAAGGTCTCGCAGGGCGTGATCCAGTCGATGAAGAGCGGAGAGGGTTTCGTGTTCGACTTCGCCGGGCCCGGGCAGGTGCTCACACAGACCCGCAACCCGTCTGCGCTGATCAGCTGGATCCTCTCCCACGTCCCCTCCCGCTGACATGCGCGTCCACACGAGGCACACGCCGAACTTCGGCGTCGCGCGAGTGCACCTCGCGCCGGGCGAAGCCGTGCAGTCGGCTTCGGACACGATGCTGGCCACGAGCTTCGGCGTGCGCGAAAGCGGCGTGCCGGGTGCGCGCAAGCCGGGCGTTTCCGTGTTCACCGCACCCGCCGAGGGCGGCTGGGTCGACCTCGCGCCGCTGGGTCCCGGTGACGTCTACCCGCTGGAGCTCACGGGCAACACCGGCTGGTCGGTGCACCGCGAAGCCGTGCTCGCACGGCCGGCTTCCGTGCGCCGCGACCAGGCGTGGGCGCCGTTGCAGCAGCTCTTCGGCGCCGACGCCGGGTTCCTGGACCACTACAGCGGCACCGGTCCGCTCGTGCTCACGGCGCCGGGGCCCGTCGACTCGTTCGAGCTCTCGGCCGGAGAACTGGTCACGGTGCGGCCCGACTACGTGCTGGCCTACCCGGACACGCTGCAGTGCCGGCTGCGCGCGGTGGACCCGAGCGGCCCCCAGTCGCTGCGCACGGGCGAAGGTCTGGTCCTCGATTTCGCCGGACCTGGCACCGTTCTCGTGCAAGCGCGCAACAGGCGGGTTTCCCGCGGCTGACGAATCTGCGAATCAACCATTGCCGAAGGGCGTAATTCCGGTAGCGTGAACTGCACTTTCCAGCCGCTACGGACAGCGGATCTTGTCCTGAGGGAGGGCGCCGTGGCTGTCGGCACCGTCAAATGGTTCAACTCGGAAAAGGGTTACGGGTTCATCGAATCCGCCGAAGGGCCGGACGTGTTCGTCCACTATTCGGCGATCCAGGCCGAAGGGTTCCGGACGCTCGACGAAGGCGACCGCGTGGAGTTCGAGGTCCAGTCCGGCCGCGACGGGCGCAGCCAAGCCGCGGACGTCCGGAAGGTGTCCTGACAACCGGAGCCTGACCGGTTGGGCGAACCGGCCATCGCTGCGGAATGCAGGGCGTTAAGCTGCGCAGCGTGACAGGCGATGTGTCGGGGGACCTCACCGGTCGCCGGCTGGGCAACTACCGCATCGACTCGGTGCTCGGCAAGGGCGGCATGAGCGTGACCTACCAGGCCACCGACGTGCGGCTCGGCCGGAAGGTGGCGCTGAAGGTCATCGGCGACCACCTGGGCACCGACGCCGAGTTCCGCGAGCGGTTCGTGGACGAAGCCCGCAACACGTCCGCGATCGACCACGCCAACGTCGTGCCGTTGTACGACTTCGGCGAGCTCGAAGGCATGCTCTACATCGCCATGCGCATGGTCGACGGCGGCGATCTCGCGGGGCTGATCTCCGCGGGCCCGATCGCGCCCGCGCGCGCCCTGGCGCTGCTCGACCAGGTCGCCGACGCCCTCGACACGCTGCACAACCGCGGCCTCGTGCACCTCGACGTGAAGCCGGCCAACGTGCTGGTCACCAGCAAGGAGACCTCGCGCGAGCACGTCTACGTCGCCGACTTCGGCCTGACCCGCCGCGGCGCCACCGGCCACCGCACGCGCGGCGGTGACTTCCTGGGCTCGCCGACGTACGCGGCGCCCGAGCACCTGCGCGGCGAGCCGCTCGACGGGCGCACCGACCAGTACGCGCTCACGTGCGTGCTCTTCGCGTGCCTCACCGGCAGCCCGCCGTTCAAGGGCGACGTGCCGACGGTGATCAAGGGACACCTCAACGGCGAACCGCCCTCGGTGTCGCACGTGGTCGGGTTGCCGGGCGCGATCGACGACGTGATCCGCAAGGGCATGGCGAAGAACCCGGCCGACCGCTACCCGAGCTGCGTGGCGATGATCGCCGCGGCCCGCGTGGCGCTGGGGCCGATGGCGACGTCGGACACGCCGCCGGGCCCGCCCGGATCGGGCGGGGTGCAGAACGGCCAAGGGGCGCCGGCTGGTCAGAGCGCGCACGGTGCTCAGGGGGAGGCAGCCGGCATGCAGCCCTTCGGTGGACAGGGATACGGACAAGGCGGGCCGCAGGGTCCGGGCAACGATCCGGCCGCGCAGCAGTGGTCGGGACCCGGAGGGCCGGGCCAGGGTGGTCCCGGTGCCCCCGGTGCCCCCGGTGCCCCCGGTGCCCCCGGTGCCCCCGGTGGTCACGGTGCTCCCGGCGGTCCCGCCGACGGCACCGCGCGGGCCGGCGGCTGGGCCGGTGCCCAGCAGAACCCCGCCCAGCCCCACGGCGTCCCCCCGCAAGCCCCGCCGCCCGGCTACGGCTACCCCGGCGTGCCGCAGGGCCGGCCGGGCCCGCAGCAGGGTCCGCCGCCCGGTTACGGCGCCTACCCCCACCAGCAGCAGGGTTACCCCGGCATGCACCCGGGCTACGGCCCGCCCGGCGACCCGATGCGGCTGCGGCCGCCGTCGCCCGCGGGTGGGGCCGGCGCGTTCCAGCAGCCACGCGGCAGTGGCCGCGCGAAGTGGCTGTGGATCGGCCTCGGGGTTGTCGTGCTCGCGGGCCTGATCGTCGGCGCGATCTTCCTCTTCGGCGGCGACGACAGCAGCGGGAGCACGACCACGCCCACGACGGCGCCGAACATCCCCGTCGGTCCGGGCACGGGTGGGTCGCAGTCCGGCTCGCCGACGCTCAACCCGCCGCCCGCGTCGATCCCCATCCAGCCGAGCCGCTGAACCTCATCCGCCGGAGGTGACCGTTCGCCGCCCCGGTTGTGGTCGACTCCCTGCACCGTAACGCAAGGTGAGGGGACCGTCATGGATTTCGGCGACCGGCAGGATTTCGACGACGCCGCCCGCGGCTTCCGCGGCACGCTCGACCCCGTCACGATCATCGGCGCCGACGGCCGCATGGTGTTCGACCTGCGACCCTACGCCTACCTCGACGGTGACTGCCCGGACACCGTGAACCCGAGCCTGTGGCGGCAGGCGCAGCTGTGCCGCACCAGCGGGTTGTACGAGGTCACCGAGGGCATCTACCAGGTGCGCGGGTTCGACATCTCCAACATCACGTTCGTCGAGGGCGACTCCGGCGTGATCGTGATCGACCCGCTGATCTCCGCCGAGTGCGCGGCGGCCGCGATCGCTCTCTACCGCGCCCACCGCGGCGTCCGGCCGGTGACCGCCGTGATCTACACCCACTCGCACGCCGACCACTTCGGCGGCGTGGAGGGCGTGCTGCCCGACGGCGCGGGCGACGTCCCGATCCTCGCCCCGGCGGGGTTCCTCGAGAACGCCGTCGCGGAGAACGTGTACGCGGGCACCGCGATGAGCCGCCGGGCCACCTACATGTACGGCGTCACCCTCGACGTGAGTGCCACCGGCCAGGTCGGCAGCGGGCTCGGCATAGCCACCTCGACGGGCCGGATCGGGCTGCTCGCACCCACCGTCGACATCACCGCGACCGGGCAGGAAGAGGTGCTCGACGGCGTGCGCGTGGTCTTCCAGCTCACGCCCGGCACCGAGGCGCCGGCCGAGATGAACTTCCACTTCCCCGGCCGCCGCGCCCTGTGCCTGGCCGAGAACGCCACGCACAACCTGCACAACCTCCTCACGCTCCGGGGCGCGCTGGTCCGTGACCCGCGCGTGTGGGCGCACTACCTCGACGAGGCGATCGAGCTCTTCGGCGCGAGCACAGACGTGGCGTTCGCCTCCCACCACTGGCCCACGTGGGACACCGCGCGGGTGGTGAAGTTCCTTTCACAGCAACGAGATCTCTACGCCTACCTCCACGACCAGACCCTGCGCCGGCTCAACCAGGGCGCCACCGGCGTGGAGATCGCCGAGGACTTCACGCTGCCGCCGGAGCTGGAGAACGCGTGGCACGCGCGGGGCTACTACGGCTCGGTCAGCCACAACGTCAAGGCGATCTACCAGCGTTACCTCGGCTGGTTCGACGGCCACCCCACGTCGCTGTGGCAGCACCCGCCGCGGGCGCTGGCCACGCGTTATGTCGACGTCCTCGGTGGTGTCCCCGCGGTGCTCGCGAAGGCGCAGGAGTACGCGGACGCCGGCGACCTGCGGTTCGCCGCCGAGCTGCTGAAGCACGCCGTGTTCGCCGACCCCGGCAGCACCGACGCCAAGACCGCGCTCGCCGACGTCTACCAGCGCCTCGGCTACGGCGCCGAGAACCCGACCTGGCGCAACTTCTACCTCACCGGCGCGCTGGAGCTGCGCAAGGGCATCGCCCCGCCGCCGCTGGACGTCGGCAGCGGCATGACGGCCGCGCTCACCGTCGAGCAGCTCTTCGACTCCCTCGCCATCCGCGTCGACGGTCCCCGCGCCGCCGCCGAAGCGCTCACCATCGAGTGGCACTTCACCGACCTCGCGACCACGATCCGCACGACGTTGTCCAACGGCGCACTCATCCAGACCGCGAACCCGACGTCGGCGGCTTCCGTGGACCTGACCCTCACGCTGACCAAGGAGCAGCTGCTCGGGCTGCTCTCCGGCGGTGCGCTGACGGGGGTCGACCACGCCGGCGACCCCGCCGTCCTCGGCCGGCTGCTCGCCCTCCTCGACGCCGACGACCCGGGCTTCGCGATCGTCACGCCGTGACAAACGTGGATCACTGACCTGCGGTTCTTGCACTCTCACCCCGGGAGTGCTAAACACGGCATTGGCACTCGACGCCGTTGAGTGCCAAGTGTGCGGTCACCGACCGCGCGCTTGAAGGTCGGGACGGTGAGGCTGGCCCAAGGTCAGTCGTCCGTCGCGGGCACCGAGCCTGGCCGAGGACGTGTCCTGCTGCCGCCGCTGAGGAGTCTCTCCGAGACCGCACAGCGCGGCGGTGGCGCCCAATACCGGAGGACCACACCGCAATGGCCAAACTGATCGCGTTCGACGAGGACGCCCGCCGCGGTCTCGAGCGCGGCCTCAACACCCTCGCCGAAGCCGTCAAGGTGACCCTCGGCCCGCGTGGCCGCAACGTCGTGCTCGAAAAGAAGTGGGGCGCGCCGACGATCACCAACGACGGTGTCTCCATCGCCAAGGAGATCGAGCTCGAGGACCCGTGGGAGAAGATCGGGGCCGAGCTCGTCAAGGAAGTTGCCAAGAAGACCGACGACGTCGCGGGTGACGGCACCACCACCGCCACCGTGCTCGCCCAGGCGCTCGTGCGCGAGGGCCTGCGCAACGTCGCCGCGGGTGCCGACCCGATCAGCCTGAAGCGCGGCATCGAGGCGGCCGTCGAGGCCATCACCGAGCAGCTGCACAAGGCCGCCGTCCAGATCGAGACCAAGGAGCAGATCGCTGCTACCGCCTCGATCTCGGCCGCTGACCGCACCATCGGCGAGCTGATCGCCGAGGCGCTGGACAAGGTCGGCAAGGAAGGCGTCGTCACCGTCGAGGAGAGCAACACCTTCGGCCTCGAGCTCGAGCTCACCGAGGGCATGCGCTTCGACAAGGGCTACGTGTCCGGTTACTTCGTGACCGACCCGGAGCGCCAGGAAGCCGAGCTGGAGGACCCCTACATCCTGCTGTTCGGTTCCAAGATCTCGAACGTCAAGGACGTTCTGCCGCTGCTGGAGAAGGTCATCCAGTCCGGCAAGCCGCTGCTGATCATCGCCGAGGACGTCGAGGGCGAAGCCCTGGCCACCCTGGTCGTCAACAAGATCCGCGGCACCTTCAAGTCCGTCGCCGTCAAGGCCCCGGGCTTCGGTGACCGCCGCAAGGCCATCCTGCAGGACATCGCGATCCTGACCGGTGGCCAGGTGATCTCGGAGGACGTCGGCCTCAAGCTGGAGAACGCGGACCTGTCGCTGCTGGGCCGCGCCCGCAAGGCCGTGATCACGCGCGACGAGACCACGATCGTCGAGGGTGCGGGCGACGCCGACCAGATCCAGGGTCGCGTCAACCAGATCCGCGCGGAGATCGAGAACTCGGACTCCGACTACGACCGTGAGAAGCTGCAGGAGCGCCTCGCGAAGCTGGCCGGCGGCGTGGCCGTCATCAAGGCCGGTGCCGCGACGGAGGTCGAGCTCAAGGAGCGCAAGCACCGCATCGAGGACGCGGTGCGCAACGCCAAGGCCGCCGTGGAAGAGGGCATCGTCGCCGGTGGTGGCGTGGCTCTGATCCAGGCCGCCGAGGCTGCCTTCGCGGGCCTGAAGCTCGAGGGCGACGAGGCCACTGGTGCCAACATCGTCAAGGTCGCCGTCGAGGCGCCGCTCAAGCAGATCGCCATCAACGCCGGCCTCGAGGGCGGCGTCGTGGCGGAGAAGGTCAAGTCCCTCCCGCAGGGCCACGGCCTCAACGCCGCCACCGGTGTCTACGAGGACCTGCTCGCCGCCGGCGTGCCGGACCCCACGAAGGTCACCCGCTCGGCCCTCCAGAACGCCGCCTCCATCGCGGCGCTGTTCCTGACCACCGAGGCTGTCGTCGCGGACAAGCCGGAGAAGGCTGCTGCCGCTCCGGCCGACCCGTCCGGCGGCATGGGTGGCATGGACTTCTGAGTTCGGCGATTTTCTGAGTTCGAACGCAGTACAACGCTAGATCCGGAAAAGCCCGGTCCGCTTCGGCGGGCCGGGCTTTTCCCGTTTCCCGGGTGGAGTCTGTTGTGGACACGTGCTCGGCGGTCCCTCCTGCGGCGCCGGCATTGCTCGTGGACACACGAAAAAGCCCAGGCGCTCCCCACGCCCGGGCTTCTCCGTTCTCCCCCTTGGTCGTGCCACCCCGTAGCTCGCGGCCCCCCGGCCGCGGCGGGGTTCAGGCGGCGGCCTCCGGCGTCAGCACGGCCGCCGCGAGGTAGATGGGGAGAGCGATTCCGGCCGAGAGCACCGTGGCGGCCACCACGGCGATGCGGACCATCGTCGGGTCGGCGCCGAGGTAGTCGGCCCAGCCCCCGCACACCCCGGTGAACATCCGGTCGGTGCGGCTGCGGAAGAGCTTCTTGGTTTCCGGGGTGTACACGCTGTTCGTCATGCCATGAATACTCCGCCGCCGCGCGCCCTGGCACATCGGGGAACGGCCCGGAGACCGACCCTGGACTCCGACCCGGAGGCCACCTCAGGGGAAATTCGGACGCCCGCGGACCGAACCGCCGGGTACAACTTCGCACGTGGCACACGTCAGCCTCGCAGCGGAACACGTCGACCTCGCCGAACGCGGCACGATCCTGCGGTGCCAGGTGGGCTCCGCGGTGCACGGCACATCCCTTGACGGCCAAGGCGACCGCGACGAAATGGGCCTGTGCGTCGAGCCGCCGGAGTACGTCGCCGGGCTGCGGCGCTTCGAGCAGTACGTGTTCCGCACGCAGCCCCAGGGCGTGCGCTCCGGGCCGGATGACCTCGACCTCGTCGGCTACTCGCTGCGCAAGTGGATGCGCCTCGCGCAGAACGGCAACCCGACCGTGCTGCTGCCGCTTTTCGTGCCGGAGCAGGAGATCGTGCGGATCACCGGGGCCGGCCACGAGTTGCGCGCCAACGCCGACCGCATCGTCTCGCGTCGCGCCGGGGCGAAGTTCGCGGGTTACTTCAAGAGTCAGCGGCGCCGGCTGGTCGAGGCGAAGGCCGCGCGGCCCGAGCTGGTCGAGGCGCATGGCTTCGACACCAAGTACGCGATGCACATGGTGCGCGTCGGTGTACAGGGCGTCGAGCTGCTCACGACGGGTCGTCTCACACTGCCGATGGCCGACCCCTGGCGCACGTGGCTGCTGGACCTGCGCCGCGGCCGGCACACGCAGGCCGAAGCGCTGGCCGCGGCCGAGGAGCTCGAACGCGAGCTGGCCGCGCTCGTCGGGGACGGGTCACCGTTGCCCGAGGGGCCCGACGAGGCCTGGGCCGACGACTTCCTCGTCCGCGCCCACCTGGCGTACTGGGCGTGAGTCAGCGCAGGGCGTGGACGCGCTCGAACCGGGCGCGCCACGCCTGCGTCACGTCCGGCGAAGCGGCGAAGTCCTCGAACCGGTCCGGAGCGGGAGCCTGCCCGAGGACAGGGAGATAACCGTCCACAGGGGACAGTGTCCGGGTCGAGACATCGCCGGCCAGCAAGGACATCGTGCCGAGCCCGCAGGCGAAGTCGAGCCGCGGGAGCGCGCCCGCGAGCGCGAGGCCGGCAGCGAGGCCCACGCTGGTCTCGACCGCGGACGACACCACACACGGCAGCCCGCACGCCTCGGCCACCTCCAGCGCGCGCCGCACCCCGCCGAGCGGCGCGACCTTCAGCACGGCGATGTCGGCGGCCCCGGCCACCGCGACCTTCAACGGGTCCTCGGCGCGGCGGATCGACTCGTCGGCGGCGATCCGCACGGACACCCGGCGGCGGACGGCGGCCAGCTCGTCGATGGTGCGGCACGGCTGCTCCGCGTACTCGAGGCCGCCGGCCGCCTTGTCGAGGTCAGCGAGCGCGGTGACGGCGGTGTCGACGTCCCACGCCATGTTCGCGTCCACGCGGATCGCGCCGCTCGGGCCGAGGGCGTCGCGGACGGCTTCGAGGCGGGCGCAGTCGTCGGCGAGCGTCGAGCGCTTGTCGGCGACCTTCACCTTCGCCGTGCGGCACCCCGACGCCCGGACCAGCGCGTGGGCCTGCTCCGCCGGCACGACGGGGACGGTCGTGTTGACCTCGACCCGGTCGCGCACCGGTGCGGGCCAGCCCTGCTCGCTCGCTTCGAGCGCGCTCGCGAGCCACGGGAGGCTTTCGGCGTCCGAATAGTCCGCGAACGGGCAGAATTCACCCCAGCCGGCGGGTCCTTCGAGCAGGACGCCTTCACGGACGGTGATGTCCCGGAACCGGTTGTGCAGGGGCAGCGCGTAGACCTTCATCACCACAGATCATGCCACTCGCCACGCACGTGCCGATCGGGCGGCGACCGGCCAGAATGAGACGGGTGGACGGCCTCGACTTCCGGGTGCTCGGCCCGGCTGAGGTCGTGGCCGAGGGCCGCGCCGTGCCGCTCGGCGGCAGCCGGCCGCTGATCGTGCTCGCCGGGCTGCTGTTGCGGGTCAACCACGTGGTGTCCGTCGGCGAACTCGGCCGCTGGCTGTGGGACGACGACCGGCGCCGCTCGAAAGGCGCCCTCCAGACGTACGTGCTGAGGCTGCGGCGGGCGCTGGGCGAAGGTGTTGTCATTCGCACAGAACGTGGTGGTTATCTGCTGGAACTTGATCCGTTGGCCACGGATCTCGGTCGGTTTCGCGCATTTGCGGCCCGCGGCAGGACAGCTTCCGAACAAGGCGAACACCGTCGAGCGGCGGCGTTGTTCGCCGACGCACTCGCCCAGTGGCGCGGCCCCGCGCTGCAGAACGTCGAATCCGACGCCCTGCACCTCGACGAGGCCACTCAGCTCGCCGAGGAGCGCACGCGGGTGCGCGAGCTGTGGGCCGATGCGTTGCTCGCCGTCGGTGAGTTCGGCACCGTCGTCCCGGAGCTCACGCGGCTGGCCCGGAAACACCCGTTGCGGGAACGGCTGCACGAGCAGCTCGTGCTCGCGCTGTTCCATTCCGGACGGCAGGCCGAGGCGCTCGAGGTGTACCGGCGGATCAGCACCGTGCTGGCCGACGAACTGGGCCTCGACCCCGGCGCCGGGCTGCAGCGCGTGCACCGGCTCGTGCTGGGCGGGGCGCCGTCCCAGCCGGCCGTCGAGCCGCAGGTGCCGCACCAATTGCCGGCTGACCTCGTGGCTTTCGCCGGCCGTGAGGCGGATCTCAAGGCGCTGCGGGCGTTGCTGCCGGCCGACGACAGCACGTCGACCCCCATCGCGTCGGTCGAAGGGATGGGCGGGATGGGGAAAACGACCCTGTCCGTCCACTTCGCACACGAGGTCGCCGAGCGGTTCCCCGGTGGACAGGTGTTCCTGAACCTGCGCGGCCACGGTCCCGGCGAACCGGTGGAACCGCTCGCGGCACTGGCAACCCTGCTGTCCGCTCTCGGTGTCCCAGGTGATCAGCTGCCGGCCGATGTGGACAGTCGCGCCGCGCTCTGGCGCACGCACACGGCGGGCCGCCGGCTGCTCGTGCTGCTGGACAACGCGAACAGCACCGAACAGGTCCGGCCGCTGCTGCCCGGACCCGGGTGCCTGGTGGTGGTCACGAGCCGCTGGCAGCTGCGTGGCCTCGTCGCGACTCACGGCGCGCGCCGGATCGCCCTCGAAGAGCTGGACGAGACGGGCGCGGTCGAGCTGCTGGCGTCGGCGATCGGCGTCGAGCGGGTGAACGCCGATCTCGTCGCCACCTCACGGTTCGTCGAGTACTGCGGCGGGCTGCCGCTGGCGATCCGGATCCTGGCCGTGCGGGCGGCGCAGTTCCCGGACTTTCCCCTGGGTTCGCTTGTGGACGCACTGGCGGCCGAGTCCGACCGGCTCGGGTCGTTCGACCTCGGTGACGGCGAGGAGACGAACATCCGGTCCGTGTTCTCGTACTCGTACCGGGCGTTGCCGCCCGAGGCCGCGCGGCTGTTGCGGTTGCTCGGTTTGCCTTCGGGTCCGGACGTGACACCCGCTGTCGCCGAGGTGCTGCTGGGCTCGCCGCCGGGGTCCGCTCTGGATGCTCTGGTGTCGGCGCATCTGCTCACGCAGCCACAGCCGGGTCGCTACCAGTTCCACGACCTGATCCGGGCGTACGCCGCCGAGCTCGCGTACCAAGTGGACAGTCCAGCGGACACCACGGCCGCCCGGGTGCGGATGTTGGATTTCTACCTTTCCTCGGCGCTGAACGCATCCCGTGCCATGCGCCCCGAGCGGATCTACGGTTCGCTGGAGTTGTGCGTGGAGGGTGGTCTCGCGTTCGCCGATTACCACGCGGGCCTGGCGTGGTTCGCCGAGGAGTACGGAAATCTCGTCGCCGCGGTGCAGCTGGCGTTCCGGCTGCGCGAATACTCACATTGCTGGAAACTCACGTGGCTGATGTTCACGTACTTCGCCGGCCGCACCCGCGTCGATGATTGGCGCGCCCTCAACGAACTCGCCCTGCGCGGCACGCGGCTGTCCGGTGACCGGGCGGGTGAGGCCGGGATCCTCAACAGCCTCGGCGTGATCGACGGCGTTGTCCGCGACTACGCGTCAGCGCGTCGGCATCTGGAGCAGGCCCTGGCCCTGCAGCGCGAACTCCGCTCCCGCGAAGGCGAGGCGCGGGCCCTCTACAACCTGGCCATGGCGGCAGACTCCGCCGCTGATTTCCCCATCGCCCTCGCCCACGGCACCGAGGCCCTGCGCATCGTGCGCGACCTGCGCCTGACCGGCTTCGAGGCCAACGTCCTGCGCGCCCTCGGCGACCTCTGCTGCCGCTTCGGCGACTTTCCCCGCGCCCTCTCCCTGGCCGACGAGGCCCTCACCCTGGCCCCCACTCCACGCGACGGCCGGTTTTCGCTGGCCACCCGCGCCAAGGCCCTGCTGGGGCTGGGCCGCCCGGCGGAGGGCATCGAGTGCATGTCCGACGCCGTCGACATGTTCTTCTCCCTCGACGAACACTACGAAGCCGCCGACCTCCTCGCCCAACTCGGCACGGCCCACCAGCGCCTCGGCCACCCCGCCGCCGCCCGCGACTGCTGGCTCCGCTCCGCCCGCCTCCTCACCGCCCTCGCCCATCCCGACGCGGCCACAGTCCGCGCCAAACTCGCCGCGATGGTCTCGGGCTGACCTCGTCCCGGCTTGACTCGCGGTGCCCTTGCCATCGGGGTCGGTCTTGCCATTGCCGGCGGCATGCTGCCGCGTTGTGGGGCAGCCGCCGGTCGGCGGGGATTCCTGCCGCAAGCCTTGGCGCCTGGCCAAGCGGCCTGGCAATCTGCCCGGCGTTTTCACACTGTCGGATTTGCCGTTTGGCCTGGCATCTCGCCGAACACATCGACTCTTGCCACCTCGTGCCGCGAGTTACCGGGCTGCGTAGCACCCTGCCGGCGTGAGCGGCAGTTGCCAGTTCGTGCGGCGTGTTGCTGGGCTGTGTGGGCCTTGCTGGCTTTGTGGCCAGTTGCCGGCCGGCGTGACCGATTGCCGGGGTTGCGAGGCACCTTGCTGACGTCCGTGGCGGTTGCCGGCTGGTGTCGCGCGCTGCGAGCTGCGTAGCGCTTTGCTGACGTGTGTGGCGGTTGTCGGCTGGTGCGGCGAGTTGCCGGGCTGCGTGGGCCTTGCTGGCTTTGTGGCCAGTTGCCGGCCGGCGTGACCGATTGCCGGGGTTGCGAGGCACCTTGCTGACGTCCGTGGCGGTTGCCGGCTGGTGCCGCCCGCCGCCGGGCGGCGTGGCACCCGGCCGAGGTCCGTGGTGCTTGCCGGCTGGCGCAGCGAGTTGCTCGGCGGTGAGGCGCCTTGCCGACGTGCGTAGCAGTTGCCAGTTAGTCCAGTGAGTTGCTGGCTGCGCGGCGGCTTGCCAGCTGGCGCGGCGAGTTGCCAAGCCGGTGCATCGCTTGCCGACTCGCCTGGTGATGGGGAAGTGCCTTCGCGGGTCGCCACCCCGGCGGCAAGACGGGCCGATTCCGCCGCACGTTGTCTTCGCGTGGTGCAGGTTGCCAGGGTGCGCCGCGAGTTGCCGGGCCGGCGTATCGCTTGCCCAGCGAGCGGCGAGTTGCCAGCTCGTGGCGGCGATTGCCTCAGGGCGTGGCAAGTTGCCAAGGCACGTGGTGCGGTGGTCTGCGTGCCGACCCCCAGAGGCGGCAGGCGGACCACCCGCACCCGTATGCCCAACTCAAGCGGACGGCGCTCACTGTTCGCTCACTGCCCCGGGGGTGGGTCGGGGTTCAGCAGGCCGGTGAGGGTGATGGCGTTGCGGGGGGCTTCGACTTTGACGTCGTTGTCGAAGTAGACGTGGACGTCACGGTGGCCGGAGGCGTGCCAGGCGGTGATCTTGGCGGCCCAGGCGCGAAGGGCGGAATCGGTGTAGCCGCTGGTGTAGAGCTCGACGTCGCCGTGGAGGCGGATGTAGGTGAAGTCCGTGGTCTGATCCTCGCGGTAGGGCCAGCGGCCGGCGGTGTCGGCGACGACCAGGGCGACGTCGTGCCGGCGCAGCAAGCCCAGGGCTTCCGGGGCGACGAAGCTCGGGTGGCGGACTTCCAGCGCGTGCCGGATGGGGCGGTTCCGGCCGGCTTCGAGGTAGGGCGGGGTCTTCAGCTTGTCGTCGTGTTTGGCGCCGAGCGCGGCGGCTTCGGTGGTGGTGCGCGGCAGCAGGCTGAGGAACGTCTCGACGCGGTCCGGGTCGAACTCGAGCCGCGCGGGCAGCTGCCAGAGCACCGGGCCCAGTTTTTCGCCGAGTGCCAGCAGACCGGACGCGAAGAAGTTGGCCACGGCGGACTCGACGTCCCGCAGCTGCTTCAGATGCGTGATGAACCGCCCGCCCTTCACCGCGAACACGAACCCGGCCGGGGTCTGCTCGGCCCAGGAGCGGTAGCGGTCGGGGGTCTGCAGGGAGTAGAAGGCGCCGTTGAGCTCGACGGAGTTCAACCGCTGCGAGATGTACTCCAGCTCGCGGCGCTGCGCGAGCCCCTCGGGGTAGAACTCGCGGCGCCACGGCGGATACCGCCAGCCCGACGTCCCGATCCGAATCGCGGCGACCTCCCTCACCCCCTTCTTCCGCGACGTGATTCCCCTGGGCCCGTTGCGGTAAACGCGCTCGCGCGGCCTTCGTCCGGACGCGCGCACCACATTTCGGGACACCTGACCCAAACGAGGGGACATGCGTCTCACGCCCCCGGACTCAGGCCCACGAGAAGTTCCACCGGCGCGTTTGCACGAGACTGGCGGCGTACTCGCGGAGCGTTCCGGGCTGGGAGAGGTACGTGGGCAGGCTGAACGCGCGGTGCTCGGCCGCCACGGTGAGGGCGCGGGCCTGCGTGCGCGGCGGGGCCGAGACGGACAGCGTGAGCGAGTCGAAGCCCATCGAGACCAGCGTGGCGCCGAAGCGGTCTTCCCAGCTGCGCAGCACGGCGGACACCTCCGCGACGCGGTCGGTGGACTTGATCATGCCCGTCCAGCCGAGCAGCGCGGGGATGTCGGCCGGACGATCGGTCTGGACGAGGCCGAGCCGGTGTGCGCCACGCGTGGCGAGGATGGAACCGGTGTTGCCGGCCTCGGCGAGGGGGTCGGCGCGCCGGTGCGACCGGCGTGCGAGCCCGGGGAAGCGGGCGCCGAAGGGCCGCAGGCACGCGCCGTCGCAACACGAGGTGTCCCACCAGCGCGCCAGCGTTTCCGCCGGGTCCACCACGTCCACCCGATGCCCGGCCGGCGCGAGGCGCCCGCGGTCGTCGAGCCAGTCCTCACCGCGCGCGGCGAAGCGCTGGTCGTGCGGGATCAGCACGGGCCAGAGGCCGGAGCGCTCGAACTCCGCTACGCACTCCAGGTACCGGCGCGGCCGCGCGAGCGGTTCCTCGGACACCCAGATGCGCCCATGCCACCGCCCGGGCGGCAGCGTTTGAACCGGCGGGACCCCTGCGGCGGGTCGGAACGGTGCGATCGTCATGCGCTTCCCCTCGAACTGGTGTTCGGTCGTGCATGTCGAACAGTAGTTCGAAGGGTCGACAATTTCCAGGGTTTTGGTCGCTCATCCGTTCGAGTGAATCGAGGAAAACGCTGGTCGGGGGAGGGTTTGCGGGACTGGTGGTGCGAGTGAGGTGAAAGTTTCTGCTGCGGCGATCGGGTGAAGGGTTCGTAGGCGGCGCTGAGGTGCGGGCCGGGTCCGGGCTCGACCGGTTGCGCTGAAGCGCCCGCCAGAGCAGGCGCGACCAGCCCAACCATCACAACGGCCGGCGCAAATCCTCCGCATCCACGATCCGATACGCATACCCCTGCTCAGCCAAGAACCTCTGCCGATGCGCCGCGTACTCCGTGTCCACCGTGTCCCGGGACACGATCGAATAGAAGTGCGCCTGCCGCCCGTCCCCCTTGGGACGGAGCAGTCGGCCTAACCGTTGGGCTTCCTCCTGGCGAGAGCCGAACGTGCCCGAGATCTGGATCGCCACCGAGGCCTCCGGCAGGTCGATCGAGAAGTTCGCGACCTTGGACACCACCAGGGTCCGCAGCTCGCCCCGGCGGAAGCGGTCGAACAGCTCCTCGCGCTCCTTGTTGCGCGTCGAGCCCTGGATCACGGGGGCGTCGAGCTCGGCGCCCAGCATCTCGAGCTGGTCGAGGTACGCGCCGATCACCAGGGTGGGCTCGCCGGCGTGACGCTCCACAATGGACTTGATCACGGGTGTCTTCGTCTCGGCCGTGGCGGCGAGCTTGTAGCGCTCGTCGGGCTCCGCAGTCGCGTACGCGAGGCGCTCGGCGTCCGTGAGGGTCACGCGGACCTCGGTGCACTCGGCGGGCGCGATCCAGCCCTGGGCCTCGATGTCACGCCACGGGACGTCGTAGCGCTTGGGGCCGATCAGGGAGAACACGTCACCCTCGCGGCCGTCTTCGCGGACCAGCGTCGCAGTCAGGCCCAGGCGGCGGCGGGACTGCAGGTCGGCTGTCATGCGGAAGACCGGGGCGGGCAGGAGGTGCACCTCGTCGTACACGACGAGGCCCCAGTCGCGGGAGTCGAAGAGTTCCAGGTGCCGGTATTCGCCCTTGGTCTTGCGGGTGACGACCTGGTAGGTGGCGATCGTGACGGGACGAATTTCCTTCTTCTCGCCCGAGTACTCGCCGATCTCGTCCTCGGTCAGGGACGTGCGGGCCACGAGCTCGCGCTTCCACTGGCGGCCGGCGACGGTGTTGGTCACCAGGATCAGCGTGGTGGCTTGGGCGTGGGCCATCGCGGCCGCGCCCACCAGGGTCTTGCCGGCGCCGCACGGCAGCACCACGACGCCGGAGCCGCCGGCCCAGAAGGCCTCCGCGGCCTGGCGCTGGTAGTCGCGCAGCATCCAGTCGACTTCTTCCAGCGCGATCGGGTGCGCCTCGCCGTCGACGTAGCCCGCGAGGTCCTCCGCGGGCCAGCCGACCTTCAGCAGTGCCTGCTTGAGCCGCCCGCGTTCGGACGGGTGCACGATCACCGTGTCCTCGTCGATGCGCGCGCCGAGCATCGGGCTGATCTTCTTGTGCCGCGACACCTCTTCAAGCACCGCGCGGTCGGTGGTCGACATCACCAGGCCGTGGGCCGGGTGGTTGGCGATCTGCAGCCGTCCGAACCGGCCCATCACGTCGACCACGTCGATCAGCAGCGGCTGCGGCACGGGGAAGCGCGAGTACGTCGTCAGCGCGTCCACGACCTGCTCCGCGTCGTGTCCGGCGGCGCGCGCGTTCCACAACGCCAGCGGCGTGATCCGGTACGTGTGCACGTGCTCGGGCGCACGCTCCAGCTCCGCGAAGGGCGCGATCGCGATCCGCGCGTCGTCGGCCTGGGGGTTGTCGACCTCGAGCAGCACGGTCTTGTCGGACTGGACGATCAGGGGGCCATCAGTCACCCGTCCTTTATACGTTCTCCCCGAGGTGTCCCTCCCGCCGCGGCCGCCCGGGTGCCAAGATGATCCGCAGGAAAAAGCCGGAGGGGGACCTTTGACCACACCACCGTTCGGCGCGCCGCCGGCCGCCAACCCGTTCCAGCCGCCTGGTGCCGTGCCGCCCCGGCCGGGAAGCCCCCGGCCGCTCTCGAGCACCACGAAGGTGCTGGTCGCGGCAGGAATCGTGGTGGCGCTCGGTGTGGGCGTGCTCGCGGCGTTCGGCGTCGCCGCGATCGCCCGCTCGGCGGGCACGCCGGTGGCCGGCAGCTGCCTCTACCTGTCCGACGAGACCGGCGGCGCGCAGAACTACCACGGCGTGAGCTGCTCCGAGCAGCGTGCGACCTACCGCGTGGACGTGGTGGAAACCGGCTCCTCGGGGTGCCACGGCGGCGACTACGTGCGCTTCCAGCTCTTCCGCGGCACCAGCTCGAGCCGCACCGCCTCCCCGCGCGAGACGCTGTGCCTGGCGCTCAACGTCTCCTCCGGCGATTGCCTGCGCGACGTCGACGACGACGCCGAGATCAGCAAGGTCACCTGCAGCGACCCCGACGCCGAGGCCCGCGCGGTCGTGCACCCGGGCGAGGGCGACGAGGACACTTGTGGCACCGACGACAAGGTCCGCGTGTACACGGGCCCGCCCGAGCGCACGGTGTGCCTGCAGCCCGCCGGCGAGAACATCTAGGGCTGGTCTTCGTCGGGAAGCATCGCCTGCACGTCGAGCCGGCTCGAGATCAGGCCGGACGTGTGCATGAGGTCGGCCACGCGCTGCAGCCGGATCGCCGAGAGCGTGGTCGGGTAGGTGCCCAGCGAGATCAGGGCGGCCGTGGTCGGGTCGATGTCGGAGAACGTCGGCAGCGCGTCGCGGACGATCGCCGGGTCCGCGGCCGTCTGCTGCGCCTGCGTGAGCACGCGCCGGAACACCGCGAGCGTGCGCGGGTTGTCGCGCGCGAACGCGCCCGTCGTGGCGTAACCCGAGGCCGGGAAGTCGAGCGTGGCGCCGCTGGACCCGTCGGCGAGGATCTGCGCGCCGAGTTCCTTCTCCGCCCGCGTGATGTACGGCTCGACCATCAGTGCGGCGTCGGCCTCGCCCGCCTGCAGCGCTTCGGGCATCCGGTCGAACGGCTTGGTCACCAAGTGGATCTTCGCCGGGTCGACGCCCGCGGTCGCGAGCACGGACCGGGCGGTGAGCGCGCCGATGTCGTCGAGGTCGTCCACCGCGATCTTCGGCGACTTCTTGGCCGTCGGCTCGGTGTAGTCGGAGTTGGGCAGCGTCACCAAGGCGATCGTGTTGTTGCCCGACGTGTACGCCTCGCCTTGCAGCTGCAGGGCCGTGCCGGCGTTGGCCGCACTGAACAGCGACACGTCGCTGGCGAACGTCACATCCAGCTGTCCGCCGGTGAGTTTCGCCAGCCCGTCCTCGGTCCCGAGGTCCACGAGCGTGATGTTGAGCCCGGCCTCGCGGAACTTCCCGGCGGCCACGGCGATGCGCAGGGGCGCGGTGTCGATCGGCCCGCCCACACCCACGCGCAGAGTGGTCCGTTCCACCGGTGCCGGAACCGCGGTGTCACCGGAAGTGAACAGCGAACAGCCGCCGGTGGCCAGCAAGGCCGCCACCAGCGGCAACACCAGTCTGCGCACGTTCATCCGCTCTCACCCACCGGGAGAATCTCCGCATCACGCTGGATCGTATGGGCCGCTGCCCATACGATCCCCGACAGGGCCGTGACCGCGCCAGTGCGGTTTCCCGATCCGATCGAGCCAACCTACTGTCGAGTAGGCTCGATTCGGACAACCCCGATGTCGTCCGCGGATGAGGTGCCGCGGTGAAAAGGAAGCTTAGGTGAGCCGTCGCGACCAGCGTCCCCGAACGGGCGACGCGACGGATCCCGCTGCCGCCAGACAGGTCGGGGCTTGGCGCCTGCGCAACTGGCACCTGCGCACCAAGCTCTTCGCCGTCCTGCTGATCCCCGCGCTCGCCGTGATCGGGCTCGTGGGGCTGCGCGTGAGCACCGACCTGCGGGACGCGCAGGCGCTCGCCGAGTTCGCCGCGCGCGGCCGGGTGGACAGCACCGTGGCCGAGGTGCTGCACCAGCTGCAGCGCGAGCGCGACGTGACCGTGCGCTTCGTCGCCGGCAACCGCCAGGGCGCCACCACCGACCTCAAAGGCCAGCGCACGCGCGTGGACCAGGCCATCGGCGCGTTCGAGAAAACGCTCGCCGACAGCAAACCGCGCCTCGACGCCGTGGCCGCCAGCAGCCTGCAGCAGAGCGACGACCGCCTGCGCGTGCTCAGCGGCCTGCGTTACTCCGCCGAGCACTCGGCCTTCCCGGCCGACGCCGTGCTCCGCTCCTACAGCGAGCTGATCTCCGGCCTTCTCGACATCAGCGACATGGCCGCCGCCGACGTCTCCGATCCGGATCTCGCCCGGCTGCGCCTCGCCGGCAACGCGCTCGCGCGGATCAAGGACCAGATGTCGGTCAAGCGCGCGATCATGTCCGAGGCGCTCGCCGAGGGCAGCCTCAACCGCGACCGCACGCGCGCGCTGCTCGGCGCCGAGGCCGAGCTCAACGCCGCGCGCAACGACTACCGCACCTTCGCGACACCCGACCAGCAGCGGATGTACGACGACACGGTGATCGGCCTCGTCGTCGACATCGGCAACGACATGGTCGAGTCGGCCCTGACCCGAGCCGAGAACGGCCAGTCGCTGCAAGGTCTGGACCCCAACCAGTGGGACACCGCGGCCACCTACACCGTGAACCTCGCACACCAGGTGCAGGAAGCGCTACTGGTGCAGTTGCAGCAGCAGACCGATGCGCTCGCCGCGCGCGCCCGCACCTCGACGATCTGGGACGGCGGCATCGTGCTCGCCGTGCTGCTCGTGGCGGGCATCCTGTCCGTGGTCATCGCGCGCTCGCTGCTGCGGCCCCTGCGCGTGCTGCGGCGCACGGCGCTGGACGTGGCCGACCACCGGCTGCCCGAGGCCGTGCAACGACTGCTGACCGACCCCGACCCCGCGCCGGAGAACCTGCGCCACCGCGCGGCCGTCGCGCCCGTGCCGGTGTTCACGCGCGAAGAGGTGGGCCAGGTCGCGCGCGCGTTCGACGCGGTGCACGGTGAGGCCGTGCGGCTCGCGGCCGAACAGGCGATGCTGCGCGAGAACGTGAACTCGATGTTCGTCAACCTCTCGCAGCGAAGCCAGGACCTCGTCGAACGGCAGCTGTCCGTGCTCGACCGCATGGAGGCCGGCGAGCAGGACCCGGACACGCTCGCGGGCCTGTTCGAGCTCGACCACCTCGCCACGCGCATGCGCCGCAACAGCGAGAACCTGCTGGTGCTCTCGGGCACCGACCTCGTGCGCGAGGACAGCGGACCGGTGGTGGCCGACGAGATCGTGGGCGCGGCACTGTCCGAAGTGGAGGATTACCAGCGAATCGAGCTGGGGTCCGCGCCGGTGCTCGCGGTGCGCGGCGAGGCCGTGAACGACCTGGTGCACGTGGTGTCCGAGCTGCTCGAGAACGCCACGCGGTATTCGGCGGAACGCGCGAGCGTCACAGTGGAGAGCGCGGAAACACCCGAGGGCGACTGGCGGATCGAGATCACCGACCGCGGCGCCGGCATGCCGCAGGCCGAGATCGACCGCACCAACGCGCGCCTGGCCAACCCACCGGACGTCGACGTCGAGGTCTCTCGCCGGATGGGCCTCTACGTGGTCGCGACGCTCGCCCAGCGCCACCACATCGACGTTTCCCTACGCCCCGCCGAGGGCACCGGCCTCACCGCGACCGTGCTCGTGCCGGCCGCGCTGATCGTCGACGCGCCGCCGCTGCCCGAGCCGCCCGCCCCCGGCAGCGGTCCCGTCGCGGAGCCCGAGCCGGCACCGGAGCTGTTGCCGCCGTTGGCGCCGCTCGCCGCCGTGCCCGCGGTGGCCCCGCCCGAGGACGGGGACCCCGAGCCGGCAGCGGACGTGCCGATGGTTCCCGTGCTCGAGCCCGGCCCGCCGCGGCGCGCGCCGGTCGTCGAGAGCACGCCTTCGTGGCCGTCGTCGGAGGAGCGCTCACACCTCGACCTCGACGCGCCCACCGAACGCATGCCCGCCTACCGCGACGTGCTGTCGCGGTGGTTCGACGCGGCCGCGCCCCCGCCCGAGGGCCGGGCGACGGTGCCGCCGGAACCGTTGCCGGTGGCCGAAGCCGCGCCGGTACCCGCTTCGGAACCACTGCCGCAGTGGGAGCCGGAACCCGCGGCGGAGTGTCAGCCCGAGCCGGTCGTGGCCCGTCAACCCGAACCGGAAGCCCCGGCTCCCGACCAGCCCGAACCACCGGCGCGGCACGCCCGGACCGCCCTCGAATCGGAGCCCGACCACGCGGAGCCCGACCACGAGGAACACGACCACGAGGAACACGACGACCCCGACGACGCAGAACCCGGGTTCCCGGCCGAACAGTTCCCCACCACTGACCCGGACCTGCAATGGCCGACGTCGGACGAGCTCGAACAGGAGGACGGCGCCGAGGACACGTGGCCGTTCCTGCGGGTCTCCGATGTCGAGGAAGCCGGCCGTGACGGGCTGGGGGCGAGCCCCGGGCAGGTGCCCGAGCAGCGGCCGATACTCTCGCTTTCCCCCGAAGCGGTGCGCGAGCGGATGACGAGCCTTCAAGGCGGGTTCCGGCGGGGGCGCCACGCCCGGGGGGACGAGAACCCCACGACCTGATCGAACGGATGACCCATGAGCTCGAAGACCGCCCTGCTGGAAGTGATCGCGCTGGGTCCGGAAGACGCGCAGCGCGCTCAGGAAGGCGGGGCGGACCGGCTCGAACTGGTCGCGGACATGGCGCGTGACGGGCTCACGCCCTCCGAACAAACCGTGCGCGAGGTGCTCGCCGCCACCGACCTGCCGGTGCGGGTGATGCTGCGCGCGGCCGACGGGTTCGCCGCCGGTGACCTCGACGCCCTGCGCGCCGACACCGCGAAGCTCCTGGCCGCCGGCGCGCGCGAGTTCGTGTTCGGTTTCCTCACCGAGGACAACGAGATCGACGTCGACGCCTGCCGCGCGCTGCTCAAGGAGATCGGAGGTGCGCCGTGGACCTTTCACCGCGCCATCGACCGGGCCCGCGACCCGCTCGCCGCGTTCGACGTGCTGACCGAGCTGGGCGCCGACACGGTGCTCGCGGCCGGGAGCCCGCACGGCGTCGGCAGCGGGCTTTCCGTGTTGCAGCAGCTTGCGCGGCGGACCGTGGGCCCTTCGCTGCTCGTCGGCGGCGGTCTGCGGGCGCAGCAGGTGCACCTGCTGCGCGCCGGCGGCGTACGCGGGTTCCACGTGGGCAGCGCGGTGCGTCCAGGTGGGTGGACTTCGCCTGTTGACGCCGCCGCGGTGCGCGAGTGGGCCTCGCTCGTCAAAGACTGAGCTAAGGTTTTCGAGGGTCTCCCGTTCGGGAGACTTGTCCGATTTCACCGAGCTGAAGGCCCCGGGAGTTGGCGGCGAGCGAGCAGGACAGACGTGACAGCACGCCGCTCATGCGTGCCTGGACGCGAGCCCGTGACCAGGCCCGACGGCTGCGCAGTGATGTCACGGTGCCGATCCTGTGCCGGTCGGCGGCCGCGTGGCTCGGTGTGGCCGGGGCCAGCGTGCTGGTGAGCACCGGGCCGGGCACGCAGGAAGTGCGGGCGGCCACTTGCGACCTGGCGGCCGTGCTCACCGAACTGGAGGTCACCGTGGGGGAGGGGCCGGTGCGCACCGCGCGTGAGCTGGGATCCCCGGTGCTGGTCGGTGACTTCGACAGCCACGAGCACTCGCGGCGCTGGCCGCTGTACGCGCCGCTCGCGGTGCAGGCCGGCGTGCACTCTCAGTTCGTACTGCCGCTGCGGGTCGGCGTCATCGACGTCGGCATTTTCTCGTGCCACCGCACGGAGCCCGAACCGCTGGAGCCCGCGTTGTTCGCGGACGCGCTGGCCTACGGTGAACTGATGTTGCTCCTGCTGCTGAACGAACAGGCCGGGAGCTCCGACGCCGATGCCGACATAAGTCTGTCGCTGCGCTCGTCCCAGGTGCACCAGGCGACGGGCATGGCCGCGGCGCAGCTCGATGTCAGCCTCGACGACGCTTTCGCCGCGCTTCGGGCGAGGGCGTTCGCCGAGCAACGGCCCCTTTCCGAAATCGCCGCCGATGTTTTGGCTCGGCGGTTTCGTTTCACCCACGGAGGGGGAACCCCATGAAAGCCGTGATCTGCGGAGCCGACACAAATGAAGGAGATGGCTGGGTTGGTTGACGGACGGCTGGTAGACACGTTCGTCGAACTCGCCGACACGCTCACTGACGACTTCGACGTGATCGAATTCCTTCATCTGCTCACGACGCGGAGTGTCGAGCTCCTTCCGGTCGATGCGGCCGGGCTGCTGCTCGCGGACGCGAACGGCGACCTGCAGCTGGTCGCGAGCTCGGACGAGCGGGCGCGGGTGCTCGAACTCTTCCAGCTGCAGCGGGCCGAAGGCCCCTGCCTGGAGGCCTTCAAGCTGCGCACGACCGTGATCGCGCCGGACCTGGCCCGCGACGCCGCGGGCTGGTCCGGGTTCGCGGAGCTCGCCGTGCAGCGTGGTTTTCACGCGGTGCACGCCATTCCCATGCGGCTGCGCGCGGAGGTGGTTGGTGCGCTGAACCTCTTCTCGGTCCACCCGGGAGAGCTGGCGCCGGAAGACCTTCGCGTGGCGCGCGGAATGGTCGACGTCGCCACGATCGGCCTGCTGCAGGCACGGGCGATTCAGCGGCACGAGATCCTTGTCGAGCAGCTGCAGACCGCGTTGACCAGCCGCGTGGTCATCGAACAGGCGAAAGGTTTCCTCGCCGAGCGCCTCAGCCTCGAGACGGACGAGGCATTCGCGGTGCTGCGCCGGTTCGCGCGTTCCCGGGGCCGGAAGCTGAGCGAGGTGGCCGCGGAGGTCGTGACGCGCTCGGCGGCGGTGCGGGAGTTATTCGAAAATCCGCCTTCTCACTAACGCCCGCGCTTTCCTCCGGTCAGCGGAGTCCCGCCGCATTCGACGCGGCTAGGGTCGAATGGTCCGTCCCAGTCCCCGGCGGAAATCGATTCCGGCCGGCGGGCGCGGGAGGGCGTCATGGGCGTGCGGATTCAGTTCGGAACGCGTTCGAGGGGATGGCGAGGGGTTTCCTCGGCCGCGATCCGCTCCGTTGTGGCGACGCGGATAGTGCTTTCGCGCCTGTCGGCCAGGCTCCGCGGTTAGCTGTCCTGCTTGGGCAGCGGGCCGCCGCGCAGGAGCTTGCGCAGTTTCGTCAGCGCGCGGTGCTGGCTCACGCGCACCGCGACCGCGCTGGGCAGGCCCAGGGCCGAGGCCGTTTCCTCCGCCGAATAGCCGAGCACCACGCGCAGGGTGAGCAGGTCGCGCTGGTCCGGCGTCAGGTGGTGCAGCAGGTCCTCGATCTGCAGGCGCGAATCGGTCTGGGCGTACTCGTCGGGGCCCGGTGCGTCTTCGTCGCCCGCGTCGGCGTACGGGTCGGCGCGGTTGCGGGCGCGGCGACGGAACTCGTCGGCGACCTTGTTCTTCGCGATGCCGAACACGAACGGCAGGAAGCTGTCGGTCTCGTAGCGGTAGCGCGGCAGCTCGACGAGCACGGCCATCAGCACGTCCTGCGCGCAGTCCTCGGCGCCGTGCGCGCCGAGCCGGCCCCGGCAGTAGCGCAGCACGACCGGGCTCAGGAACTTCACGAGATCGGCCACGGCGGCGGCGTCGCCGGCCACGGCAGCGGCGACGAGCCGGCTGTCCGGGCGCGGCGAAGGCGCGCGTTCGTCGGTCGCCATCCGCATCGTTCCCAGGGTCGGACGGACCGCCGGACCGGTGGTGCCACGGCGGTGAGCACGCTCGACAGCCGGGGACTCGGGACGTTTCGCGGGCCGAACGAAAGCCTGCTCCGCACGGCGTTGATTGTCCAATGCAAAACGACGTCGGCAAGTTACGTGTTTTCGCGCAGGCCGCGAAAACACGGCTCCCTGGGGTCTCGGCGGCGGCGTTGTTCACGAGCACGTCAAGCTGCTTCACGCGGCTCAGCGCGGTCTCGACGATCCGCTCGGCCGCTCCGGGCGCGGTGAGGTCCGGCGCCTGGCGCGACTGCGATCTTCGGGGAACCGGCAAATGGTGCTATCAAGACCAAACCCGCATAACGGGAGTTACCCCTAAACGTCGCGTAATTGCTCTCGTGAAACATAAACCGACTGTGAAAAGCTCAGCCAAAAGTAGGTTCCTCGGCGGCTTATGCTCCTTCTCAAGCCGACGCACGAAGTGTTTCGGCCAGGTCCCCCACCGTTTGAGAGGAATTGCCATGCGCTTGCACAAGCTCGTCGCCGCAGCGGTCCCGCTGCCGGCGTTGCTGTGCCTTTCCCTGGCCGGCGTGGCCCACGCCGATCCCTTGATCACCATGAGCGCCAACTCCGCGCCGCTGGCGTCGAGTGCCCGCAGTGGCGATGTCGACGCTGATCAGCAGATCGACGCCGCTCTGTCGCTCAAGCTGCACAACCAGCAGGCTCTCCAGCAGTTCCTCTCCGACGTCCAGAACCCGGCCTCGCCGCAGTACCACCGCTTCCTCACCCCGGAGCAGTTCAATGCGGCATTCGGCCCAACGCAGGCCGATGTCGCGAAGGCCGTTTCATTCCTGAAACAAAACGGTGCCCGCGGAATCGAGGTTTCCGGTAACCGCCAGGCCATCACGTTCACCGGTTCGGCCGCGCAGCTCGAATCCACATTCCACACCCGCCTCGGCAATTACACCGACACGGCCACCGGTCGCAAGTTCTTCGCGAACGACTCCGCTCCCGCGCTGCCCGCTTCCGTTTCCTCGGTGGTGCAGGCCGTGGTCGGTCTCGACAACCACGCCGTGAAGGAGCACTCGGCCACCACCGCCGCGCCGAAGGTGGTGAAGGCCGTGACGCCGAGCATCCTGAAGTCCGCGTACTCGACCAGCGGCCTCTCGGCCACGGGCACGGGCGTGAACGTCGGTTTCGTCGAGTTCGACGGCTACCGCAAGTCCGACATCACGAGCTACGACACGAAGTACGGCCTCACCGGCGGCAGCGTCACCACCGTGCCGGTGAACGGGGCCAACTACGACTCGAACCCCGGCGACGGCGAGGTCGAGGTCGACCTGGACATCGAGGTCGTGCACGCGCTCGCGTCGCAGGTGAGCAGCTACGTGTACGAGGCCCCGAACTCCAACGCGGGCGAGCTGGCGATGTACCAGAAGATCGCGTCGGACAGGCGCGTCAGCGTGGTCTCCATCTCGTGGGGCTCGTGCGAGGCGGCGGAGGGTTCGTCGGCCGCCAACAGCGTGAACAACGCGATCGCCACCGGCACCGCGGAGGGCATCAGCTACTTCGCCGCCGCGGGTGACGACGGCACCACCGACTGCGCCCGCCAGACCGGCAGCCGCTCGCAGGCCGTCGACTTCCCGGCGTCGAGCCCGAACGTCTCGGGCGTCGGCGGCACCCAGCTCACCGTGACCTCGTCCAACACCTACAGCAGCGAAAAGGCCTGGAACGACGGCGCCTCGGGCGGCGCCGGCGGCGGTGGCATCTCGACGATCTTCACCGTACCCTCCTGGCAGTCCCACCAGAGCACCACGAAGCGCAAGGTCCCCGACGTCGCCGGCGACGCCGCTTCGGGCTCCGCTTACACCATCGTCAGCGGCGGCACCACCGGCAACGTCTGGGGCACCTCCGGCGCGGCTCCCCTGTGGGCCGCTTTCACCGCCCTGCAGAACCAGGTCCACGGCGGCTCCCTCGGCAACCTCAACCCGACCTTCTACGGCATCGGCAACGGCTCGTCGTACTCCACGGGCTTCCACGACGTGACCACGGGCAACAACACCTTCAACGGCACCACCGGCTTCTCCGCCGGCACGGGCTACGACCAGGTCACCGGCTGGGGCTCGTTCAAGGGCACCGGGCTTTCGGGGCTGATCGGCTGAGTGTTTTCTGTTGAGGTGGGGCTCTTTTCTTCGGGAAGGGGCCCCGCTTCGGTGTTTACAGTGGAAAACACCCTGCACCGCAGGCGATCAGGGGCGGTCTCACCGACCCCAGGGATGCAGGGCGCTCCAGGTGCCACCCGCCGCCGCGAAGACCAACTCTGAGCCTGCAAAGGCTTCCTCGGCGTTCTCCGGGGGCAGGCTGCCGAATCGTTCGGCGCACAAGTCGACCTGCAACAGCCCGTCGAACCGGGTGAACTGCGGGGGATCGTAGAGCACCCAGGCGCCCCCGATGGTCTCGTCGATGCGGAACCGCTGAACGCCGAGCAGCTCCAGGGACACCAGCTCCCCGCGGAGATCCTCGCTCAACACTCCGGCCTCGATCACGAGCGTGGCGACACGTGTTGGCTTCAGGCCCCATTCCTGATCGACGACGACGCGGCGCAGGAGGGAGTCGTGAAACGCGTAGCGATCCAGTAAGGCCGCGGCCCCGTCCTCGGTCAACGGGAATGGCCCGAGCTTCCGCTCCGGCATCGGCGGTCTGTTGTCCACTGCGTTCCTCCGGCTTCCGGCAACGGATCCAACCACGACTTCGCCTCGGGTGCGGCCCATCGTGGTCTTCGGCACCTGCATCGGGCGGGCTGTCCACAGCCGGAAACACCACCCCAAACCTTCACTCGGGTAGGTGAGACAACCGCCCACCACCCGGGATAGCCTCCGGGCCATGCGCACCATTCGCGACGCCACCCGGGAACTCCTCCGCAACCTCGGCCTCACCACGGTGTTCGGCAACCCCGGCACCACGGAGATCGCGTTCCTCACCGAGTGGCCCGACGACTTCACCTACGTCCTCGGGTTGCAGGAGTCCGCCGTGGTGGCGATGGCGGACGGGTACGCGCAGGCGACGCGCAAGCCCGTGCTGGTCAACCTGCACTCGGCGGGCGGTGTGGGCCATTCGCTGGGGCACGTGTTCACCGCGTACCGGGACCGGGCGCCGTTGATCGTGCTGGCGGGGCAGCAGACTCGTTCCCTCCTCCCGGACGAGCCGTTCCTGGGGGCGGTGGAGGCGGCGAGCTTCCCGAAGCCGTACGTGAAGTGGAGCATCGAGCCGGCGCGGGCGGAGGACGTGCCGGCGGCGATCGCGCACGCGTATTACGTTGCGACGCAGGCGCCGCAGGGGCCGGTGTTCGTGTCGGTGCCCGTGGACGACTGGGACGCCGAGGCGACGATGCCGTTGCCGACCGGAACCCGAACGCAGCACTTCGCGCCGGACCCCGCGGCCCTGGGCGAACTCGCCGAGGCGCTGGACGAAGCGAAGAACCCCGGGATCGTCGTCGGTGCCGCCGTCGATGGGGACGGCGCGGTGCCGGACGTGGTGGCGCTGGCCGAAAAACTCGATGCCGGCGTGTGGGCCGCGCCGATGTCGTCGCGGTGTTCGTTCCCCGAGGACCACGAGTTGTTCCTTGGGTTCCTGCAGCCCGAGCGCATCGCGCTGACCAACGCGCTCAAGGACCACGACGTCGTGGTGGTGCTGGGTGCGCCGGCGTTCACCTACCACGTGTACCGCGGCGAGCCGGCAACCCCGTTGCCGCCGTTGTTCCTGGTCAGCGACGACGAGCAGGTGCTCGCGCGCGCCGGCAACGGCACCGGCATCCGGTCCACGCCGAAGCTCGCGATCCAGGCCCTCTCGGAAAGCGTCCACGCGAAGAGCCGCGAGGCCAAGCCCAGGGCCGAAAAGCCCGCGAAGCCCGCCGAAACCACGCCGATCTCGCCGGACTTCGCGTACGCGACCGTCGCGGAGCTGTTGCCGGACAACGCGATCGTGGTGGAGGAGACGCCGAGCCACCGCAACTGCCTCCACGACCACCTGCCGATCACCTCGACCGACACGGGGTTCCTCACCGTCGCGAGCGGCACGCTCGGTTACGGCCTCCCGGCGGCCGTCGGCGCGGCGCTGGGCCGGCCCGACCGCAAGGTGGTCGCCGTCCTCGGTGACGGTTCGAGCATGTACTGCGTGCAGGCACTGTGGACGGCCGCGCGCGAGAACGTGCCGGTCACCTTCGTGGTGCTGGACAACGCGCAGTACGCCGCCGTCCGCATCCTCGGCGAGTCGGCCGGGGGCAAGAAGGTGCCGGGCACCGAACTCGGCGGCATCGACTTCGCGCAGCTCGCGCAGAGCATGGGTGTGCCCGCGCGGACCGTCGAAGAGGGCGCCGACCTGCGCGCGGCCCTGGCCGGGGCGCTGGCCGAAAACGGCCCCGCGCTGGTGCACGTGAAGGTCGACCCGAACCCGCAGAAACTGTATTGATCTTCGCGATTGACCCGACCGGGTGACGCTGTTTTGATGGCCAGGTGCAGCCTCTACTGACTCCGGGACAGCAGGAACTCGTGGACAAGGCCGGCAAGCTCGCCGACGTCTTCGCCGAGCGTGCCGCCCTGCACGACCGTGAGAACACCTTCCCCCACGAGAACTACGATGACCTCCGGGAGGCGGGTTTCCTGCGCCTGTCGGTGCCGGAGGAGCTGGGCGGCTTCGGCGCCGGCCTGCCGGAGATCCTGCCCGTGTTGGAACGCCTGGCGATGGGCGACGGCGCCACCGCGCTCGCGTTCACGATGCACCTCTCGCCGATGGGCCAGTGGTCGAGCGTCTGGCGGCGCACTCAGTCGCCGCGGCTGGCCGAGCTGCTCACGAAAGCGTCCGAGGGCAACCTGATCTGGGCGTCGGTGACCAGCGAAACCGGCCTGCGCAACGACATGACGGACTCGAACACGGTCGCCACGCGGGTCGAGGGCGGGTTCGAGCTCACGGGCCGCAAGAGCTTCGCCACCAACACCGCCGTCGCCACGCACTGCTCCACCACCGCGCGCTACGAGGACGCCGAGGGCGGCCCACGGCTGCTGCTGTGCCAGATCGCGCTCGACCAGCCCGGGGTGGAGATCCACCAGACCTGGGACACCATGGGCATGCGCGGCACGCAGAGCAACGACGTCGAGCTGACGAAGGTGTTCGTCGAGGACAGCGCCGTCGTGCACTCGCTGCCGGTGAAGCACCTCGACGCGCGGGTGCTGGAAACCGTGTGGGCGTGGGCGATGCCGGCGTTCGCGTCCGTCTACACAGGAGTCGCGGCGGGTGCGCTGGACTGGACCGTGCGCTCTTTGCAGAAACGTGGCAAGACGGGCGACCCGGTGCTGCAGGACGTGATCGGCGAGTGCCAGATCCTGCTCGACAGCTCGCGCGCCCTGATCCGCAGCCACGCCGAGGACGTGATGTCACGCCGTCTCTTCACCGGCGACGTGCAGGACGGTGTGGCCCGCTGCTCCATCGTAAAGTACGTGTCGGCCAACAACGCCGTGCAGGTGATGCAGCGACTCGTCGACGTGCTGGGCGGCATGTCCTACACCAAGAAGCTGCCGTTCGAACGCATGTGGCGCGACGTGCAGGCCAGCACGTTCATGCCCATGGGCAACCTCGCCACGCGCAAGCTGGTGGGCGCCAACGTGCTCGGCGTGCGGACGCTGCCCGAGATCGGCCCCGACGAGACGGGCCCGGACTCCCGCGCCAAGGCCTGAGACGCGGGAAACGGGGCACCCGCTCGGTGCCCCGTTTCCCGTAGTGCTCAGCTCTGCGCCTTCGCCTCTTCCTTCGAAGCCTGCGAAGCCTCCGCTGCCTCCGCGACCGCAGCGGCCTCGGCTTCATCCGCCACCGCCTGCGAAGCCGGCCCGTGCAACAGCCGGGCCACCTCACCGCGCAACGTCACGAACTCCGCCGACTCCCGCGTGGTGATCTGGTCGCGCTCGGCGGGCAGCCCCACGGGCAGGTCGGCAACGATCGACGCCGGTGACTTCGACAGCACCAGCACCCGGTCGCCCAGGTACACGCTCTCGTCGATGTCGTGCGTCACCAGCACCACCGTGGTGCCCTGCTCGCGCTGCACACGCCGCAGCAGATCCTCCAGCTCGAAGCGCGTCTGCGCGTCGACGGAGGCGAACGGCTCGTCCATGATCAGCAATGCCGGCCGCGAAGCCAGCGCCCGCGCGATCGACACGCGCTGCTGCATGCCACCCGAAAGCTGCCACGGGAACTTCGCCCCGATCCCGGACAGGCCCACGGCCGCCAGCGCCGCATCGGCCCGTTCACGCCGCGCAGCCTTGTCGAGTTTGGTCCAGCGCAAGGGGAATTCGACGTTCTTGGCCACCGTCAGCCACGGGAACAGCGAGCGGCTGTAGTCCTGGAACACCACGGCGAGGTCGTCCGGCACGCCGGTCACCAGGTCGCCGTGCAGGCTCACCGTGCCCGACGTCGGCGGCACCAGGCCCGCGATCGCCCGCAGCAGCGTCGACTTGCCGCACCCCGAAGGACCGACGATGCACGCCAGCTGGCCCGCCTCGACGGTGAACGACAGGTCGTTCACGGCCACGTGCGCGCCCTCGCCCGTGCCGTAGCGGTGGCTGAGGCCGGAGACCTCGAGCATGGTCGACATTCTGACTACCTTCCGGAAAGTTCTAGTGACGGCCGGGCTGCCACTTCAGCACCCGCCGCTCGACGGCGAGCAGGGCCGCGTTGAACCCGTAACCCAGGATGCCCAGCAGCACGATCCACGCCCACATCTGGTCGAAGTCGTACGCGCGCTGGGCGGCGATCAGCGCGTAGCCGATGCCGTTGAGCGAGCCGACGAGCTCCGAGATCGCCATGAGGATCAGCGAGATCGACAGCGAGAGCCGCAGCCCCGCGAAGATCTTCGGCATCGCCGCCGGCAGCACCACCGCGGTGATCCAGTAGAACCGCGGCGTGCGGAACGCTCGCGCGGTCTCGGCCTTCACCTTGTCGACCGAACGCACACCGTCCACTGTGTTCAGCACGATCGGCCACACGGAGCCGAAGATGATCGTGGCGATCTGCATGCCCGGTCCGATGTGGAACAGCACGATGAACACCGGAACCAGCGCGGGCGGCGGGATCGCGCGGAAGAACGCGAACAGCGGCCCCACGTAGTCCATGCCGGTCTTCGAGCGCCCGAGCGCCGTGCCCAGCGCGACACCCAGCACCACCGACAGCAGCCAGCCGCCCAGCACTCGCGCGAGGCTCGGCAGGATGTGGTCGAACACGGCGTCGCCGAGGAACACGTGCGAAGCCGGGCCGGAGAACCACAGCTTCACCGCCGCCGCCACGATCTTGGTGGGCGGCGGGAAGAACACGCTTTCCGTGAACTGCGTGATGACCTGCCAGATCACCACGAGCACCACGAACAGCAGCCACTTGCGCGCGAACCCGCTCAGCCCGCGGCTCACGCGACCGCGCGCGGCGGTCACCGGTTTGCCGACGACGGTCACGCGATGTCCCCTTCGTCGTTGCTGCTCCAGCGGAACAGGCGCTTGCCCAGCCGCTCGAGCCCTTCGTTGGCGAGGAATCCCAGCACCCCCGCCACGACGGTGCCCGCGAGCACCAGGTCCATCCGGCCCGAGCCGGACGACGCCTCGAGCACGAACTGCCCGATGCCCAGTTTCGCGCCCGCCAGGAACTCCGTGCTGATCACCAGGATCAGCGAGATCGCGGCCGACATGCGGATGCCGGTGAACACGAACGGCGCCGCGTGCGGCAGCGCCACCGACGTCAGCAGCCGCGACTTGGGCGTGCCGTACGAGCGCGCGGTCTCGATCAGCAGCGGGTCGATCTCGGCCATCGCATAGATGGTGTTGAACAGGATCGGCCACACGGCCGCGTAGACCGCGAGCAGGATCTTCGACTCGGGCCCGCCGCCGACCACGATCAGGATCAGCGGGATCCAAGCCACGGAAGGAATGGGGCGCAGGAACTCGACGATGGCCTTGGTTGCGTCCCGCAGCCAGCGCACGCTGCCGAGCAGCAACCCGGCCGGCACGGCGACCGCGATGGAGACGGCCATCGCGATCAGCCACGCCAGCACGGACGCGATCACGTCACGCATGAACTCCGTGTCGCCGAGCAGTTCGCCGATGCGGGCGAACACGACCGTCGGCGGCGGCACGTCGTTCTGGTCGATCAGCCCGGCCCGCACGACGACCTCCCAGATCAGGAGGAAGCCGAGCAGCCCGACCAGGTTCCGAACGAGTCGCACGTCAGGATGCGCTCGGCTGCGCCACGATCATCTGCGCGACGTCGATCTTGGCGGGGATCGACCCGAACTGCTGCAGCAGGTCCGGCACGCGCTGCAGCCGCCGGGCGTCCAGAGTGGACTGGAAGGTGAGCAGCGCGGTCAGCGAGGCGGTGGCCTCGTCGACCTTCGAGAACTGCACCATCAGCGGCTCGATCTTCGAGCGGTCCGCGGATTCCTTGGTGGCGCGCAGCATCGCCCGCTGGAACGCCGCCACGGTCTTCGGGCTCGAGGAGGTGAACTTGCCCAGCGAGCCGTAACCCGCGGTCGGGAAGTCCTGCGTGGCACCCGTCGCGGTGTCGATGATCGGCACCGTGCCGTTGGACTTCGCCGAACCGGTGATGAACGGTTCGGTCAGGAAGCCCGCGTCCACGTCGCCGCGCTTCACGGCCGCGCCGATGCTCGGGAACGGCAGGGAAACCCACTGCACCTTGGAGAAGTCCACGCCGTTGTCGCGCATCACGGACTTGGTCAGCGTGTCGCAGATGGTGTTCTGCGCGGTGATCGCGATCTTCTTGCCCGCCAGGTCGCGCACGCTCTTCACCGAGCCGTTGGGAATGGCCACGACCTCGGTGCTCTTCGGGCCGGCCGAGGAAGCGTCGGACACGAACTTGATGTCGGCGCTGCCCTTGCTCTTCGCGATGAAGAACGGCGTGTAGCTCGCGTAGGCGATGTCGACCTCTCCGGACAGGAGCTTGGTCACCGACGCGTCACCACTGGCGGCGTCGACGGACTCGACGTCGAGCCCCTCGGCCTTGAAGTAGCCGTTCTGCACGGCGAGGTGGAACGGTGCGACGTCGATCGTGGGCATGATCGAGACCTTGATCTTCGTCTTCTCGAGGCCCTGACCACCGCTCGTGCTGCCCGAGTCGTCCGATCCGCCGAGCAGGCCGCAGCCGCTCGCGGTCAGTGCGACGCCGCTCGCCATGGCGAGGGAGAGGAAGCCACGGCGGCCGAATCTGGCCTGGCTGCTCCCGGCTGTTTCAAACAAGGCCACTCCTTGGAGAAATGAGGTCACAGGGGTCTTGACCGCGGGGGGATTGGTGGGTGTGGCTCATTGTCCGGAGTCACGCGGCCACTGTAGAGAAGCGACGCACCGATCACAATGGGTGGTCATGCGCGGTCCGAGAGTGTCTTGAATCACTCTTTTAGGGGATCTAGAGCATTTGGCCGAAGATCATCCGGCACGTGGAGGCTAAGCCCGAGGACGCTTGATCCGCTACCTGGGTGTTCCGGGTCGGCTGTCAAGAGGGTTACAAATCACCGACTCGTTCGCTACCCTCTGCTCCGGCAGTGTGAGGTGTGGACCACCGATGTAGTGAGAGTGAGCCTCGCTGAGAGGCACTCTGCGCGGGCCGGCACTCGTCGGCGAACTGGTGGCTTAGGCCTAATGGACCAGTGATCGACCAGTGCGGGGACCGAACGCCATGCAAGTACTGAACCGATTCCGCGTCCAGGGCGGCGCGAAACCGCACCTGGAAGTGGATCTTTTCACCCGAAAGGGTGTAATGGGCCGGGTCGCTCGGGCCGACGTGGTGCCGAGCGGGCTGCCGGGAGTGTGCGGCTAGTGGTCGCGGGCACGGCAGGCTTCAATTCACAGGGTCCCTCGGACCCGGACGACGATGGTGGTGCGGCGGTGCCGAACGAAGACACCGCGGGGGTGGGAGGGGCCCCTGCGCGCGAAAGCGGGGCGAATCCCACGCGACGGGGTTCCGTCTTCGCGCTGAACAACTGGCGGCTTCGGTCGAAGCTCGCCCTCATCCTGATCATCCCGACGCTCACCGCGCTGGTGCTCGGTGCGCTGCGCGTGGTCGACGACTCCCGCGAGGCCGTGCAGTTCGGGCACACCGCGGACCAGGTCGCGTTCGCGGGCAAGGTGACCACGGTCATCCACGACCTGCAGGGCGAGCGCAGTCTCGCCGTCGCGCGCCTGTCCTCCGGCGATGCCCTGCGCCAGACCGGGCTCGACGCGCAGATCGCGAAGGTCGACCACGACGTCGAGGACCTCCGCGACTCGCTCGTCACGCTGAATCCCGATGACCAGGCGACCAGTGATCGTTACGCCCGGGGAATCCAGCGCCTCGACGCGCTGCGCCCGTTGCGCGCGGCCGTCGCCTCGTCGGCCTACTCCGACGTCGCGGTGCTCGACACCTACTCCTCCATCCTCAACGCGCTCATCCAGCTGGGCCGCGAGGTGACCACCGCGGTCACCGACCGCGACCTGCTGCGGCTGGGCAACAGCACGCAGGCCATCAGCGAGGCCAAGGAGTTCACCCTCCGCGGCGACACGGCGCTGGAGATCGCGGCCTTCCGCAACGGCTTCCCCGGCGACCTGCTCGACCAGACCCGCGCGGCCGAAGCCAGCGGCGACGCGTCGATCCAGGCGTTCCTCGCGAGCGCCACCGACGACCAGGTGCAGCTGTACAACGACACCGTCTCGGGCCCGGAGGTCGACGACCGGCGCCGCATCCAGACGCAGGCGTTCTCCTTCGCCCAGCAGGGCGAAAACCTCAACCTCGACCCGACGCGGCTCGGGCAGGACAGCACCGTCGCTTCGGACAAGATGCGCGCGGTCGAGACGAACTTGCTGACCCAGCTGCGCACCCAGGCCGACGACCTGGCCGGCTCGGCCGTGCGCTCGGCGTGGGTCGGCGGTGTGATCGTGCTCGCGGCACTGATCGCGGCCCTGATCCTGATGCTCGTGATCGCCCGCCTGATGCTGCGGCCGCTGCGCGTGCTGCGGACCACGGCGCTCGACGTGGCGTACACGAGGCTGCCGGAGACGGTTCAGTCCATTCTGGACGATCCGGATCCCGTCAACGCCTCGAAGAAGGCCGTGGACCCGGTGCCGGTCACCTCACGTGACGAGATCGGTGAAGTGGCGCGCTCGTTCGACGTGGTCCACGGCCAGGCCGTGAAGATGGCCGCCGAACAGGCTCTGCTGCGCGAGAACGTCAACGGCATCTTCGTGAACCTCTCGCGGCGCTCGCAGCGGCTGGTGGAACGCCAGCTCGGCGTGATCGACCGGCTCGAGGCCGACGAGCAGGACCCGGACCACTTGGCGAGCCTGTTCGAGCTCGACCACCTCGCCACCCGGTTGCGGCGCAACGGTGAGTCGCTGCTGGTGCTCTCGGGCGCCGGCCTCGCGAAGTCCGTGCCCAAGCCGGTGCCGGCGGCCGACGTGATCGGCGCCGCGGTGTCGGAGATCGAGCAGTACGCCCGCATCGAGGTCGGCATCGTGCCCGAGGTCGCCGTGCAGGGCCTCGCGATCCACGACCTCGTGCACGTGCTCGCCGAACTGCTCGACAACGCGACCTACTTCTCCGAGCCGGAGACCAAGGTCACAGTGCGGGCGGTCGTCACGCGCAAGAAGGCGCTGGCCATCCAGATCACCGACCACGGCGTGGGCATGACCGACGACCGGCTCATCGAGGTCAACCAGCGCCTGGCCGATCCGCCGGACCTGGATGTGTCGGTGACGCGGCGAATGGGTCTGTACGTGGTCGCGCGCCTGGCCCAGCGCCACGGCATCGAAGTGCGGCTGCGCGAGAACGAGGACATCGAGGGCGGCGTGATCGCCCGCGTGGTGGTGCCGGCCGAGCTGCTCACCCAGCTGCGCGCGGCCAACCCCATGCCGCGCCACACGCCGCCGCCGTTGAACCGCAACGAGGTCTCGCACCCGAGCCTGCCGCCGGGCAACCGGCAGTTCGAGCCGATCGAGCAGTACGAGCAGTTCGACCAGGCCCCGCCGCCGCCTGCGGCCCCGCCCGCACCGGTGGTGCCCGCGCAGTCCAACGGTGGTCTGGTCCCGCTCGACCAGCCGATCAGCCTCGACGACCTCGTGGCCGGGAACAAGGCCGCCGGCCCGTTCCTGAGCCCGGAGGCGGCGCTGCCGGACGCCCCGGCGTGGCCGACGGCCGAGGACCTGGCTCCGCTCACCCGGCAGTCCAACGGCGATGGTGCGAGCCTGGCGGAGACCCAGTTCCCGCCGCTGGTGCTCCCGAAGCGCGAACCGAAGTACGTCGCGCCGGAGGAGCCGAAGCGGCAGGAACCCGCTGTGGACGACGGTGCGTCGGCCCTCGAGGACGACGTGCCCACGCGGCGCCTGCCGATCTACCAGTCGGTGCTTTCGCGGTGGTTCAGCGAAGGCAGTGAGGACGGCGACCAGGGCGACGAGCTCGCCGCTCCGGTCGACCAGCTCTCGGCCGAGTCGGCGCCGGAGCCCGCGGCGGCCTCGGCCGACGGCGCCTCGCCCGCCCCCTCGGCCGCCGACGTGCCGGCCGGGACCGACAGCGTCCACGACAGCCGTGAGGAGGAACCGATCGAATCGACACCCCTCTACCCCGGTTCCGACGCCGGCTGGAGCAGCGCGTCGGCCGACGAGGGCTGGCAGGCCGCGCAGTCGCTGCTGGAGAAGAAGGCCGAGGAGACCACGTCGGCGGGCCTGCCCAAGCGGGTGCCCAACGCGTACCTCGTGCCGGGTTCCATCGGCGACTCGGGCCAGTCCGAGCACAATTCGTTCACCGACGCGACGGCCGGTCTGCCCGGAACGGGTGCTATCACCCGCTCGGCCGCCGCGGCCCGCAACAGGATGGCAAGCTTCCAGCGTGGGTACACCTCCGGTCGGCACTCGTTGAAGGAACGACCGGCCGAGGCCCGGCTCGACGACGAAGGCGTACGGGTCACCGGGTCCGGGTATGTGAGCGACAGCAGTGAGGAGCGACAGTGACACGGGCGGGTGCAGTGCAGCCGGGGGGCGGCTCGGCGCAGCCGAACGGCAGGGCCGGCGGCGGCGTGGCGGGCAGCTTCGCGTGGCTGATCACGGACTTCGTCCACCGGGTGCCGGGCGCGGCCCACGCGGTGGTCGTTTCGGCCGACGGGCTCCTGCTCGCGGCTTCACGCGGGCTGCCGAAGGACCGGGCCGACCAGCTGGCGGCGGTCGCCTCCGGGCTGACCAGCCTGGCGCGCGGCGCGGCGAAGGTGTTCGAGGGCGGCCCGGTCGCGCAGACCGTGGTCGAGATGGCCAACGGCTTCCTCTTCCTCATGTCGGTGTCCGACGGCTCGTGCCTCGCGGTGCTGGGCGCGCCGGACAGTGACATCGGGCTCGTCGTGTACGAGATGACGTTGCTGGTCGAACGAGTCGGCCAGCAGCTCACGCCGGAAATGCGCGCGCAACTGCAGGGCGCTGCGATCCGCCGCTAGGCGGATCGGGAACTTCAGGAGCAGACCGTGGACGACGGGCGCTTGAGGGGCGATGGCCGGCTCGGTGACGATTTCACCGGCGGTTGGGCCGAGGCCGGTGATGGCCGGGAGGACTGGAAGTCCTTCCGGGACCGGGTCGACCGCGAGTGGAGAGAGCGGCGTGCCACCGGCTCCGACGCGGATCCGGTCCGGGAGCCGCCGAACTGGCTGACGGACTCGAACGCCGGCCAGACGCCGATCACCAGCGAGTACCGCGACCGCCTCCTCGGCGGCCCGGGTGCCGAGCTGTTCGGCGGCGCGAGCGGGCCGCTGTACGACTCGGCCGAGTTCGCTGCGTTCAGCGCGCAGCGTGACGAGTCGCCCGGGCCGTCGTCCAACGAGCTCGCCGAAGCGCTGCCGATGCAGGCCGCGCGCGAGTACGCGGACGAACCACCGGTGGCCGAGGTCGAGACCTCCGGGCTCGTGCGCCCGTACTTCCGCACGCGCGGCCGGACGAGGCCGACCTACGACCTCGCGATCGAGGCGCTCGTCTCGACGAGCGAGCAGGGGCGCGTGCTGGACCGCGTGCGCGTGCCCGAGCACCGGTCCATCTGCGATCTGTGCATCGACACCCGGTCGGTGGCCGAGGTGGCGGCGCTGCTGCGCCTGCCGCTCGGTGTCGTGCGGGTGCTCATTGGTGACGTGGCGGGTCTCGGACTGGTGCTGGTCCACACGACCAGCAGCACGAGCTCGGGCGACCGCCCCAGTATCGAGTTCATGGAAAGGGTGCTCAGTGGGCTTCGGAGAATTTGACTCCGACGCGAACACACCGCAGGTGACAGGTCCGACCTCGTCGGCCAAGATCGTGGTCGCGGGTGGGTTCGGTTCGGGCAAGACGACACTGGTCGGGGCGATTTCGGAGATCGACCCGCTGACCACCGAGGCCATGATGACCGAGGCGAGTGTCGGCCACGACGACACTTCGGCCACGCCGAACAAGACGACCACCACGGTCGCCATGGACTTCGGCCGGATCTCGCTCGACTCGGACCTCGTGCTGTACGTGTTCGGCACGCCGGGTCAGCACCGGTTCTGGTTCATGTGGGACGACCTCGCCGTCGGCGCGATCGGCGCCGTGGTGCTGGTGGACACGCGCCGCCTCGCCGACGCGTTCCCGTCCATCGACTTCTTCGAGAACCGGAAACTGCCGTACGTGGTCGCGATCAACTGCTTCGACCGCTTGCTGCACCACCAGATCGAGGACGTGCGGCACGCGCTGACGATCTCCCCGTCGGTGCCGATCATGGCCTGCGACGCGCGCGAGCGTGACTCCGCCAAGCAGGTGCTGATCTCGGTCGTGCAGCACGCCATCGCTCACGACACGGCACTGAGGGCAGGCTAGAACCCGAGTACCCGGAGCCGGGTGCGGCCGTTGGAGTGAACTCCACGTGCTTCACCCGCTTCGGGGAGTGGTGCCTCCGACCGGAGTAGGGCCCCTCGCCCGCTCTTCGGTACGGTCGGGGCCGGCAAAGCCCGAACGGGCAGCTGCACCGCCGGTGACCTGCGCAGACACCCCGCTGCGCACCGTTGCCGGCAACACCACCGAGTGACCCACGTAGGCGTGGTTCCGGAGGCGTTCGCGCGATGTGCGTCCGCTTGCGCACGCACCGTGCTCGGGTGCTCGCCGACGCGGGCTCGACAGTGTCGGGCGGGTGAATACGCTGGAACGGCGTCTTCACGCCCGCCCGGCGATCATGGCGGTGCTCGGCGGTGTTCGACCGGTTTGGAGGGACAGTGACCGTTTCCGGCCAGGAAGGCCAGTTCGGCTGGCTGATCACGGACTTCGTGCGCCGCGTGCCCGGTGCCGCCCACGCCGTGCTGGTGTCGGCCGACGGTCTCCTGCTCGCGCCCTCGGAAGGTCTGCCGCAGGAGCGCGCCGAGCAGCTCTCGGCCGTCGCGTCGGGCCTCGTGAGCCTCACGCAGGGCGCCGCCCGCTGCTTCGAGGCCGGTGGTGTGAACCAGACCGTGGTGGAGATGGAACTCGGGTACCTGTTCCTGATGTCGGTGTCCGACGGCTCGTCGCTGGCCGTGCTGGCCGCGCCGACGTGTGACATCGGCACGGTGGCGTACGAGATGACGCTGCTCGTGGAGCGCGTCGGCCAGCAGATCACGCCTGAGCTGCGCGCCCAGCTCCAGGGTGGGGTGCGTGGTTAGTAGATGAGGATCTCCGGCTTCGGCGAGCAGGACACGGGCGCTTGGGACGCGCTGCACAAGGGCACCGAACGCGAAGGCGTCGACTCGCCCAGCCACTACGAGCTGAGCACGCTGAAGACGATGCTGCCGCACCGGCGGCCGGCCACTCCGCCGCCTCCGCCCGCTCCTGTGGTCGCCGCTGCGCCTGCTCCGCCGGCGTCGTCATCGTCTTCGCCATCGTCGTCGTCGGAGTACTACGACGACGGGTACGAGTGGGTCGAGGACGGCGAATCGGGTTACTGGCAGGAGACCGGCACCTCGTCGGACTACTACGGCGCCGAGGAGTACGACGCCGAGTCGTACCTGACCCACGTCGACCGGCAGGTGCCCGAGGAGTCGGCGTACTACCAGGCCCCGGAGCGCCGGCACCTGTCCGCGGTGGACGATCCCGCGCCGTTCGAGCAGGAGCCGGGCTACAGGCTGCCGGCGGCCGATGGTTACGGTGAGCCACCGGCTGTGTCGGGGTACCAGCGGATGCCGGACGTGCCGCGGGGCTCGGGCCATGCGGCACCGGACGAGTACGCCTCGGGGTACCAGCAGTATTCGAACACCGCGCACGATTCGGGTCACCAGGTGGTCGGCACCTCCGGGTACCACCAGGTTTCCTATGCCGCGTATGCCTCGGGCTACCAGCGCGCGGAGGAGCCCACCGGCTACCACCGTGTGCCTGGGTCCGATGCGGGGTATCCGCGCGAGGTTGCGCCGGAGCACTCTGGCTACCGTCAGCTTCCCAGTGATGGTGCGGACTATCGGCGTGTGGCTGAGGAGTTTTCTCCGTCTGGTTCCGAGGAGTCGGCGGAGTTTTCCCCGGGCTACTCGGGCGAGGTTGTGCCGGGTCACTCCGGCTACCGCCAGCTTCCCGATGACGGCGCGGATTATCGGCGTGTGGCCGGGGAGTCCTATCCGTCCGGCTACGCCGAGCCGACCGAATACTCCTCGGACTACTTCGAAGCGCCCGCAGGGGAATCGACGGGCCGCCACTCCGTCGTGGAGACCCCGAGCCGGTCCGCCGAGCGCGGTGGCCGCCGCCGTGCCGCCGTCGACACCGCCGACCGCGAGTCGCGCCACCGCCCGGCCTCGGCCGGCACCGGCTACCTGCCGGTGCCCGACTCCCAGCACCGTCTCGCCGAACCGCCCGAACGAACCACCGGCGGTCGTCGGCGCGCACCGGAACCCGCCGCCACGCAGAGCGCACCGGAACCCGTTGCAGCACAAGAAGAATACCCGTACCCGCCCGAGCCCGAGACGGCGTGGACCGAACCACCGTCACGCGAAAACCCAGCCCCGGCGTCGAAACCGGCGAAATCCCGCGTGCGCCCGTACGCCCGCACCCGCGGCCGCACGCGGTCCGACCACAACCTCGCCCTGGAAGCCCTCGTCTCCACCAGCGACGACGGCCGCCGCTACCGCGGGGTGCGCTCGATCGAGCACCGGCGCATCTGCGACCTGTGCCTCGACACGCGCTCGGTCGCCGAGATCGCCGCGCACCTGCACCTGCCGCTCGGCGTCGTGAAGATCCTGGTGGGCGACATGTCCGACCTCGGCCTCGTCCGCATCCACCAGACCGACCTCGTACTGGGCGACCGCTCTTCCCGCGACTTCATGGAGCGTGTGCTGCAGGGCTTGCGCAACCTCTGACTGCACGGTGGGTCGAGTTCATGACCGCCGGGTGAACGGCCTTCAGGTGTCCGCAGTCACCGTGAGTAGTGGACTACTTCGGGCCTGTAGGCCCGTTTTCTCCGGAACTGTCGGGGGTGGCCGATAGGCCGGACATGGGCGCGCCCCGAGGGAGGGCGGGGATTTCTCGGAGGGCGGGGTTTCTCGTCCGTCGGGCTGGCGCCGACAAGCGAATACCAAGCGGCTCACCGAGCCGAGCCGAATGACCTATTCCTCCACCAACGCCACCGAAGTGATCCGGTGCAACGGATACCTCTCGTGATCCGTCCCCTCCAACACCCCACCACCCACGCGAATCGGCCGCACCACCCGCTGGCTCGCGGTGCCGCGCGAGTCGACGAAGCCGATCCAGACCTCGCGGCGTTCGAGGGTGGCGCGGGAGAGCAGTTCGAGCGTTGCGGTGGTGTCGGCGCCGCCGCCGGAGGGGGCGCGGACGGCGGAGCCGCGGCGGCGGGCGGTGGCCGCGTCGCCGGCGCGGAGGTTGGTGACGATGCGCGCGGCCTGGTCGTCGGTCAGCACCGCTTGTTCGCCCGGGCGGGAGCGGGGTGCGCGGGCCCGCGCGGGGAGCCGGCGGCCGGAGGGGCGGATGTCCACGACGCGGCCGTCCGGGCCTTCGGCCGCGGGGGCGAAACCCGCGCCGCGCAAGGCGTCCAGGACCTCGCCCAAGGACACCGGGCTGATGAGCACCGTGGGGGCGATCAGGCGCAGGTCGTACTCCGCCGCGACGGGGTGGGCGAGGACCTCGGCCAGCAGGGCTTCGTCGTCGCACCTCAGGAAGGACCCGGCGGCGCCGCCGCGGAGGCGGCCGTGGCGGCGGGCGACGTCGTCGATCAGGTACGTCAGCGCCTGCGGCACGGGGGTCGCCGACTTGGCGCGGAAGAGCGCGTGCAGTTCGTCGGCCGTGCGGCCGGTGTCCAGTGCGCGGCGCACAGTCGTCTCGGTGACGCGGTACACCGTCGCGTGCCCGGCCGACTCGATGTCGGCGACGGCGGCCATGGCGGTGGCCAGCTCGGGTTCGAGCGGTCCCGGCGCGACGACCGTGAGGTCGGCCTGCACCAGCACGTGGTCGACCGGCGCGGGCAGCGCGTCGTGCATCGACTCGACGGCGCCGGGGCGGTCGTCCTCGAGCAGCAGGCGCGTGGCGGTGGTCAGCGCGCCCAGGCCGACGAGCCCGAGCGCCGACGCCTCGGCCACGGTCCAGCGCACGGTCTCGTCCCGCAGCCGCCCGCCCCGCCGTGGCGCGCGCCACGCGAGCACGGCCACCAGCTCGTCCACGCTCTTCACACCGGCTCCGGGCGGCAGATCCGCCAGGGCGACCAGCACCCGCCGCCGCGCGACCGGCGCGAGCGGGCGGCGCAGGTCCTCCGACAGCGGCGCGATCGGCTTGTCCTTCGCGTCGCGCCCGCCCGCGAGCCCGGGCAGCCGCGGCAGCTCCAGCCACGCCTGCGCGAGCGTCATCCACCGCTGCACGGTCGGCGACGCCAGCCACGAGTCCGTGAGCGTGGTCGGCACCCACTCCGGCGTGGTCGCCTCGCTGTCGGCCACCAGCCCGGCACCCACGGCCAGCTCGGCGACGAACGACGCCCGCGATTCGTCGGCCTCCAGGTCCTTCGCCAGCTTCCGCAGCTCGCGCACACCCAGGCCACCCGACTTCAGCACGGGCGCCGGGGCAGCCGACCACGAGCGCAGCAGGGTTTCCATCTGCCGCAACAGTTCCATGGCCTCACCGGCCGCCGCGGTGTCCACAGTGTCCGTCTGATGTGGATTGACGGGCAGTGAGGGCTCGGCCAGCGTCGCGGCCTCGAACGCGGTCCCGCCACGCAGCAGCAGCCCCAGCTCGCGCGGCAGCTCCACCGTCTGGTCGTCGCGGCGCAGCAGCAGCTCGCGGGCCAGCAGCTTCTGCACGGGTGTGGCCGCGTCGGACAGCGCGACGTCGAAGCTCGCGTCGCGCGTGCGCCCGATCGGCGGACCCGCGGCCAGCGCCGTGAGCACCTTCCGCTCGTCGTCGCCGACCTCCGCGAGCCGCGCGGGCAGGTCCGCGGCCGCCAGCGCGGGCACCGGCGCGCCCAGCCCGGCCGGAAACGGTCCCAGCACGTCCCGCGCCGCCGGCGGCACGCGCAGCTCGTCGTCGTCGCCCCACACCAGCACGCGGGCCCGCAACCGGGCCAGCGGGCCCGAGATGTCTGTTCCGACGAGCTTCGAGACCGCGTCCAGCGTCACCGGCGTCGTATCCGCCCCGGCCACCAGCAACGCGTCGAGCACGGCCAGCGTGAACGTGTCCAGGTCCTCGCACGCACGCGCGACGGAACCCGGCGTGCCGGCGCGCGTGGCCAGCACGGTGGTGTCCGAGGGTGGCGGGGTCGACAGGTCGCGACGGGTGCGCAGCAGGTCGGCGAGTGCGTCGTCGGACACCGCACGCAGCCAGTCCGCCAGAGAGGTCGCGGGCATAGGCGTTCAGGATACCGGGCGGGTGAGCGGGCGCCGGGGGTGTTCGGGCAGACTGTGGGCGAACACCCCGGCACCAGGTTATGGAGGGCGTTGTGGCGAAGGGCGAGAACGGCAGGAAAAAGGGCATCGACCCCACCTGGCCGGCGGAAGACGGTGAGCACCCCGTGTCGGAGCTCGCGTCCGACCGCCAGGGCGCGCTGTCGCCGTTCGGCGACCTGACCTTCCCGCTCGACACGGTGCCCTACGTGCACCCGGAGACGGAAATCAACCGCTGAGTCCCCACCTCCGGGGAAACAACCGGGGTTACTGGTCAGTCACCCGGTTGGGGTCAGGTGGCGACGGTCACGGGGCTAGTCTTCGAAGGGTCCCAACCACAGGTTTCCCAGCGGGGAGTTAGTGCCATGCCGGTTCCCGGTCCCGGGTATTCGATCACCGTCCGGGTCGAGGCCCCGGCTTCCTCCACGGCCGCAGGTGACCTCACCACCGCGGTCGGCCGCGTCGGTGGCGTGCTCACGGCGTTCGACGTCGTCGAGTCGCACGCCGAGACGATCGTGGTCGACATCAGCGCCAACGCGCTGTCGGAGAACCACGCGCAGGACATCACCCAGGCACTCGACTCGCTGCCGGGCGTGAAGGTCCGCAAGGTCTCCGACCGGACGTTCCTGATCCACCTCGGCGGCAAGATCGAGGTCAGCCCCAAGGTCGCGCTCCGCAACCGTGACGACCTCTCCCGCGCGTACACGCCGGGTGTCGCCCGCGTCTGCCAGGCGATCGCCGCGAACCCCGAGGACGCGCGCCGCCTGACCATCAAGCGCAACACCGTGGCCGTGGTCACCGACGGCTCGGCCGTGCTCGGCCTCGGCAACATCGGCCCGGCCGCCGCGCTGCCCGTGATGGAGGGCAAGGCCGCGCTGTTCAAGAAGTTCGCCGGCGTCGACGCGTGGCCGGTGTGCCTGGACACGCAGGACACCGAGGAGATCATCAAGATCGTCAAGGCGATCGCGCCGGTCTACGCGGGCATCAACCTCGAGGACATCGCCGCGCCGCGCTGCTTCGAGATCGAGGCGCGCCTGCGTGAGCAGCTCGACATCCCGGTGTTCCACGACGACCAGCACGGCACGGCGATCGTGGTCGTCGCGGCCCTGCGCAACGCGCTGCGCGTGGTCGGCAAGAAGATCGAGGACTGCAAGATCGTGGTCAGCGGCGTCGGCGCGGCCGGCTCGGCCATCATCCGGCTGCTGCTGCGCAAGAACCCGGGTGACATCGTGGCCGCCGACATCGACGGCATCGTGCACCCCGACCGCGGCAACCTCGACGACAACCTCGCCTGGATCGCGAACCACACCAACCGCGAGAAGCAGGCCGGCACGCTGCACGAGGCGCTCGTGGGTGCCGACGTGTTCATCGGTGTCTCCGCCCCGAACCTCTTCGGCGCCGAGCAGGTCGAGACGATGAACTCCGACGCGGTCGTGTTCGCGCTGGCGAACCCCGACCCGGAGATCGACCCGCTGGAGGCACAGAAGCACGCCGCCGTGGTCGCCACCGGTCGCAGCGACTTCCCGAACCAGATCAACAACGTGCTGGCGTTCCCCGGCGTCTTCCGCGGCCTGCTCGACGCCGCCGCGACCGACATCGACGACTCGATGCTGCTCGCCGCCGCCGACGCCATCGCCGACGTGGTGGACCACGGCCGGCTCAACGCGTCGTTCATCGTGCCGAGCGTGTTCGACAACGCGGTGGCCCCGGCTGTCGCGGAGGCCGTGAAGGCGGCCGTGCGCGCGGAGGTCTCGGCCGGCTGAGTTTCCCCGCTTCACCGAGTTTCCCGCTGAGGCCCCGTCGTCGCTTCCCGCGGCGGCGGGGCCTTTTGTCGTGCGTGCCGGACCTGGCATAGCCTCCTGGGGTGAGTGAACTCAGCCATGTCGACGAAACCGGCGCCGCGCGGATGGTCGACGTCTCCGGAAAGACGGCGACCGCGCGCACGGCGCTCGCGGGCGGCACGGTGCACACCACCACCGAGGTGGTGAACCTGTTGTCCGCCAACGGGTTGCCGAAGGGCGACGCACTGGCCACGGCGCGGATCGCGGGCATCATGGGTGCCAAGCGCGTGCCGGAGCTGATCCCGTTGTGCCACCAGATCGCGTTGTCCGGCGTGAAGGTGGAGTTCGAACTGGACGGAGACGCCGTCCACATCAGCGCGACCGCGAAGACCACCGACGTCACGGGCGTGGAGATGGAAGCCCTCACGGCCGTCGCGGTGGCGGGGCTCACGGTGCACGACATGATCAAGGCCGTGGATCCGGCGGCGACGCTCGACAACGTCCGCCTGATCCGCAAGGACGGCGGCAAGACCGGCACGTGGGAGCGGCAGTCATGACCGAGGCACGGGTGATCGTGGCGTCGAACCGCGCCGCGAAGGGTGTGTACGAGGACAAAACCGGTCCGGTGCTCGTGGAATGGCTTGCCGGGCGTGGGTACTCCGTGCCCGCCCCGGTGGTCGTCGAAGACGGCGAGCCGGTGGGAATCGCATTGCGCGCGGCGGTTTCCGAGGGGGCCGCGGTGATCCTGACCACGGGCGGCACCGGCATTTCGCCGACGGACCGCACACCGGACGTCACGCGCGAAGTCCTCGACTACGAGCTGCCCGGCGTCGCGGACGCCATCCGCTCCGCCGGCCTGCCGCACGTGCCCACGGCCGTGTTGTCACGCGGCCTCGCGGGTGTCGCGGGCCGCACGCTGGTCGTGAACCTGCCCGGCTCGCGCGGTGGCGTGAAAGACGGGTTGGGCGTGCTGGAGGGAATCCTGGACCACGCCGTGGACCAGCTCGCCGGCGGTGACCACCCGCGTCCGGCCGAAACCGCGAGCACACCGGCCACAGTGGCGACACCGGTCACACCGGCCGCCTCCGCCGTGCGTGTCCTGCGGGCCGAGGTCAGCGACCAGCCGCTGTCCGTCGACGAACACGCCCGCCTGGTGGAGGACGACGCGGCCGGCGCCGTCGTGACCTTCGGCGGGGTCGTGCGCGACCACGACGGCGGCAAGGGCGTGCTCGACCTCGTCTACGAAGGCCACCCCTCCGCGGGCGAGGTGCTCGAGCAGGTCGTCGCCGAACTCGTCACGGGCTGGCCGGGCGTGCGCGCCGTGGCCGTGAGCCACCGCGTGGGCCCGCTCGCGATCGGCGACGTGGCGCTGGCGTGCGCCGTCGCCGCCGAACACCGCGGTCAGGCCTTCACGGCCTGCTCGCAGCTCGTGGACGAGGTGAAGGCCCGGCTGCCGATCTGGAAGCACCAGCACTTCACCGACGGGTCCGACGAATGGGTCAACTCACCCTGATCGCGAGAGCCCACGAAGGGCCCCACCGCCGGGGGAATTCGCGGTGGGGCCCTTTTCGTGGGATCACAGCCAACCGAACGCTGCGCCCTGGGACTTCAGGACCTCACGAGGAAGCAGAGCTCCTCGAAGATCCCAGGAGTCACTTGGTGGCGATCTTCTGACCGACCAGGATCAGGTCGGCGTTCGGGATGTAGGCCTTGTTCAGGTCCTGCAGCTTCTGGAAGCCACCCTGAACGTTGAGCTGCTTCGCGATCTTCGACAGCGTGTCGCCGGACACGACGGTGTAGTCACCGTTCGGGTTCGAGCTCGGCACGCCGGTCACCGGGGTGGCGGCGACCTTCTTCGGCGCGGTGCTGGTGCTCTTCTTCGGGGTCGACTTCTTGGCGGTCGACTTCGAGGTCGACTTGGTCGACTTGTGCGACGCGGTCGAGCCGCCGGCACCCTTGCTGTAGCAGTTCGGCCACGCGCCGCCGCCCTGGCCGGCGAGAACGCGCTCGGCGACGGCGATCTGCTGCTCGCGGGAAGCGTTCGCCGCGCTGCCGGAACCGCCGTAGGCCTTCCAGGTGCTCTGCGTGAACTGCAGGCCGCCGTAGTAGCCGTTTCCGGTGTTGGTGTTCCAGTTGCCGCTGCTCTCGCACTGCGCGACAGCGTCCCAGTTGGTCGCCGACGCGGGGGTCGCGGCGATCGCGATGGGGGCGCCGACCGCGATGCCCGCGACAGCGACGCGAGCGATGGTGCGGGTGGCGGCGGACATCTTGCGGTGCTTGCCTCGGTAAGACATGGGAATACTTCTCGGTTTTCCTGCGCCTACGAGCCTGACGGCTGAGGGCCGGGTTGGGAGCCCGTCCGCCCGTTGCCGGGCGGCAGACGCGGACAGCGCACAACGCGCGGTCTTCGTCCCCTCGTCCCTGTCCGGAAATGCTTTCGCTCGGGGTATGGGTCCGGGGATCCGCTGGACAGGGCTAGGCGCTACGGATTCCCGGTCTTGCTCGGTCGGTTCGGGGCCAACCGAAAAGCGACGGTACGTAATGAGAGCCGTGATCGGAAATTATTCGGCATGTGACCTACGTCACAGTAACAGCAGGCAACCTCTCACGATCGGCATGTTTACGCAGGTCAGAGGGCCGTTATCTGCCCGTTTTCTGCCCGAGATATTTCACGGATCGTGAGGCTTGGATCACGTCGATATGGCGCCAACGGTCCATTCGTGCAGCCATTGAGTCGGGCACCTTAAACCACTCAGTGCGAAGTTCGCCAGCGCACGCCGAGTGGTTCTGCGAGTGGCGCGGAATACGCCGTGAGCGAACTACTCCGGAGAGTAGGTATTGACGAAAAAGGCCACTCACGGCGCCTTGAGCGCCGGGTGGCGTGGTTTGGACCAACCGGCCGGACGGGCGGGTTAGGTGGCCCAGTGAGCCCCTGAGCGGGGTCTGGCGGGGTGTTCCGGCGGTCAGCCGCCGGCGAAGGGCGGGAGCACGTCGAGTTGCGCTCCGTCACCGAGAGCTCGATTCTGATCACGGACGGCAACCTCGTTCAACAGGAAGCTCGCCGCGTCGAGGATGCGCGGCAGCCGCTCCGGATGCAGTTCGCGCACCAAGCGGACCGCGTCCGCGACGGTCGAGCCCTCGGGAAGCTTCAGCTTCTCCTCTTCGACACCCGCCGCAGCGCGGGCGGAGGCGAAGTAGCGGACCAGCACGATCATCGGTTCCAGGGACTGGGGTGACATGTCATCCACCGATCGCACTCATGGGCCGGATCGGCTGCGCGAACCCGGCTTCGTTGATCTCGTGGCCCGCGAGCTTGCCCCACATCGTGGCCCGCCACGCGTCCGCCACCTCTTCATCGCGCGCGCCCGCGCGCACGAGGGCGCGCAGGTCTGTCTCGTCGTTGGAGAAGAGGCAGGAGCGCACGGCACCGTCGGCCGTGAGCCGCGTGCGCTCGCACGCGGCGCAGAACGGCCTGGTCACCGAGGCGATCACGCCCACGTCGCCGGGACCGCCGTCGACCAGCCACCGCTCGGCCGGCGCGCCGCCGCGGGCGGCCGGGAACGGCGAGAGCGTGAAGTGCTCGCCCAGCTCGGCCAGGATCTGCTCCGCGGTGATCATCTCGCCGCGGTTCCAGCCGTGCTGCGCGTCGAGGGGCATCTGCTCGATGAACCGCAGGTGGTAGCCCTCTTCGAGGCAGAACCGCAGCAGCGGCACGGCCTCGTGGTCGTTGAGCCCGCGCATCAGCACGGAGTTGACCTTCACCGGTGACAGGCCGGCGTCGCGCGCGGCGGCGAGGCCCGCCAGCACGTGGGAGAGCCGGTCGCGGCGGGTGATCCGCTCGAACAGCTCGCGGTCCACGGTGTCGAGCGACACGTTGATCCGGTCGAGGCCGGCGTCGACGAGGCCCTTCGCGCGCTTCGCGAGCCCGATCCCGTTGGTGGTCATGGAAACCCGCGGCCGCGGCTCGAGCGCCGTGATGCGCGCCACGATGCCTTCCAGGCCCCGGCGCAGCAGCGGCTCGCCGCCGGTCAGGCGGATGTCGGTGACGCCCAGCATCTCGACGGCGATGCGCATGAGCCGCACCAGCTCGTCGTCGCTGAGCACCTGCTCGCCGGGCATCCAGTCGAGGCCTTCGGCGGGCATGCAGTACGTGCAGCGCAGGTTGCAGCGGTCCGTGAGCGAAACCCGCAGATCCGTGGCCACGCGGCCGAACTGGTCGAGCAAACCGGGGTGGTCGGGCCGGGGAGCTGTGGGCGCGCCGGAAGAACCTCGTGTACCGGGGACGCGAGGAAACCCGAGATGTACTGCCGTCATTACTCACAGCTTAACTCCTGGCGGTCCGAAAAGCCGACTCCTCCTTGACCGTGGACGGCCCGGGGATCGGCGTCCCGCTGGCCGTCGGCGATCTCCCCGTGACCGCTCGCGCACGCGTCCGCCGCACCCCGATCGTCCGGCCGCCGCCGCGGTGCCATCAGGCTCGCAACCCGGAGGGTGAAACCGCTGGTAGAGCGCCTGGAACCGGTTGCCCGCGCGGGTTGTGACGTGGGTCATCGGCGGGCTCGACGGGCGTCGGCCGGCAGGCCCGTCGGGGTGCTCGGGCCGGACCCGAGCGTTATCAGAACGCAATACTCCATGCATCACACAACGAACTGCTCGACAATTCACGTTTCGCATGGCTTTTCCTCAACTGCGGCGATAATCTTCCGCGCATGCCGCAATTTCGGTTGTCCGAGGCCGCCCGACTCCTCGGCGTCAGTGACGACACCGTCCGGCGCTGGGTCCGGGGCGGTCAGCTGACCGCGACCGACGACGCAGCCGGTCGCAAGGTCGTCGACGGCGCCCAGCTCGCGGGGTTCGCCCGCGCGCAGGCCGCCGGTCCCGACGACCCGTCGGCAATCGGCCGCTCCGCCCGCAACCGCTTCGTGGGTCTCGTCACCGAGGTCACCGCCGACAAGGTGATGGCCCAGGTCGAGATGCAGTGCGGGGCGCACCGAGTGGTGTCACTGATGAGTTCGGAAGCCGTCCGCGAGCTCGGGCTGCGCCCGGGTGTGCTCGCGGTGGCCGTTGTCAAGGCGACCACCGTCGTGGTGGAGACCCCGGAAGGAACCAGATGAAGAAGCTCGCCATCGCCGTCGCGGCGGTCGCGTTGTTGACCGGCGCTTGCAGCGCCAACGACGAGGCCAGCACCAGCCCCGGCTCCGGCGGCCCCGCGGTGCCCTCGCCCGCCGGCTCGAGTGCCACGGGCACGCTGACGGTGTTCGCGGCCGCGTCGCTCACCGAGTCGTTCAACGAGATCGGCAAGGAGTTCGAGGCCGCGCACCCGGGCGTCACCGTGAAGTTCGACTACGAGGGTTCCTCGGCGCTGGTGACGAAGCTGAACAACGGCGCCAAGGCCGACGTGTTCGCCTCGGCCGACCAGGCCAACATGGACAAGGCCACGCAGGGCGGGGTGATCGACGGCCAGCCGACGGTGTTCGCCACCAACAAGCTGGCGATCGCCGTGGCCAAGGGCAACCCGAAGGGCATCAAGTCCTTCTCGGACCTGACCAAGAGCGACTTGTCCGTGGTCGTCTGCGCGCCGCAGGTGCCGTGTGGTTCCGCGACGAAGAAGGTCGAGACGGCCACCGGCGTCACGCTCAAGCCGAAGAGCGAGGAAACCGACGTCAAGCAGGTGCTGGCGAAGGTGCAGTCGGGTGACGCCGACGCGGGCCTGGTCTACGTGACCGACGCCACGTCGGCCGCGGACAAGGTCGACAAGGTCGACTTCCCGGAGGCTGCGGGTGCGATCAACAACTACCCGATCGCCGTCGTGAAGGACGCTCCGCAGCTCGCGCTGGCGAAGGAGTTCACCGACTTCGTCCTCGGCCCGCAGGGCAAGGCCGAGCTGACCAAGATCGGGTTTGGTCCGGCTCAGTAAGGGGCGGCGCGGTGCGGTGGCCGACCAGCGGCCACCGCACTCGCGGGTTCCCCTTCTCCTCTGGGTCCCCGCCGTGGTGGCGCTGGCGCTCGTGGTGCTGCCCGTCATCGGGCTGCTCGTGCGCTCGGACGTCACCCGGTTCCCGTCTCTGCTCGTCTCCGAATCGTCTTTGGCGGCGCTCAAGCTGTCGCTGATCACGGCGTTGCTGTCCACTGTCGCGTGCGTGATCTTCGGCGTGCCGCTGGCCGTGGTGCTGGCCCGTTCGCAGGTGCCCGGCACGCGGTTGTTGCGCTCGATCGTGCTGCTGCCGCTGGTGCTGCCGCCCGTGGTCGGTGGGCTCGCGCTGCTGTACCTGCTGGGGCGCAAGGGTTTCCTCGGCATCCTGATCAACGCGCTCACCGGCCAGCAGGTGCCGTTCACGACCGCGGCCGTGGTGATCGCGCAGACGTTCGTGGCCATGCCGTTCCTGGTCGTGAGCCTCGAAGGCGCGCTGCGCGGCTCCGGCGACCGCTACGAACAGGTGGCCTCGACGCTCGGCGCACGGCCGTGGACGGTGTTCCGCCGCGTGACGCTGCCGCTGCTGCTGCCCGCCCTCGGCTCGGGGGTGGTGCTCAGCTTCGCGCGTGCGCTGGGGGAGTTCGGCGCGACCATCACGTTCGCCGGCTCGCTCGAAGGCGTCACCCGGACGTTGCCGCTGGAGGTCTACACGCAGGCCGAAGTGGACGTCGACAGCGCGGTGGCGCTGTCGCTGGTGCTGATCGTGGTCGCGATCCTGGTCATCGCGGTGGCGCGGCCGCGGTCGTTCGAAGGTGGGCTGCGGTGACGCTCTCGGCTCGGATCGCGCTCTCGCGCGGCACGTTCTCCCTCGACGTCGAGTTCACCGTGCCCGAGGGGACGGTGCTGGCGCTGCTCGGGCCGAACGGCTCGGGCAAGTCCACTGTGCTTGGTGGGCTGGCCGGACTGGTGCCCGTGTCGTCGGCCGACATCACGCTGGCGGACCGGGTGCTGGCCGGGGCCGAGGTGGACTTGGCGCCGCACGCGCGTGGCATCGGGTTGCTGTCGCAGGACGCGTTGCTGTTCCCGCATCTGTCCGCTTTGGACAACGTCGCGTTCGCCCCACGGTCGGCCGGGATGGGGAAGGCCGCTTCGCGTGAGGTGGCGCGCAAGTGGCTGGTGGAGGTGGACGCTTCGGCGTTCGCGAGCCGGAAGCCCGGCCAGCTCTCGGGTGGCCAGCAGCAGCGCGTGGCTATCGCGCGGGCGCTGGCTTCGTCGCCTTCGCTGTTGCTGCTCGACGAACCGTTCGCCGCGCTCGACGTGGACGCGGCGCCCGCGATCCGCGGCCTGCTGCGCCGGGTGCTGCGCGGCGGCCCGACCACCGTGCTGGTCACGCACGACCCGCTTGACGCGCTCGCGCTGGCCGACCACGTGGCCGTGATGTCGGGCGGGCGCATCGTCGAACGCGGGCCGACGCGTGACGTGCTGGCGGCGCCGCGCACGGCGTTCACCGCGCGGATCGCCGGGCTGAACCTGGTGGCTGGGGTCGCCGAGGCCGACGGGTTGCGCACGAAGTCGGGTGACCTCGTGGCCGGGTTGCTGTCGTCCGACACCGTGGTGGGGGAGGCGGCTGTGGCGGTGTTCGAGCCGAGCGCCGTGGCCGTGTACCCGCACGACGGTGGGCACCGGGGCAGCCCGCGCAACACCGTCGATGCGACGGTGGCGGCGCTGGAACCGCACGGGCCCGTGATCCGGCTGCGAGTGACGGGCGGTGCCTGGGCCGAAGGCCTGACGGCGGACCTCACGCCGGCGGCGGTCGCGGACCTGGAGCTGGAGCCGGGTTCGGCGGTGACGCTGTCGGTGAAGGCGGCCACGGTGGCGGTGCATCCGGCGCACGCCTGAGTCGTTGGGGTCCAAGGGAAATCTCCTGATCAGGGCTGTTTTGTCGGCGGTGCGTGATACCTTGGCGTCTCGATCAAGAGAGGATGGCGAGGGTGGCAGAAGGACGCTGGACGTACCTGAGCGACATGGACGGCGTTCTGGTTCGCGAGGAGCACCTGGTGCCGCGCGCGGACGAGTTCCTCGCCGAGCTGCGCGACAACGGCATCGGTTTCCTGGTGCTCACCAACAACTCGATCTACACCCCGCGCGACCTGCGGGCCCGGCTGCTGCGCACCGGGCTCGACATCCCGGAGGAGTCGATCTGGACCTCGGCGCTGGCGACCGCGCAGTTCCTCGACTCGCAGCGGCCGGGCGGCACGGCGTTCGTGATCGGGGAGGCCGGACTGACCACGGCGTTGCACGAGGTCGGCTACGTGCTGACCGAGCGCGACCCGGACTACGTGGTGCTGGGCGAGACGCGCACGTACAGCTTCAGCTCCATCACCAACGCGATCCGGCTGATCGAGCGCGGTGCGAAGTTCATCGCCACCAATCCCGACGCGACCGGGCCCAGCGTGGAGGGTTCGCTGCCGGCCACCGGGTCCGTGGCGGCGCTGATCGAGCGCGCGACCGGGCGGTCGCCGTACTTCGTGGGCAAGCCGAATCCGCTGATGATGCGGTCGGCGCTGCGCCGGCTGGGTGCGCATTCGGAGTCGACGCTGATGATCGGCGACCGCATGGACACCGACATCCACGCGGGCATCGAGGCGGGCTTGCAGACGATCCTCGTGCAGACGGGGATTTCCACTCCGGAGTCGGCCGAACGCTATCCGTACCGGCCGACGATGGTGATCGACTCGGTCGCGGACCTGATCGGGCGAACCCTGGACCCGTTCGGCGAAGGCTGACCGGCGTGCGCGCCGGAGCAGGGCCTATCGTCGAACGATGAGCGTGTATGTGGTGGGCGACGTCCACGGGCACCGCGACGCCCTGGCCGACGCACTGCGCGCCGAGGGGCTCGTCGACGGCGACGGCAAGTGGACCGGCGCCGACGACTCGCTGTGGTTCCTCGGCGACTTCGTCGACCGCGGTCCCGACGGCGTCGGCGTGATCGACTTCGTGCGCTCGCTGCAGGACCAGGCCGCCGAGGACGGCGGGTCCGTGCAGATGCTGCTGGGCAACCACGAGATCCTGCTGCTGGGGATGTACCACTTCGGCGACCGTCAGGTGCCGTCGGACTTCGGGCCGCGCAGCTTCGCCCGCAGCTGGGAGATCAATGGCGGCCTGCTGTCCGACCAGGACCGCCTCACGCCCGAACACATCGAGTGGCTTTCGGCCCGCCCGCTGGTCGCGCTGGTCGACGACCACCTGCTGATGCACTCCGACACGCTCGAGTACCTCGACTGGGGTTCCGACATCGCTTCCATCAACGCGTCGGTCGGCGAAATCCTGCTCGGCAGCGACATCGAGGCGTGGTGGGACGTGTGGCGCCGCATGACCACGCGCTACGCCTTCCGCGGCCCCGAGGGCGAGGACAACGCGTCGGCGCTCATGGAGAAACTCGGCGGCTCGCGGATCGTCCACGGCCACAGCGTGATCGCGGACCAGCTGGGCATCCACCCGGCCCAGATCGAGGGCCCGTACCTCTACGCCGGCGGCAAGGCCCTGGGCATCGACGGCGGCCTCTTCGTGGGCGGGCCGTGCCTGGTGGTGGAGCTGCCGTTCGTCCCGGAGTCCTAGGGCACGTCGACGATCTCCTTGCCCAGCGGCATGAGCGACACCGGGATGAGCTTGAAGTTCGCCAGCCCCAACGGGATCCCGATGATCGTGATGCACAGGGCCACGCCGGTGACCACGTGCCCGATCGCCAGCCACAACCCGGCGAAGATGAACCAGATGATGTTCCCCAGCACCGACCCGACCCCCGCGTCGCGCCGGTCGACCACCGTCCGGCCGAACGGCCACAGCGCGTAGTTTGCGATCCGGAACGACGCCAGGCCGAACGGGATGGTGATGATGAGGATGCAGCAGACGATGCCCGCGAGGACGTAGCCCAAGGCCATCCAGAGGCCGCAGAGGACGAGCCAGATGATGTTCAGCAGCAGGCGCATCAGACGTGCAACTCCCCACTCACCACGGTGACCGCCTGTCCGCTGATGAGCACGCGGTCGTTGTCCAACTCGGTGCGGACGATGCCGCCCCGTCGCGAGATCTGCTTGCCGGTCAGGTCTTTTCTGCCCAGCTTCCTCGCCCAGTAGGGCGCCAGCGCGCAGTGCGCCGACCCGGTGACGGGGTCCTCGTCCACCCCCACGCCGGGCCCGAAGAACCGGCTGACGAAGTCGTGTTGCCCGCTTCTCGCGGTGACGATCAGCCGCCCGGTCCAGGTGCGCTTCAACTCGTCGAGATCCGGCTCCACCCTCGCGACCTCTTCTTGGCTGCCGAGCTCGACGAACAGGTTCTCCCTGCTGCGCCCCACGAATCGTGCCTCGTTCGCGACGATGTGGCTGACGTCCTCTCGCGTCTCCCGCGGCTCGTCGACGGGGAAATCCATCTCGATCCAGCCGTCTTCGCGTTTTGTGCAGGTGAGAATCCCGCTGCGGGTGTCGTACTTCTGCGTCCCCCCGAGCACCTGCGTCGCCGCGATAGTGGCGTGGCCGCACAGGTCGACCTCGGTGGTCGGTGTGAACCACCGCAGGCTCGTGGTGGTTTCGGTCTTCTTGACGAAGGCCGTCTCGGAGTGCTTCATCTCCCGCGCAACCTGTTGCATCCAGGCGGCGTCCACGTCCCCCTCCAGCACCACCACCCCGGCCGGATTCCCGGCGAACGCCTCTCCGGTGAACGCATCGACCACGTAGAACCGCATGGTTTGACGGTACCGGCGCGGGGTGGGTGGGGGTGTCAGGGTTTACCCTGGATTTTGTGGGGTGTCGCTTTGTCGACCTGGGCACTTGTTGCTGCTCGGCTGGTGTTGTCGTGGCCTCGCCTTCGCCTGGTCACCGCGGCCCTTCCCGGCACGAACCGCCATTCACCGTCTGCTGCGGGGCTCTCGGGGGCGCGGGGTAGCCGGCTCGAGGCGCCGGTGGTCGTGCCGCCGGGTCGGGCAAGGCTCCGGTGATGAGCGGTTCTCTTGCTCGGCCTCACGAGGTGCAATGCGAGCGTTGCTCACTTTCTTCTAGCCGGCGGCGCGGCCCGCACCCAGCGGCGGCGGCCTCACGCAACCTGCGGCCCCAGGCCTTCCTGAACCCAACGCGGTGCCTTCCACTGGATCGTGCCGGGGACACGCGGCTCCTGCAGTACTCGGACCGGCTGAGCCACAGCGCGGTACCCCCCGGACGATGTGGCGCCGCGAGACATCCGGTCCCCGCAACAACCCAGACCAGCTGAGACACGACGCGGCGCCACCCACTCGGATGGCGCCGCGCCTCAGGACTTCCCCTCACCCACCGATGACCGGCGGCGTGATCTTCTCCCCGTCGGGCCCACGTTCGGGTCGAACCTCGAACACTTCGTCGGGGTCTTCCTGGTTCGGGAGCTTGTTCTTGTGCTCCTTGTCCTCTTCCTTCTTCTTGCCGCCCCCGGCCGCGCCGGCCGCTCCGGCCGCTCCGGCCTTCCCGGCCTTGCCCGCGTTGGCCGCCGCGGTCGCTCCGCGCTCCAGCCGCTCGCCCGCACCCTTGCCCGACTCGGCGCCTTCACCCACGGCGCCCTTGCCGGCCGCGCCACCACCGGACACACGGCTGCCGGCGAACCCGCCACCGGCGCGTCCGCCACCGGCCCCGGGGCGTCCGCCGCCGCGCACCGTGTCCTCACCCGCGCCGCCGACGCTGCCCGGCCCGCCCCCACCGAACGCCAACGCGTCCGGGGACAGCCGCCCGAAGCCCCCGCCACCCGCGGGCGGTCGGAAGCCGGCGCCACCGGCGCCGCCAGGCCCGCCGAAGGATCCGGCGCCGGTGCTGGAGCCTGCGCCCGGAGTGAACGCGTTGCCGTTGAAACCTGCCGCCCCACCACCGGGACCGCCACCGGGGCCACCCCCGGGCGCGCCGCCACCGGGTGCGCCGAAGCTGCCCCCGCCGGTGTTGAGCGCCGCCGAGTTCCCGAGTCCGGTGCCGGACTGCGCGCTGCTGGTGTGGGTGCTGTCGTCGCCACCCCCAAGCTGCGGAGGCGGGGAGTAGGCCGGCTGCGTCGAGGCCGTCTCGTGGTACGTGCTGTCGAGCCCCTGCATGACCTGCACGGCCTGCTGGTGCGCCGCGTCCGCCTGCTGCTGCTTGGCCGCGATCGCGTTCATCGTCTGCACGGCGGCCGCGGGGTCCGCGACGCTCAACTGCTGCGTCGCCTTCTGCATCTCGGCCTGCTGGTCGAACTTGACCGGCTCCGGCATGTTTCTTTGGGCGTGATCAGCGGCGGCCGCCTGCTGCGAATAACGATTCGAGCTGAGTTGCGCCGCGTTGGCGGTTTGGGCTGTGTACGCCGCGGTCTTTTGAAAGAAGTCGTGCGCCTTGCTCGCTCCGGCGCCTTGCCAAACGGCGCTGCTGTTGGTGGTCGCGGCGTTCAGCGAATCGGTGACATCCGCCAGCCAGTTGCCCAGTTTGTTGGCCACTCGCCCTTTGGCATCGATCTCCGTGCTGTCCATGTTGGTGTGAACCATGTCGTACAGCTCTTGGTGGTCGTGCGCGGCGTAGTTGGCATCGGGAGCAGGAGCGTCCCCGCGTGTCGTCTGGCCTTGCAGTAGTTGCTCGCCCTGCGTAACCGAATATTTCGACGCCGCTTGCCCGGTTCGCTGATCAACCGAGTCGCGGATGTTCTGCTGGTCTTCGGCGCCGAAACGGGCGGGCGCAGCCTTCTTCGATAGATCTGCGTGAGTCTGGCTGTAGTAGTCGGCTTCGTACTGGCGGTGTGCGACGTGCTCTCCGGTCACGACCCTGCCTCCAAACCCTTGGAGAACGTCTGGCGGTGCTCGTCCTCGGTTTTGTAGTAGTTGTCGCGCGCGATGGACAAAGCATCGAGGATTTGCTCGAAACCTTGCTGGAGCAGGGTCAAGTTGGGGATCAGGGCGTCGGGTGTGCCATCGGCGACTTGAGCGTTGAACGCGGCGACCTTCATGGCGTAATCACTGCCGCCCATCTTGGCTTGCTGCGCAAGTTGCTTGGCCTCACCCAGCATCTCGCTGTAGCCGTTCAGGACTTGATTGCACACCTTTTCGTAGGCCTGAAAGCCCTCGTCGCTGATGGAGAACCCGCCGCTTTGCGCCAGCTTCTTGAACTCCTGCGCACCCTCGTTGAGGCGTTGCACACCTGCAGTGTCCAGGGGGTTGCTGAGGAGGCTGCCAGGGCTCGGCAGTCCTGACCCTCCGGTGGGCCCGTCGACCGGAGGCCCGTCGAAGTGTGAGCCGCTCGCCACGTCCGCCACTCTCCCCCTCGTCCCGCGTACCTGCTCCCCAATCCTAGAGCGATCGAAGATCTGTGTCAGGCGCCTACGAATCTTGCCTCTTGATCAGCCGTTCGGGGGAAGCAACGGGTCGACGGCTTCGGCGAGAGCACTGACCTGCTTGCAGGCCTCGTCTGTGGTGGATCGGTACATCGCCATCGTGAGGGTTGCCCGCGAATTCGGCTTGACCTCCATGTACACCGCGCATCCCTCGGCGCCCTGGAGGTCGCGTTCGAGCACGGCATCACGGTTGCCGACGTGGCCAGTGCTGGTCTTGCTCGCGTCGTACACCGCGTCCTTATAGTTTCGGCCGTCTTGCAGGTCCAGGCCCGCGCTGCCGAACTGGGGCTTCGTCGACAAACATCCGTGCTGCGGGTCGGCGGCGGATGGCTGCCCAGGTGGGAACCCTTTCCCCGTCAGTGCCTTGTCGAGGGTTGTGCAGGCACTGACCCCTTCGAGGGGAGTGTCGGTCTGGCCTGCGGAGGTGGTCGGCGACGAAGGTTGCGAGGTCTTCGGGCTCGGCTTGCCGCTTACTGAGCCGTCGCATGCTGTCAGGGTGCAAGCGATTGCGGCGAGGCCGACGAAGGTCGCGAAGCCGCGGATCGGTCCGGTCACCTCGTGAACACTACGGGTAGGTGATCGTCGGACGCGAGCCTGTGGCCAAGGAACGTCGTGGTCGAGATGGGGCTGCTCGAAGATTCGGTGCCGTTCAGCCGGCTCTCGGGAGCAGGAGCTCCACGGCTTCTGCGACCTTGCGTGCCTCAGTGCAGGCCTCCGTCAGATCCGGCGGAGGAGAGAACGGCGAGCACGATCGCTCGAGATTTGGGCTTGACCTCGATGCTTACGGCGCATGCGCCGGCCTGCCGGTTGGTCTGCAGCTCAAGGATGGCGCCTCGGTAGCCGACAGTGCCGGTCTGCGTCGAAACCGGATTGATCAGGTCGGAGTCGTAAATGTGTTCGTCTTGCGGGTTGAGCCTGATGTCTCCGTAGGCGGCTTTCTTGGTGTCGCACGCGTGCTCCAGATCGGCAACCGACGGTGTCGAAGCGGGAAAACCTGGCTGTCGATCCACGGATCGGTCCGGGCACCCGCGAACACTATGGGTGGGTGATCGTCGGGCGCCAGCCTGCCTCGGAACCCTGTTGTGGACGAGCGCAGTCGGGACATCAAGGTCGTCGGATCGGTCCAAGTGGAGGTTCGGAGCATCATGTGGCCTTGGGCAGGAGCAGTTCGACTGCTGAGGCGAGAGCCCTGGCCTTGGTACATGCTTCGTCGGTGGTCCCCCGGGAGGACGATACGGCGATCGTTGCTCGTGATTTCGGCTTGACCTCGATGGAGACCGCGCAGACGCCGGTTTGCTGGGTGGGCTCTCGTTCGAGGATCGCTCGTCGGTCGCGGACGCTGCCGGGACTGGCCTTCGCGGGATCGGCGACGCTTGTGTCGTAGGCCTGCCCGTCCTGCAGGCCCAGGCTGAAAACGCCGACGCCTGCTTTTTGGGTATCGCAGGCGTGCTCCAGATCGGCGGTAGACGGCGTCGAAAGCGGGAACCCCTGGCCGGCGAGTGCCTGGTCCAGCGTCTTGCACGGGCTCATCCCCGCCAGTGGGGTCTCCGATTGCCTACTCGGTGCGTTGCTCGACGCAGAGCCTGACCGGCTCACCGGCGCGGGCGCGCCTTCCACCGAGGCGTCACAGGCAGTCAGAGCGCAGGCTAGTGCGGCGAGGCCCACGACGGTCATGAAGCGACGGATCAGTCCTTTCACCTCGCAAACACTATGGGTGGTGATCGTCGGATGCGAATCTGCTGTGGTCGAGCGGATCGCGTCAACAAGGGTTGCCCGATTGATCTGGAGGCCTGGATCGTCAGGTGTTCTCGGGGAGCAGGAGTTCGATCGCCTCGGCAACCTCCTCGGCCCTGGTGCGCGCCGCGTCCGTGGTTCCGGGCGCCACCGAGGCCGACACGCGCAGATGCCAGTTTGATCTGTCGGCTCCAGCTCGAGGATCGTTCGTCGGTCGCGGACGTTGCCTGTTTGGGCCTTCGCGCACGCGTGCTCCGTGTCAGCGACCGATTGACTCGCGGGTGGGTAGCCCTGCCCGGCAAGTGCCTGGTCAAGCAGTTTGCAAGCGCTCAGGCCCGCCAGTGGGGTGTCCGGTTGAACGGCGGACGAGCTGGTCGGTGCAGCCCAGGACGTGCATGCGGGGGCGGCACTACCACCTACCTAGCCATCGCGAGCGGTCAAGGTGAGGGTGAGAGCAGCGAGACAGGCGAGTGAGAAGAGGCCACGAGTCGGTCCAGTCACGCCGTGAACACTACGGGTAGACGTGTGGCGCCCGCGAGAAGATGCCGGGATTGGTGGACACCAGCGACTCAGCGAAGCCCTTCCTCAATCGCCTCGAACAGCCACCTCCGCAGGTGAGACCCGTCCGACGGCACGAACCGCAACCGAAACCCGCCATCCCGCAGCGGCTCCGAGAACGTGACATACCGCCCCCCATCCGTGTCCACGAACGTGGCCGTCGACACCGGACGCAGCACGCCGTGCCGAGGACGCAACGACAGCTCCACTGTCCCGTGTCGATGCAACGGCCACTGAGAGTAAGCCCCCAGTGCATCCCGATCCCGCCGAGAAGGAGCCGAGGTGAAGTCCTGGTCCGAAAAGTCCGAATCATCCGACGCGGCGGAAGAATGCCGAGCCGGCGCCTGCGTGAGGGACACCGGCGCCACCGGCAGCGGCGGATAAGCCGGGAACATGCTCAACACCGTCTCCACCAGCCGATCCGGCCGGGTCTGCTGGAAGCGGATCCCGGAAGCCTCAGAAGACGAGAACACCCCCAGCCCCTCCCCGATGCAAGCCCGATAGAGCACCGTCGCCGACGGGAGCTCCGCCGCGCGCACGATGATCAGCACCTCGGGCCGCGTCCAGGCCTGCAAGGTGGCCAGCACGTCGTGGTCCAGCTTGTCGCCGGCGGCCAAGCCCCGGGAGCGCAGCGCGGCCCAGGCCTCGTCCGACAAGCGGCGGTTCTCGGAGAGCGTCAGACCCGGGCTGCGGATTTCGAAGGGGTGCCACGAGGCCGGCAGGCCGCTGCGGCGGACAGCGACGTCGACTTCGGTCAAGTTCAGGGAGAACTCCTCCGGCACGGCGCAACCCCAACCCCTCGTGAAAAGAACCCGCACCGAGCGTAGCGAAAAGGCTGGGTGGTCGTCGGCCCGCGGGGTTCCTAGACTCGCGGGTGTCGACGAAGACCCACGGGAGGCAAACCATGCCTGACGCGCCCGCTTTGCCCAGCTATGCCTCCGGGACGTCCGAGGTCCCCCTGCTGGGTGACACCATCGGGGACAACCTGGACCGCACGGTGGCGGCCTTCCCGCAACGGGATGCGATGGTCGACCGCGCGGCGGGCACGAGGTGGTCGTACGCCGAGCTCAAGCGCGACGTCGACCAGCTCGCGCACGGGCTCGTGGCCACCGGCATCGGCAAGGGTGACCGGGTGGGGATCTGGTCGCCGAACCGTGCGGAGTGGACGCTCCTGCAGTACGCGACGGCCAAGATCGGGGCGATCCTGGTCAACATCAACCCCGCGTACCGGTCGCACGAGCTCGAGTACGTGCTGAACCAGGCGGGCGTGCGGATGCTCGTCGCGGCGGACAAGTTCAAGACGTCGGACTACGCGGCGATGGTGGAGCAGGTCCGGCCGAACTGCGAGGCGCTCGAGTTCGTGGTGCTGCTCGGCACCGAGGCGTGGACGGACCTCATGGCCAGGGGTGCGGGTGGCGATCCGGAAAACCTGGCCCGGCTCCAGAAGAACCTGTCCGCCGACGACCCCATCAACATCCAGTACACCTCCGGCACCACCGGCTTCCCCAAGGGCGCCACGCTGAGCCACCACAACATCCTCAACAACGGCTACTTCGTCGGCGAGCTCTGCAATTACAGCGAAGAAGACCGCGTGTGCATCCCGGTGCCCTTCTACCACTGCTTCGGCATGGTGATGGGCAACCTCGCGTGCACCAGCCACGGCGCGTGCATGGTCATCCCGGCGCCGGCGTTCGACCCGCGGGCGACGCTGGAAGCCGTCGAAGCGGAGCGGTGCACCTCGTTGTACGGCGTGCCCACGATGTTCATCGCGGAGCTCAACCACCCGGACTTCGGTGAGTTCGGCCTGTCGTCGCTGCGGACCGGCATCATGGCGGGGTCGCCGTGTCCGGTGGAGGTGATGAAGCAGGTGATAGACCGGATGGGCATGACGGAGGTGTCGATCTGCTACGGCATGACGGAAACCTCGCCGGTCTCCACGCAGACGCGTGCGGACGACTCGGTGGAGCGCCGCGTGTCCACGGTCGGGCGCGTGGGCCCGCACCTCGAGTCCAAAGTGGTCGATCCCGAGACCGGTCTCACCGTGCCGCGCGGGGTGCCCGGTGAGCTCTGCACACGCGGCTACTCCGTGATGCTCGGCTACTGGGAACAGCCCGACAAGACGGCCGAGGCGATCGACGCCGCGCGCTGGATGCACACCGGCGACCTCGCCGTGATGGACGACGACGGCTACCTCAACATCACCGGCCGCATCAAGGACATGGTGATCCGCGGCGGCGAGAACGTGTACCCGCGCGAGATCGAGGAGTTCCTCTACACGCACCCGGACGTGCTCGACGCGCAGGTCATCGGCGTGCCCGACGTCAAGTACGGCGAAGAGCTCATGGCCTGGATCCAGATGCGCGAAGGCGCGCAGCCGCTCACCGCGGAAGCCGTGCGCGAGTTCGCGCAGGGCAAGCTGGCGCACTACAAGATCCCGCGGTACGTGCACATCGTCGACGGGTTCCCGATGACCGTCACGGGCAAGGTGCGCAAGGTCGAGATGCGCGAGCAGTCCGTGACGCTGCTGGGCCTCGAAGCCGCCGCCTCGGCGAAACACGCCTAGGGCGGGCAACCGGGCCAGCGGGTCGCGCGTGTTCCCCCTCGGAGACCGACGAAGGGGGAACATCGTGAAGGTCAGCCGAAGAGCGTTCGCCGCCGGGGTCGCGGCCGTGTCGATGCTCGTGCTCGCGCCGGCGGCGATGGCCGCGGCCGGGCCGATCGAGCTTGCGCCCCGTGCCGGCGACACCTACACCGGGGTCGAGGCGGTGAACGACCGCGGCACCGTAGTGGGTGAGTCCTACCCGCGTGACGTGCGGATCCTGTACCACCCCATGAAGTGGTCCGCCTCGGGCGAGGCCGTCGCGCTGCCGACACTCGGGGGTGCGCTGGGGCAAGCCGCCGCCGTGAACCGGGCCGACGTGGCCGTGGGCGTCGCCGACGACGCGCTAGGCGCACAGCGCGCCGTGCGCTGGGCCGCCGACGGCAGCGTCACGGCGTTGACCGCACCGGGCACGGACAGCGCGGCGAGAGCGATCAGCGACACCGGCCGCATCGCCGGTTCCTACTACGACGGCACCGCGTCGCACCCCGTGCTGTGGGAACGCGATGGGCGCGTCCGCGAGCTGCCCGGCCTGCCCGGTGGCGGCTCCTCGGTCGCGAACAAGATCACGCCCGACGGTCGCGTCGTCGCCGGCACCGCCCAGGACGCGGCCGGCCACACGCACATCGTGCGCTGGGACGAGCGCGGCCGGATCACCGACCTCACACCGGACGACGAATACGGCCGGGTCACCGGGATCTCCGCCACCGGCGCGATCATCGGCTCGACGACGGAACCGGTCAACCACAACTCCACGGCCAAGCGATGGGACCCCTCGGGTCGCGTGGTGACGCTGGGCGGGACCGAGGCGCCCAGCTTCGGGGAAGCGATGGGGATCGCAGACAACGGCACCGTCGTGGGGCTCGTCGACCCCGACTTCGGCGGCAGCTACGCGACGCGGTGGGATCGCGCGGGCCGCCCGACGTACCTCCCGAGCAACACCCGCAACGCGACGGCCCACGCCATCAACCGCTCCGGCACCATCGTGGGGCAGGCCGAGTCCGTCGGCGCGAAGTGGGCCCCGGACGGCACCCGGACGCGCCTGGAACCGTTGCCGGGGCACACTTCCGCGGACGCCCTGCTGGTCAACTCGCGGGGTGTTGCTGTGGGGATGTCCTATGGGGACATCTGGCGTGGGGTGATCTGGAAGTGACGTGGTGGGCCGTCCCCGAGGGGGTCGGGGACGGCCCGTTCGCCGGGACGCCGGGCAGTTCCGCCGGACGTGGCCGATAGTGACTTGCCAGTGGTCGGCGCTTGCCGGTCGGTGTGTCCTGTTGCCAGACAACGGGTCGAGTTGCCGGCGTTTGGGGTTCCTGGCCGAACCCGGCGCGCGTCTTGCCGCTGTGCTGGAACTTGCCACCTGGCCGGAGTCGGCTGGTGCGCCACGAAGTCCCGAAGCCACGGAGTCCCGAAGCCACGGAGTTCAGAAGCCACGAAGTCCCGAAGCACGAACTGGCGCACCAGCCGAAAACAGCGCAGCCCTGTCAGGAAGCCGCCGCCGCGGCTTCCGCCAGTGCCTTCTCGTCCTCTTCGCCGAAGGTGTCCTCCAGCTGCTCCGGCGAGTAGTCCAGGTCGATCTGCTCCACGGGCGTCCCGCGGGCCGACTCGATGGCGCCGAGGCGGCGCTGGGCGCGGTCGGCCGCGTACTGCAGCAGTTCTTCCGGATCGTTGTCGAACGGGACTTCCTCGAACTGGTCCTGCACCCACTGGATCATGCCGAGCGCGTGGGGCAGCAGCTCGCCCATGCGCTGCTGCACCGCGTCCCACAGGGAGTCGTCGGCGGCGACGTGGCGGCGGCAGGTGAAGGTGCCCCACGCCATGTGGCGGCGTTCGTCGTCGCCGATGTGGCGGACGAGGTCCTGCATGCCGGGCAGGATCTGGTTCTGGGTGCAGATCAGCTGCCACGAGTAGTAGCCCGTCAGCGCCAGGCTGCCCTCGATCACGTGGTTGTACGTGACACTCGCGCGGATCTGGTTGAGCGGGCTGGGGTCATCCGAGAGCGCGCGCAGCGACTGCGGCAGCTCCTCGTAGAAAAGCTTGCGGTAGTAGGGATTCTCGGCGACGTACGGGTGCAGGTCGTCATCGAGGCCGACGGCGTCCATCCAGCGGCGGAAGACCTCGACATGCTTGGCCTCCTCGAAGCAGAACTGTGTCAGGTACATCTCGTCGCCGAAACGGCCGGTGGCGGACATCGCGCGCATGAAGGGCTGGATGTCCTCGGTCACGGCCTCTTCGCCGGCGATGAACTGCGCCACGAGGTACGTCGTGGAGCGCTGCTGCTCGGGGGTGAGGCTTTCCCAGCCCTCGCGTTCGGCCGAAAAATCGAGGTCGGCGGGGTTCCAGAACTTCTTGTTGCCCTTCACGAACAGGCGCAGCGGGAACGAGTCCCAGTTGAGCCCGCCCTTGCGCAGTGAGGAAAACCCGCTGCGCAGTTCCGGGAGCGTTTCGGTCATGGCCGGCCCTTTCGTGTCACTCCGATGTGGACGAACGTGTCGATCGCCGGTGCCAGCACGGTCACCACGGCGTCAGCCGCCACCGTCGCCGAGTGCGTGGGCAGCACCAGGTGGCTCAGTGACAGCCGCACGACCGTTTCCGCCAGCAGTGCGGCGGACTCCTGCGACAGCCGGGGCTCCAGCGAGCGGTACTCCTGCGCCGCCACGTCGGCGGCGGCCGTGAGGATGGGCTCGCCCCTGGTCGTGAGCAGGGGGAGCAGGTCCTCGCCCGCCTCCGTGCCGAGCGCGGCGGCGACGAGCCGGTTCTCGCGGGCGTGGTCGATGGTGTAGACGACGGCGCCGTGGATGCCGGCGATCAGCCCCTCGGCGTTTTCGAAGCGGCGGCGGATGCCGTCGAGGAACTCCGCCGCCGTGCGCAGCGCGACGGCCTGCGTGAGCGCCGCCTTGTTGCCGAACTCGTTGTAGACGGTTTGCCTGCTCACGCCGGCGCGCGCTGCGACGTCGGCCATGCGCAGCGCCCGGTGACCGCGGTCGGGGAGCAGGTCCGCAGCCGCGTCGAGCAGCGCTTCGCGCAGCGAAGCCTTGGTGCGCTCGGTGAAGCTCGTCACACCGTCAGCTTGACACAGCTGGAAGCTGTGTCAAGAAGATTTACCGAACACGATCGGCTGTACAGCCGCTACGGTGACCGGCGTGGGCATCACCGTGGGCTTCGACCTGGACATGACGCTGATCGACCCGCGGCCGGGCATGGTCGCGGCGATGAACGCGCTGGCCGTGGAATCCGGCCTGCCGCTCGACGGCGAGCACTTCGCGGCCAACCTCGGCCCGCCGCTCGACGACATCCTGCGCGGCTTCGAGGCACCCGAGGAACGCATCCCCGGCCTCGTGGAGAGGTTCCGCGCGCTCTACCCCGACGTGGTCGTGCCGATCACGGTCGCACTGCCCGGCGCGGCGGAGGCGCTGAAGGCCGTGCGCGCGGCGGGCGGGCGCACGCTCGTGGTCACCGGCAAGTACGGGCCCAACGCGCGCCTGCACGTCGAGGCGCTCGGCTTGGAGGTCGACGACCTCGTGGGCGAGCTGTGGTCCACGCGGAAAGCAGTGGCGCTGAAAGAGCACGACGCCCGGGCGTATGTCGGAGATCACCTCGGCGACGTGCGGGGAGCCCGCGCGGCCGGCGCACTCGCGGTCGGGGTCAGCACGGGCCCGTGCACGCGGGAAGAACTGCTCGCCGAGGGTGCCGACGTGGTGTTCGGCTCGCTGACGCAGTTCCCGGAGTGGTTCGCGAAAGCGTTCTGAACGGTTCTGAAAACGGTTCTGAACCCTCAGCCGTGCTTGCCGGCGCGCGCCTCGCGGACCAGTGCGATCAGGCCGAGCAGCAAGCCCAGCGGCGTCACCACACCGGCGACCGCGCTGAGCCACACGGGCAGGTTCTCCAGCCCGGCGGCGAACATGATGAACACGGCCAGCACGGCGAGCAGGCCGATGGCGAACAGCCCGATCCCGAGCCGCATCAGGATCGGCTTGCCGGTCGTGCTCACGCCGGTCTGCTTCGCTGCGTTCTCCATGACGCTGAGCGTATCGGCCGTATCCGCTTCTCCCCAGGGCATGTGGCGAGATAGGCTAAGCAGACGCGCGCCCTGGGTACGCCCCGGGCGCGTTCGTCGTGAGCAGCACAGCAGAAGGACTGGTGAGGGAAGTGCCGACCGGCAAGGTCAAGTGGTACGACGCGGAGAAGGGGTTCGGGTTCGTCACGCAGGACGGCGGAGCCGACGTCTACATCCGCAAGGCCGCGCTGCCGCAGGGCGTCGAGGGGCTCAAGGCGGGGCAGCGGCTGGAGTTCGGCGTCGCCGACGGCCGTCGCGGGCCGCAGGCGCTCTCCGTCCGGCTGCTGGACCCGCCGCCGTCCGTCGCCGAGGCGCGCCGGCGTCCCGCCGAGGAGCTGCACGGCCTGATCGAGGACATGATCAAGCTCCTCGAGCTGAAGGTGCAGCCCGACTTGCGCCGCAACCGCTACCCGGACCGCAAGAACACCAAGCAGATCGCGGAGATCATGCGCGCGGTCGCCCGGGACATCGATCCCTGATCTCCTGGACGGGTGAAGGGCTTTCGCGAGAGGCCCTTCACCGCGTCAGGCCGGCTTGACCTGAAGCGACCACAGCGCCGACGTGATCGGCTCGGCGTCGTCGGGGTTGCCGGTGCGGCTGATCACCGTGGCCTGCGCGATCTCCACCACCACGACCTGGTCGTCCTTGGTGGGCGGCGTGACGGTGTAGGCGTACTGGTCGCCGCTGGTGATGATGTCTTCCTTCAACGGCTGGGGCTCGCCCTTGCCGTTGACGAACTGAGCCGTGACCTTCCACGGCCCCTCCGCGATCTCCTTCGGCACGGAGATCTGCACCGAACGGCCAGGGCGCATCTTCAGCGTGCCCGCAGCACCCGGGTTGGCGGAGCAGACGCCGTTGCTCAGATTGCAGTTGCCGATGGGCTCCACGTTGACCGTGTGCCCGTCGCCGTAGAACGTCACCTCGGCCGGTCCGGGCGCCGCACAGCCGGCCACAACGAGACCACCGGCCGCCAGCGCGGCCACCACCAGGGAACGTCGCATGGGCGCCAGGTTACCGGCGCTCCCGGGGCAGGCCCTGCGCGGGGAAGCTGCCGGTCGGTTCGGGCCTCAGTGGCCGGTTTCCACCCAGCCCCGGCACGAGCGAGCCGCCGCGGCGCACGAGGTAGGTCTGCGCGAGCCCGATGCCGAGCAGCGCCGTGACCACGAGGAAGCCGATCCAGTACGTCGGCGGCAGCAGCAGGCCCACGGCACCACCGATGCACCAGGCGAGCTGCAGCACCGTTTCCGACCGCCCGAACGCCGACGCGCGCGACTGCTCGGGCAGGTCCTCCTGGATCACGGCGTCGAGGCTGATCTTCGCGAGCGCGCTCGCGGTGGCGCCGACGAGGCCGACGACCGCGGCCGTCGCGAGGCCGGGCAGCAGCGTGGCGATCAACGTCACACCGGTGCACGCGGCCACGCACGCCAGGATCACCTGGTCCGGCGAGCCGAACTGCAGGCGTGAGCCCAACGCGTTGCCGACGAACCCACCGGCTCCGGCCGCGGCGCCGATGACGCCGAGCAGCAGCAGCTGCATGAACGGGCTGTGGCCCTGGCCCTCGGTCTGCGCCTTCACCGCGAACGCGGCGAACATCATGAGGAAGCCGGTGAGCACGCGCACGGATCCGTTGCCCCACAAGGCGACCACGATGTGGCGGCCCATCGGCTGGCGCTGCTTCTTCCGCTTCGGTTCGGGCCGCGCCGACAGCGACGTGGGCACCTCGCCCTCGGTCACCTCGACCCACGACGGGATCCGCATCGACTGCACGGCCGCGGCCACGCAGATCAACGCCGTGAACCACAGCGCGCCGGCCGAGCCGCTGATCGCGTTGACGCCGCTGGCCAGGCCGCCGAACACGCCGGCGGCGATGAGACCGAAGATCGTGAGCCGCGCGTTGGTCTTCGACAGGGTGATCTCCGGGGGCACCACCCGCGGCGTGATGGCGGCCTTGAGCACGGTGAACGACTTCGACAGCACCATCATCCCGAGCGCGGCGGGGTAGAGCAGCCAGTCGTCGAAGTGCAGCGCCATCACCACGGCCATCAGGCCCTGGCCGATCGAAGCCACGCACATCGCGAGCCGGCGGCCGCGCTGGATCTTGTCCAGCGCCGGGCCGATCACGGGCGCGACCAGTGCGAACGGCGCGATGGTGATCAGCAGGTACAGCGCCACTTTGCCCTTGCTTTCGCCGCTGGTTGCGGCGAAGAAGAGCGTGTTGGCCAGCGCGATGGCCATGGCGGCGTCGCTGGCGTAGTTGAGCATCACCGCGTACATCAGCGACGTGAGGCCGGACTTGTCCGCACCGTCGGCCTTGGTGGCGCGCTGGAACATGCCGATGGCCTGGCCGCTCAGCTGCCGGCTGCGCAACGCGGCGACGCGCGTGACGGTGATCTTCTTCGGCAGCTTCGGGATCGAGCCGGCGCCGGGTACGGCCGTGGTGCGCAGTTCTTCGTCGCGCTCGGGACCGACGCGGGGCTCGCCCGCGTAGCCGCCGGTGTCGTAGTGCTCGTACTCGTCGCTGCCGGGGCGGTCGTGGCGCGGGTCGTGCCGGGAATCGTGCCTCGGGTCGTGTCGTGGGTCTTGCCTCGGGCGCACGGGTTCGGTGCGGTGCTCCTGCGCCGGGTACGGCCGGGCACCACGCGGCGGGGGCGCCCGGTGGCCCAGCGGTACAGCGCCGGTGGGAGCCTCGTCGGGCGTCGGGGTGTCGTAGAACGGGCTTCGGCCGTGGTTGGCGGCGGGTTCCGGCCGGGGTTCGTATCGCTCGGGCCGCGCGCGCGGTGGCTGCGGCGGTTCGCGCCGGGTGGCCGGTTCCGGCGCGACGTGCCTGGTCGGGGGCTCGGCCGGGTGCGCGGCGGGGTCGACGCGGGTGGCGCGCGGCGGCGAGTCGCGCCACGAACGGGCCTGGGCGGCGCTGGGCTCCGGCGTCCACTTGCGCTTGGACTTCCGGCCGCGACCCTTGCCCGACCGGCCTGAGAAGGTGCCGTCGGGTTCGGACTGCGAACCGAAGAGTGCCACGTGTTCATCCTGCCCCATCCGGGTGCCGCCGTGCCCGCTCACGTGCCGGTTTGTGTCCCTGGCTTCTCCGTGGGGACGAACTTCACCCGGAACATCGACGGCCAGAGCTTGCCGGTGAGGAGGAATTCGTCCGTGCCTGGAATGGCGGCGATGCCGTTGAGCACGTCGTCGGGGCCGGTGGGGGTGCGCAGGTGGGAGGCGTCGATGCGGCCGGTGACGGCCCCGTTTCGGGCGTTGATCCGCAGGATGGTGCCGGTTTGCCACACGTTCGCATACACTGTGTCACCGACGCACTCGAGCTCGTTGAGCTGGTCCACACCGACGTCGAGACTGCCCGTGACCGCGAACGTCCGCGGGTCACGGAACGTGAGAGTGGCGGTGCCGTTGCTCATGACCAGGCGTCCGCTGGGCTGGTGGCACAGGCCCCACCCCTCACCTTCGAACCGCACGCGGCGCAACTCGGCGAGGGTTTTGCTGTCGCGTTCGATCGCGATGCCGTTCTGCCAGGTGAGCTGCCACAGTTTCGGGCCCAGGACTGTCACGCCCTCGGCGAACAGCGGCGAGGGCAATGCCACCCGTGCGGTCGGCGCCTTACCGGCGGGACCCGCGGTGAGCGCTGATTCGCCTTCAATGCCGCGGCTCTCGTAGAGCGTGGGGCCCGCGAACTCGAGACCCTCGGTGAAGGCCGACGTGTCGTGCGGCAACGTACCGAGAACTTGCACTGATAGGTCTTCGGTCCGAGGAGGCGCCGCCTGGGTACCTGGCGTACAGCCAAGCAGCGCGCCCGCTGCGAGCGACCAGACCCAGAGTTTCTTGGCGAGGTGCATGAAGAAGATCCTGGCACGGGAGGTGAGGGCCCATGGGGCACAATCACGGGTATGACGTTGCTGTTGACCCTGGACGACGGCTCTATCCAGCGTAAGCTCGCGGACGCCTCGGACGTCGCGCGAGATGCCCTGGTGGCGGACGCCCCGGCCGAGCAGGTCGGCGAGCACGTCGGCGTGAACTCCGAGGACGCCGTCTCGGCGACTCACCTGTTCGAAGCGTCGGTGCCCGGCTACCGAGGCTGGCGCTGGGCCGTGACACTCGCCGTCGCCGGGGTCGACGAGCCCGTGACCGTGAGCGAGCTGGAGCTCCTGCCCGGCCCGGACTCCCTCGTGGCGCCCACCTGGGTCCCCTGGGAACAGCGCGTGCGCGCCGGCGACCTCGGCGTGGGCGACATCTTCCCCACCGACAAGAACGACCCGCGCCTCGCGCCCGCGTACCTGCAGTCCGACGACCCGGCCGTCGAAGAGGTCGCCCACGAAGTCGGGCTGGGCCGCGTCCACGTCCTGTCCCGCTACGGCCGCCAGGACGCCGCCACCCGCTGGCACGGCGGAGAGTTCGGCCCGCGCTCGGACATGGCCCGCAGCGCCCCGGCCACCTGTGGGACGTGTGGGTTCTTCGTGCCGCTCGCGGGTTCGCTGCGCGGGGCCTTCGGGGTCTGCACCAACGACATCGCCCCGGCCGACGGCCACGCGGTTGACGTCGAGTACGGGTGCGGCGCGCACTCCGAGGTGGAGGTCGAAGTCACGTCCTCGATCCCGGTGGCGGAACTGGTTTACGACGATTCGCTGATCGAGTTCGTTTCGGCTGGTGCTGATTCCGCGGCTGAGGGTGAGGTTGCCTCGGATTCCGCCGCTTCGGACGCTGCTTCGACCGCTGCGGCGGAGGAAGTCGCCACCGCTGGCACCACGGAGCCCGAAACCGCCGCTGAGGTCGCTGCGGCTGAGGTCGCTTCTCCGGCGGCCCTTTCGGTGAGCGAGGCGCCGGCCGCTGAGACGTTGTCGACGGAGGCTGCCGCCGAGGCCGTCGGGACCGCCGTGGCTTCGGCTGATGAGGCGCCTGGGGCTGCCGGCTCGGTCGCGCAGGCCTCGGCTCCCGAGGTGCCTGCGGTTGGTGAGTCGGTCGCGGAGACCTCGGCTCCCGAAGCGCCCGCCTCTGCTGAGCCGGCCGCGGCCGGTGAGGCGGTCGCCGAGACCGCTGTGGCGCCTGCGGAAGAAGCTGCCGCTGGGTCCGTGGCCGCCGTCGAGATCGCGGAGCACGCCGCCGAGACCGAAGCTGCCCCGGCGCAGGACGCCATCGATGGCTCGGCGGCCGCGACCTCGGCTCCCGAGTCCATCGCACCCGCCGAGCCGGGTGCCGACGCCACTGCGCCTGCCGAACGTGCCGCCGAGTCCGTTTCCGCGGGCGAAGCAGTCGCGGAGGCGGCGGTCTCCGAGGCGACGACCGTCGAGGAGTCGGCTGCGGAGGCCTTCGAGGACGCCGCCGGCGATTCCGCCGAAGCGACCGAGCCCGCCACCGAAGCCGGCACCACCGAAACCCACACCAACGTCACCGCCACCAGGACCGAAACCGGTGACAACCCCCAGTGACTGAGGGCTCGGGGTTGCAGGCGGATCCGTTCGGCACGGAGCGCCTGCGGGAGGCCATGCTGCGCGCGTGGCGGGACTCGCCCACGCGGTTCACCGAGGACACCAACGCCGAGCGGGACCTGAGGGTCGGGGCGTACCGGGACCGGCTCTTCGTGGAGCTGGCGCAGAACGCGGCGGACGCGGCGTTGGCGGCCGGCGAGCGTGGCCGGGTGAAGGTGTCCGTTGTGGACGGTGAGCTGAGGTTCGCCAACACCGGTGCGCCCCTGGACGTGCGCGGGGTGGAGTCGCTGGCGTCGTTGCGGGCGTCGGCGAAGGAGCTGGGCACGGTGGGGCGGTTCGGGGTCGGGTTTGCCGCGGTGTTGACCGTGTCCGACGAGCCGCGGGTGGTTTCGAGAGACGGCGGTGTGGAGTTCTCCGCCCGGCGGACGCGGGAGGCGGCCGGGCGGGACGGGGACGTGCCGGTGCTGCGGCTGCCGTGGCCGTCGCCCGAAAAACCGCCGGAGGGGTTCGACACCGAGGTGCGGCTGCCGTTGCGGGAGCCGGAGAGCGGAAAGGCGCTGCTCGACGCGCTGAAGGAAGAAGTGTCCGACCTGCTGCTGGCCTTGCCGTGGCTGGCCGAGGTCGATGTGGACGGTCGCGTGTGGACTCGAACGGGCACCGACCAGGTCGAGATCGCCGGACCGCAGGAGAGCCGGCGGTGGTTGACGCACGAGGGTTGGGCCGTGCCGATCGACGGGAACGGTGTACCGCAGCCACTTGACGAGGACGTGTTGCACGCGCCGACGCCGACGGATGAGGCGTTGTCGTTGCCGGCGAGGTTGATCGCACCCGTGCCGTTGGAGCCGTCGCGGCGACGGGCTCTGCCGGGCGCGGCGCTGGACGAAGCGCTGGCCGCCGCGGCGAGGAAATACGTCGGCCTGGTGAAGGCGCTGCCGCAGGAGCACCGGTTCGTGGTGGTGCCGCAGGCCGGGTTCCCGAGGTCCACAGTGGACGCACAGCTGCGGGATCAGATTTTCCTGGAGCTGGCAACACAACCTTGGTTGTCCACACTGGACAAGCAGGAAGTGTCGGGCCGGCAGGTCAAGGTGCTGGACGTCGACGTGCCTGGCCTGCCGCCGCTCCTGACGGACCTGGTGCCCGGGCTCGTCCAGGCGCCGGCGGGGGCCGCGCGCACGCTGAAACCCGTTTCGGCGCAGGCGATCGGGGTCGAGGACGTGCTGGAGGTGCTCACCGGGATCGATCGGGAACCCGGGTGGTGGCACCGGCTGTACGCGGCGCTCGCGATCGCGGTGGACGCGCACGACGTGTCGCCCACGCAGCTCGACGGGCTGCCCGTGCCGCTGTCCGACGGGCGCACGCTGCCCGGCGCACGCGGCACGCTGCTGCTCGACGGATCCACCGAGCTGCTCGAACTACTGTCCGATGTGGACGTTCCCGGTCTGCGGCTCGTGCATCCCGCCGCGGCGCACCCGTTGCTGGAACGCCTGGGCGCCAAGCATGCCGACGCCCGCCAGCTGCTCGAAGCCGAGCAGGTGCGCTACGCCGTCGAGCGCAGTCTGGAAGACGTCCGGTCCGGTTTGGACGGTATGAACCTCGCGGGCGCGGTCCTGCGGCTGATCGCGGAGTGCGGCGACGACGCACCCGAGTGGGCCGGCGCGCTCGCCCTGCCCACGGACGACGACGGGTGGCGCCGCGCCGACGAGCTCGTGCTGCCGGCCTCGCCGCTGCTGGAGGTCTTCGACCCGGAAGTGTTCGAAGAGGACGGTGCTCTCGCGGTGCTCGACGACGAGTTCGCCGAGGACTGGCCCCAGTCGACGCTCGAAGCGGTGGGCGTGCTCGACTCTTTCGCCGTGGTGCGCGACGAGGAGCCGCACGAGCCCGACCACGGGCTGCCGGACGAAGAAGCGTGGTGGGACTCGGCAGAACCGACGACCGTCCTCGCCATCCGCGACCTCGACCTCGTCGCCGACGACGCGTGGCCCGCCGCGCTGCGGCTGCTGGCGAAGAGCCCCGAGACCTGGCAGGCACTGCACGTGCCCGAGGGGCACGCCGGGTGGTGGCTCGCCCGCTACGCGCTGCTGGCCGGCGAAGCCCCCGGCTCCTGGCGGCTGCCGGAAGCCGCCGACCTCGCGGGCCTCTACGACGAGGTGCCCGACCTCGGCCTCACGACCGAGCTGCTGCAGGCGGCCGGCGTCCGGACCACGCTCGACCTCACGACGGCCGAAGACGTGACCGACCTGCTCGACCGCCTCGGCGACCCCGGACGCACGCTCACGCCCGGCCTCGCCGCGCGCGCCCACCGCGCGCTCGTGCGCTCGACCGTGGACGTCGAGGACCTCGACGCCCCGGCCCGCGTCCGCACGGCCGACGCGCGCACCCAGGACGCCGACAAGGCCGTGGTCCTGGACGTGCCGTGGCCGGCGTCCGCGCTCGAAGCGGGCCGGATCGTCGCCGCGCCCGAAGACCCCGAACGCCTCGCCGACCTGCTCGACCTGCCGCGCGCGAGCACGCTCCCGAACGAGGTCACCAGCACCGGCGAGTACGTCACCTGGGCCGACCTGCCCGCGATCCGCCTCGTCGCCGACCAGCTCGGCTTCCCCGTGCCGACAGGCGGCCCGCTCCTGCACGACGTGCTGACCGTGACCGTCGACGGCACCACCGCCGACGTCCCGTGGTGGTCGGACGAGGACAACCGGCTCCACGCCGCCGACACCTCGGAAGGCCTGGCCCGCGCCTTCGCCTGGGCCACGGACCGCTGGGCCGAGCGCTACCGCATCACGGCGCTGCTCGACGACCCGGCACCGCACACGCTGCTGAACTGACGCGAACTACAACCGCTGCGCCGACTTCGAGCCCCGCCGGGCCGCCGCGCGCTGCCAGAAGATGATGCCGAAGCCGATGAACCCCAGGACGATGCCGGCGAACGCCGTCCACACCCACACGCCGTCGGTGACGAAAAACAGCACCACCAGCGCGACCGCCCACAGCGAGGTACCTACGATCACCACCGGGGTCAGGTCGGTCAGGCGCTTGGGCAGGTCCGGCGTGTGCCGCAACGAGCCCGTTACGTCCGGGGGATTGATCGGTTCATCCACGTGGTGAAGGCTACCCCGGTCGTTCGGACACATCGAGACGCAGGACCTGGCACGACGGCACCGGCCATGAGAAGACTGACCACGGCATCAACGCACCACGGCAGCAGGCAGGACAGGGGTAGACCATGACCGACCAGCGCGAGAAGGAGAGCGTGTCCACTCTGGACCGTTTCTTCAAGATCAGCGAACGGGGCTCGACGACCGGGCGCGAGATCCGCGGCGGTGTCGTCACGTTCGTGACCATGGCCTACATCGTGGTGCTCAACCCGCTCATCATCGGCAGCTTCGCCGCGGGCACACCCTCGGCGCACGCCGACGTGCTCGGCCACATCCTGCCCGTGCCGGCCGTGGCCGCGGTCACGGCACTGGTCGCCGGCGTGATGACGATCCTCATGGGGCTCGTCGCCAACTACCCGTTCGCCATCGCCACCGGGCTGGGCCTCAACAGCCTGCTCGCCGTCACGCTCGCGCCGCAGATGACCTGGCCCGAGGCGATGGGCCTGGTGGTGATCGAGGGTGTGGTGATCGTGCTGCTGGTCCTCACCGGTTTCCGCACGGCCGTGTTCCGCGCGGTGCCGCCGGCACTCAAGTCGGCGATTGCGGTCGGCATCGGGTTGTTCATCTGCCTCATCGGCCTCGTCGACGCCGGCTTCGTGCGCCGCCTGCCCGACGACGCGCACACCACCGTGCCGGTCGGCCTCGGCATCAACGGCTCCGTCGCCTCCTGGCCGACGGCCGTGTTCGTGGTCGGCCTGCTGCTCACCGCGATCCTCGTGGCCAAGAAGGTCAAGGGCGCGATCCTGATCGGGGTGCTGGGCTCGACCGTGCTGGCGATCGTCGTCGAGGCGATCGTGAAGGCGGGGCCCTCCAATGGCACCAATCCCAAGGGCTGGGACCTCGGCTACCCGGCGCTGCCGTCGAACATCCTCGGCGCGCCCGACCTCTCGCTGGTCGGCGACGTGTCCTTCGGCGCCTGGACGCGCCTGCCGATCATCACCGTCGTGCTGCTCGTGTTCACGCTCGTGCTCGCCGACTTCTTCGACGCCATGGGCACCATGACCGGCCTCGGCAAGGAAGCCGGCGTGATCGGCAAGGACGGGCAGCTGCCGAACGTCGGGCGCGCCCTGTTCGTCGAGGGCCTCGCGGGTGCGGCCGGCGGCTTCGGCTCGGCCAGCTCGAACACCGTTTTCGTGGAGTCCGCCTCCGGCATCGCGGAGGGTGCGCGCACCGGCCTCGCCAACGTCGTCACCGGCGTGCTGTTCCTCGCCGCCATGTTCCTCACGCCGCTCTACCAGGTGGTGCCCGTCGAGGCGGCGGCGCCTGCGCTCGTGGTCGTGGGCGCGCTGATGATGGGCCAGGTCCGGGAGATCGACTTCACCGACTTCTCGATCGCCCTGCCGGCCTTCCTGACGATCGTCGTCATGCCCTTCACCTACTCCATCGCGAACGGCATCGGCGCCGGCTTCGTGAGCTACGTCGTGATCCGCGCCGCGACGGGCAAGGCCCGCCAGGTGCACCCGTTGATGTGGGTGATCGCGGTGGCGTTCGTGGCCTACTTCGCCGTGGGGCCGCTGCAGGCCGCGCTGAGCTGACGCGGGCACAAGATCGACCGGGAACGGCACCACGCGAGTGGTGCCGTTCTGCGTTGTGCAGGTGCTCAGCGTGATCGCGGAGGGTGTCCGGGTTCACCCTCTGGCGAGATTTTCGTGAGGTAAGCTAACTATATGTCCGGCGATACGCACGAGCGCTCCCTTTCGAGCCGCTTGCGTCTCGCGGTGGTCCGGCTCAACCGCCGGCTCCGGGCGCAGCGCGTGGGCGACGACGTGACGTTGACGCAGACCGCGGCGCTGTCCACCTTGCACAAGTGCGGCCCGTTGACGCCCGGTCAGCTGGCCGCCAGGGAAGGCGTCCAGCCGCCCTCGATGACGAGGGTGATCGCCGCGCTCGAGGAGATGGGGCTGGTCGAGCGTCGGCCGCACCCGACCGATGGGCGCCAAGCCATCGTGGAGCTGTCCGACAGCGGTTTGGTCTACGTGCAGAAGGCCATTTCGGTGCGGGAGGCGTGGCTGGATCGGCAACTGGCCGAACTCGGCGAGGAAGAGCTCGAAGTGCTCTCCCGCGCCGCTGAGATCATCGACAGGATGGCGGGGAACTAACACCGGTGGCGACCACGGGTAGCGAAGCAGAGCGTACGACCGAAACCATTGCTACCCGGGACACGGCGCCACCGCCGGCCGCCCCGCCCACGTCCGGTCCACCAGGGACGAAGCCGGGCACGACGTCCGGAACGACCCACGGATCGACCGCCGCGACGAAGCCGGCGACCAAGTCCCCCCGGACCATGAGCCTGCCCGACGGCGCCGATCGCGTGCCGGACGAACCCGACAGACCCGCGGAGCCCAAGCGCGGCAAGGGCATGTTCTCGTCACTGCGCGTGCGCAACTACCGGCTCTTCTTCACCGGCCAGGTCATCTCGAACGTCGGCACCTGGATGCAGCGCATCGCCCAGGACTGGCTGGTCTTCCAGCTCTCCGGCAACAACCCGGTGGCGCTCGGCATCGCGGTGGCGTTCCAGTTCACGCCCACGCTGCTGCTGTCGCTGTGGGCCGGGGTGCTCGCCGACCGCGTCGACAAGCGGCGGCTGCTGATCCTCATCCAGAGCGTCAACTGCTTGCAGGCGACGCTGCTGGGCGTGCTCGACCTGACCGGCGTCGTGCAGATCTGGCACGTGTACCTGCTGTGCATGATGCTCGGCATCACCTCGGCCATCGAGGTGCCGACGCGCCAGTCGTTCGTCGCCGAGATGGTGGGTCGCGACCAGATCGCCAACGCCGTGGCGCTCAACTCCTCGATCTTCAACCTGGCCCGCATCGTCGGCCCGGCCATCGCCGGGTTCGCGATCACCTGGGTCGGCACCGGCTGGCTGTTCCTCGCCAACGCGGTGAGCACCGTCGCGGTCGTCACCGGGCTCGCGTTGATGAACCCGGCCAAGCTCTTCCGCGGCCCCGCGATCCCGCGCGCGAAGGGGCAGCTCGTCGAAGGCCTGCGGTACGTGCTCCGTCGCTCCGACCTGGTCACGGTCATGGTGCTGGTGCTGTTCGTGAGCACGTTCGGCATCACCTACTTCACCTCGCTGCCGATCGTCGCCGCGAACGTCTTCCACACCCAGGCCGACGGTTACGGTCTGCTGTCCACGCTCGTCGCGGTGGGCACGTTCGTGGGGGCGCTGATGTCGGCCCGCCGCGGGATCAAGAGCCGGCCGCGGGTGCGGACGATGCTGATCGCCGCCGCCGGGCTGGGGCTGTTCGAGCTCATCACGGCGTTCCTGCCGACGTACCTGGCCTTCGGCATCGGCCTCATCCCGCTCGGCTTCGCCACGATCACGTTCCTCAACACCGCCAACGCCCTGGTGCAGACGTCGGTCACGCCCGAGATGCGCGGCCGCGTGATGGGGATCTACGTGCTCGTGCTCATCGGTGGCAACCCCATCGGCGGTCCCATGACGGGCTGGATGGCCGACGCGTTCGGCGGCCGCTCGCCGTTCTACATCGGCGGCGCGATCTCGCTCATCGCGGCCGTGGCCTGCGCGCTGGTGCTCATCCGGCGCGGCGGCGTGAGCCTGCCGGTGCGCCGATTCGGCAACGGGCTGCGCGTGCTCAAGCGCGAACGCGTCTGACCTGCGGTTTTCGAAGGGCATCTCGGTTCGCCGAGGTGCCCTTCGCGTTTTTCAAGCCCCCACCCGGACGAGTGAGAGCTGGGTCTCCACGAGAGAGGACTTGCCGGGATGTATGAGGTTAGGCTAACCTCACACACGTCCGCTTCGTGGTGGGAGCGGCAGTCAGTTCGGGAACGGACGGAGCCCCGCACCTGGAACCCCGGGTGCGGGGCTCCGTTCATTCAGCGGGTTCATCGCGCGGGCAAAGCGTCCCTCATGACGGGTTCATGGTCGGGTCGGCCGCCGCCTCCGTCAAGGGGTGCTCACCTGGTGGGGTCGGCAGCCGTGAGAGCTCCATGCCGAAGTACACGCGGTACGCCGTGCGCACGGCGTCATCGCTGGTCAGCAGCACCTCGTGGCGCACGCCGTCGACCGTCTCGATCAAGCGGTGGCCCGACAGCGTCACGCGGCCCTGGGACGTCGGCCGCGAGCACGTGAGCCGTCCGGTGAACCCCGAGCGGGGCGACGTCGACTGCCACCACGCCATCGGCACGAAGTCCGAGAGCGGCCGCGTGCGCTGCTCCAGGCGGTACTCGCGCTTGCCGTCCATCAGCACGTCCACGTCGCCGAACGGGGCGTCCAGGACCAGGAACTCGCCGTCCGGGTCGCGCTGCACCTCGACGGCCGACAGCCGCAGCGGACCCCGGCTGAAGCGGCCGAAGCCGACGTCCACGAGCCACTTCTCGCCCTCGAGTGCCACGACCACGGCCGCGTGGTCCAGCGGCGGTCCGGGCACGCCGTCATCGCCGAAGACCTGGGCACCGCGCAGCTCGGCGTCGAAGCCGAGCTCACGCAGGAAGGCCGCGAAGAGGCCGTTGAGCTCGTAGCAGAACCCGCCGCGCCGGCGGCGCACGATCTTGTCGAACAACGCGTCCACGGTCAGCTCGATGGGCTCACCGAGGTGCACGCTCAGGTTCTCGAACGGCACGCGCTCGAGGTGGCGCTCCTGCAGCTGCCGCAGCGCCGCGAGGTCGGCCTTCGCGGGCAGGGCGAGGTCGAGGCGGGCGAGGTAGGCGTCGACGTCCATGCCCCCAGCCTCACACCTGAAGTGCACTCGAGGTCAACCCGAATACGAAAAACGGGGTCCTCCGTGAAGGAGAACCCCGCTTTCAGACCAATCGGTGCAGCGAGCTCAGCCGAGCAGGCCGTTGCCACCGGCGACGGCGTTGTCGAAGCGCTTGCTGATCTCGGCCCAGTTGAAGATGTTCCACAGGGCCTTGACGTAGTCCGGCTTCACGTTCTTGTAGTCCAGGTAGAACGCGTGCTCCCACACGTCGACCAGCAGGATCGGCGTGGTCGGCAGGATCAGGTTGTTGTGGTGGTCGCGCAGCTGCTGGGTGATCAGCGTCTTGCCGATCGGGTCCCAGGACAGCGCGCCCCAGCCGTTGCCCTGGATCGTGGTGGAGACGGCGGTGAACTGCGCCTTGAACTTGTCGAAGGAGCCGAACGCCTCGTCGATCGCCGCGGCCAGCTCGCCGGTCGGCTTGTCGCCGCCTTCCGGCGAAAGGATCTTCCACCAGACGACGTGGTTGGCGTGGCCGGCCAGGTTGAAGGCCAGCGTGGTCTCGAGACCGACGATGTTGCCGAAGTCGCCGGCTTCACGAGCTTCGGCGAGCTTGTCGAGCGTGTCGTTCGCGCCCTTGACGTAGGTCGCGTGGTGCTTGCTGTGGTGCAGCTCGTTGATCTGACCCGAGATGTGGGGCGCGAGGGCGCCGTAGTCGTAGTCGAGATCGGGCAGGTTGTACCGGGCCATTGGCCCTCCTTCTGTCTTCGACACAAGTTCCTACTACCGAACCTAGTAGCACACCCGGGTCCCAGGCGACCGGGGGCGCTCTGGCGTCCACGGGGTGGATACCTCGTCCGGCCACGGCGTACCCGGCCGGGCACCGTGTGAAACAGAGCCTGCTACCTCGACCAAACTGGAGGTCAACTCCGTGTGATCAGCCTCATCGCGCGGGCGTCAGGTGGTCCGGTAGCGGTCCAGGTCGAGTGCCAGCTCGTCGAACACGGCGACGTTGTGTTCGAAAGCCACGAGTGTCTCGTTGATCACCCGGGTACGGGCTTCGTCGTCCCACGGCGCGGCGTCGAGCTTCGCGCGATAGCGGTCCCGGAACGCGGGCGCGCTGCCGATCGCGTCGAAGTGGTAGAACAGCGAGCCGGCCTCGGCGAGGTCGAAGTTCTTTTCCAGCAGCCGCCGGATGATCTGGCCGCCCGCGATGTCGCCCAGGTAGCGCGTGTAGTGGTGGGCCACGTAGCCGCCGGCCCAGTTCGACGCCTCGGCGATGCGCGCGACGTACGCCCGCGTGCTGGCGAGGGGCTGGATCTCGGTGCGCCAGCCCGGGCCGACGAGGTGCGCGAGATCGCGCTCGAGCGACGGCAGCCGGCGCAGCTCGTCGAACACGAACTCGCGGCCCACGGCGTCGCCGGTCATCTCGTCGCTGACGTGCTCGATGGCCTGGTAGACGAAGTAGTACTGGATCGCGAGCTGCGTGTAACCGGCCAGCGAGAGCTCGCCGCCGAGCAGGGCGTTCATGTACGCGGAGTGGTTGGCCCGGTCGTGCACGCCCCTGGTCGACTCCCGCAGCTGTCCGGAGAACGGGCGGGCTTCGAGCTCAGTGGTCACCGACATGGAGGCCTCCCTCGATCTGACAGGCTGTCAGAAAGAGGGTAGGTCAGGATCGGGACTTAGGCTACCCTAAATCGGACGTGGATCCGGAAGTTCACTCGAACCGACGGCTTGCAGCACGAACCGCACGGCCGCCTCGATCACCGCGCCGAGGCGCTCGGCGGGTACGTCGATCACCTGCCGCGTGCCGAGTGCCGCGGTGATCATGGCGACCACCACGTCCACGTCCTGAGCAGGCCAGCTGCCCGCGTCGACGCCGGCGAGCAGCACCGCGCGCAGCTGCCCGGTGATCGGGTCGGCGTGGGCGCTGATGCGCCGGTAGGCCGCCGGGGCGAGCGCAGACTCCAGCGCGCCGCCGGGTGGCAGGTGATGCTCGGCGAGCACGCGCAGCTGCAGCCGGACGAACGTGGCCAGCTGCGCGATCGGGTCCGTCTCGGCTTCCACGGCGGCGCGCAGCCGCTCGACGTACCGCGCGGCCTCGTCCTCGACGAACGCCACGAGCAGGCTTTCCTTGTCCGGGAAGTGGTTGTACAGCGCGGTGCGGCCCAGCCCCGCTTCCGCGGCGACGCCGGCGAGCGTGATCGCGTCGAAGCCGCGCTCGTAGAGCTGCGCACGCAGGACCTCGAACACTCGGGCGCGGACTTCGCGCCGGTGCGCTTCGAGCGAACCGCCGAGTACCTTCGGCACCGCTGCCCCCTGCCTCCCGAGTGCTGCTCACGCAACCATCCCAGGGCAACCTTAGAGCGCGCGAGCGGTTCCACTCAGTCGGTGAGCGGCCAGGTGTGCACGGGTTCACCGGTGGCCGACAGCTCGAGGTAGCGGCCCAGCATGTGGTTGAGCGCCGTTTCGCGGTCGGCGCCGTGGTCCTGCGCGCGCAGCACGTAGTCGCGCTGCCAGGTGGCGCCGCTGCGGCGCGCCAGGCACCGGCGTTCGATCACGCCGAGGTACTTCACGCGGGCCTCGTCGGACACGCCGGAGCGGCGCAGGCCCTCGTGGGCCAGGGGCAGCAGCACGCGCAACGCCAGCTCGTCGGGTGGGATCCAACCGATGCCCGGCCAGTACAGTTGCGCTTCGAAACCCTTGCGCGCGCCCGCGTACAGGTTCTCCTCCGCGGCCTGGAACGACATCTGTGTCCACACTGGCCGTTCCTGCTCGGCGAGCGCGCGCTGGGCGCCGTAGAAGAACGCGGCGTTGGCGACGATGTCGACCACCGTCGGCCCAGCCGGCAGCACGCGGTTCTCCACGCGCAGGTGCGGCAGGCCGTCGACGACGTCGTACACCGGCCGGTTCCACCGCCAGATCGTGCCGTTGTGCATGCGCAGCTCGGTGAGCTTCGGCGCCTGGCCCGACTCCAGCGTCTCCAGCGGGTCCTCGGAGTCGGTCTGCGGCAGGAGCCCCGGGAAATAGCGCACGTTCTCCTCGAACAAGTCGAAGATCGACGTGATCCACCTCTCGCCGAACCACACTCTCGGCCGAACGCCTTGGTTTTTCAGCTCTTCCGGCCGGGTGTCGGTGGCCTGCTGGAACAGCGGGATGCGCGTCTCGTGCCACAACGCCTTGCCCAGCAGGAAGGGCGAGTTCGCGGCCAGCGCCGTCTGCACGCCGGCGAGGCACTGCGCGGCGTTCCAGTGCGCCGCGAACTCCTCCGGCGCGACCTGCAAGTGCAGCTGGACCGACGTGCACGCGGCCTCGGGGAGGATGGATTCCGAGAAACTGCGCAACCTTTCCGGCTGTTCACCGGCAAGTGCGGCGCCGTCCATGGAAAGCGCGATTCGCTCGCCACGCGCGGCGAAGATCTGGTCGTTCAACGATGAATACCGCGCGTTGTTGGTGAGCCATTTCTGGTCGAAGTGTTCTTGCCGCAGCGTGGGCAGGATCCCGATCATCGCGAGCGCCGAACCGGCGTCGGTCGCCTTGTCCGCGGCCTTGCCGAGGTATGCGCGCAGATCATCTTCCAGCTGCAATGCGGAATCACCCGCGAGCGGGCGCGGGGGCACGTTCAGCTCGAGGTTGTGCTGGCCGAGTTCGGTGGTGAACGACGGGTCGTCGAGTGCTTCCAGCACCGCCGTGTTGGTCATCGACGGGCGCAGTTGCTCATCGACGAGGTTCAGCTCCACCTCGAGCCCGATGTTCTTGCGGGGAAAGGAAAAACTGCCGTCCGTGAGCATCCGGGCGAGGGTGTCGAGGCAGCGCTGGACCTTGCGGCGGTACCGTCCTCGGTCCAGCTGGTCGAACGATTTCGCCGAAAGATCGGTACCCATGTCTGACGCGCTCCAAGGCTTGCGGTCCGCAGGTGTCCGGGCGGGGACTGCCAGGCCGCCCACCGTCGCACAGTGCAGCGCATCCGGGCTAGCGGCCAAACTGGTGCTCTCCGTCACGGGGGGTTGACCGTGCGCGAAAATGACCCATTCGTACCAGAGCCACCGGGACGTTCGGACCAGCTTTGTCCGGGGTCGGGTTCCAGCATGCGGATGTCACACTGTGCGGTGTGGCTGAACTGATCTTCACCGAGGATCCGGAAGATCCCCGGCTCGACGATTTCCGCGACTTGTCCACTGCGGACCGGCGGCCGGACCGCCCGGGCGGGCGGGGGCTCGTGATCGCGGAAGGCACCGTGGTGGTCGAGCGGATGCTCGCTTCGCGTTATCCCGTGCGCGCGTTGCTGGGCGTGGAGCGGCGGGTGCGTGACCTCGACCTGTCCGGAATCGACGCGCCCGCGTACGTGAGTTCGGCCGACACGATGGCGAAAGTCGTGGGGTTCCACCTCAACCGCGGTGTGCTGGCCGTGGCCAATCGCCCCGCGCCGCCCGGGTTTTCCCGGATCGTGGCCGACGCGCGGGTGCTCGCCGTGCTCGAAGGGGTGGGCGACCACGAGAACCTCGGGTCGATCTTCCGCAATGCGTCTGCCCTCGGTGTGGACGGTGTGCTGCTCGGGCCGGGGTGCTCGGACCCGCTTTACCGGCGCAGCGTGCGCGTGTCGATGGGCCACGTGCTGCGCGTGCCGTTCGCGACGCTGGGTTTCTGGCCCGGCGGCCTGGATCTCTTGCGGGAGAGCGGTTTCACCGTGGCGGCGCTCACACCTCGGCCGAATTCCGTTCCGCTCCGCGGACTGCGTGACAAGGTCGGCGACCGGGTCGCGCTGATGCTGGGCGCCGAGGGCCCGGGGCTCACCGACGAAGCGATCACGGCCGCGGATCTGGCCGTGCGCATCGAGATGGTGCCGGGTGTCGACTCGCTGAACGTCGCCACCGCGGCCGCGGTCGCTTTCCACGAGGTCGCCGCCACGCGCTGAGGTGCTCACCTTTCTTGGGTACCCATTCCGCGCGGTCAATCACAGCCCCCGGCGCCGATCGGGCCACGATGTCCGCCCGTCCGGCCCTCGCGGGGCGGCAGATCTGGTCCGGCCGGGGTGAGGCGGCTACTTTCGGCGCATGATCAACATCGACGCGAGCCGGGTGGAGCCGGAGAAGGTGGACCTGCTCGCTCGTGGCCGGCCGTGGCCGACGAGTGAGCGGACGAGATCAAGGCGACCTTCGTGGACGCGGGCGTGCGGCACGAGCGGGCGGTGCTCGTCGACACTTCCGACGGGCCGTCGTTGATCCATGCCGTGGATTGCGCCGACGACGAGGCCGCCAAGGCCGTGTTCGCCGAGTCGACGCACCCGATCGACGCGGAGCACGAGCAGAAGATGGCCGAGGTGAACGCCACCCCGGTGCCGGTCGAGGCACTGCTCGACCTGGCGCTGTAACCGGTTTTCGGATCGTGATCGCTTTCCCCGCCGGGTGCGTGCCCTGCGGGGACCTCGCCGGGCTTACGCTGCTGCCGGCAGGTGTGACCGCGCCCGGCGGTGGGCACCTGCAGGTGGGATGCCCGGCGAGAGGACATCAGTGGAGCTGCGGATCCGGGGCGAGCGCGCGGTGCTCGCCGGCCCGGGTGGCGAGCACGCGCGCGAGGTCGACCCGCGGCGGCTGGCGATCGGAGCCGATCTGGCGCAGGCGTTGCACGAGTGGGCTCGCGTGGCGTCCGCGGTGTCGCGGGCGGGGGGCGAAGCCGAGGTCGCCTCGTCGGTCGTGTCGCAGCGGGGCCGCCAATTGGCCGGGCGGCTCGCGACGGTGATGGGGACGACGGTGCGGTTCGTGGATCCGGTGTCGGGCGTCGAGACGGTGATCGAGCCGCCCGCGCGAGTGGTGGCGAGGCGGCGCGGAATGCCGGGCCCGGGCAACGAGCCCACTCCCTGGCTGACCGGGCTGACGGTGTCGGGGTTCGCCGCGGTGCTCGTGACCGTGGCGATGCTGGCGCTGGCCGGCACCCTCGCGCGCGAGACGAGCGGGTGGATCGCGCTGCTGGCGTCGGTGGTGGTGACCGCCGGGATCGGGCCTTCGCTGTGGCTCGGGCGTCGGCTACCGATCGTGCGCTGGGCGGTGTACGGCGCGGCCGTCGGGATCGTCGCCGCGTGGCTGGGAGTGCTGGCGATCGTGCTCTGACCGGCCGATACTCGGTCGATGGACGCACTCGGGCGGCTTCGGCGGGTGTGCCTGGCGCTGCCCGAGGCCACCGAACGGCTCAGCCACGGCGAGCCGACGTGGTTCGTGCGCGGCAAGAAGACGTTCGTGACGTTCGCCGACCACCACCACGACGACGGCCGCCTGGCGTTCTGGTGCCCGGCCCCGCCGGGTGCGCAGGAGGACCTCGTGCGCACCGAGCCGGACCGCTTCTTCCGCCCGCCCTACGTCGGGCACCGCGGCTGGCTCGGTGTGCGGCTCGACGTGGACGTCGACTGGACCGAGGTCGAGCACATCGTGCGGGACGCCTACCGGCTGGTGGCGCCGAAGTCGCTGGCGGTGCTCGTCGACTAGCCGCGCTGGGAGCGCACGCCGAGCAGCACGTCTTCCCACGAAGGCACGATGGGGTGGTTTTTCTTCGGCTTCGCGCGGGGCTGGTCGTCATCGTCGGCGGCCTCGTCGTCGGACGGGACACGCGGGATCTCGCGGGTGTCGTCGTCCTCTTCGTGCGGGTCGGCCGGGGCCTCGATGGCGAGCCGCTCGTCCTCGGCCGAGTCGAGCGTGGGCTGCACGACGGATTCGCGAGCCGGGTCGAGGGCGCGGACCGTGCGCGGCGGCCGGTAGGCGTTGGGGTTGAGCAGCACCTCGGCGTTCTCGTCGAGGGCGTGCACCGTGCCGCCGTGGGCGCCGGGCGAGAACGACCAGTGGGCGCGGTTGTCGGAGCGGCCGGCCTTCCACTGCAGCACGACGACCCACTTGCCGTCGTCGCCGCGCCAGGAGTCCCAGCGGGCCTGGGCGTAGTCGTGGCCGCGCACGCCGAACGCATACGCGATCACTTCACCGAGCGTCTGCACGTCGGGGCCGTCTTCGCGGACGGGATGGGCGCTCTGGGCGAGCTCGGCCGTGCGCGAGCGCTCCAGCAGCACCGGGTAGGCGAATCTCTCCACGCGCTGCGCCGAGACCCCGGCGCTGCTCGCGACCTGTTCGACGGACTCGCCGGCACGGATTCGCGCCTGGATCTCGCGTGGCCGCATCTGGCTCTCCAACTCGATCTGGATCTGGCCCAGCCGGGCGATGTCCCCCCTCGCGGCCGCTCGCAGTGTTTCATCGGCCGGGAGCAGGAAGCGGGTACGGCTCGCCGGGTCCTCGAGCACGATGGACTTCCCGTCCTCGTGCAGCCCGACCACCCGTAGCGCCCGCATTTCTCGCCTCCCCGATCTTCACCTTTGTGGGTGCTCACGTTAGAACGGCGCGTCGGCTTGACGCGCGAGGCGCGCCGAGGCAACACCGATCCGTCACCCGATTGCTCGACGGTCTCCGCCATCCTCTCGGTCCAACCGACCGGCAGATCGCGTGACACGCCGAACACTTTCCGTCACGAATGAGTGGTGTTCCGCGCCCGCTCTCCCAAGCAGCGAAGGGCCCCTCCTGATGCGGAAGGGCCCTTCGCGGGTGGCTTGCTCGGCCGCTGTCGGTCGACCGCGTTCGTCAGCCGCTTTTCGTCAGCCGCTTTCGTCAGCCGAGCCGCTCGACGACGTACTCGATGCTCTGCGTGAGCTTCGTGATGTCGTCGGGGTCGATGGCCGGGAACAGGCCGACCCGCAGCTGGTTGCGGCCCAGCTTGCGGTACGGCTCGGTGTCGACGATGCCGTTGGCGCGCAGGATCTTGGCCACGGCGGCGGCGTCGACCTCGTCGGAGAAGTCGATGGTGCCGACGACCTGCGAACGCAGATCCGCGTCCTTCACGAACGGCGTGGTGTACGAGGTCTTCTCGGCCCACTCGTACAGGCGGGTCGACGAGTCCTTGGTGCGCGCGGTCGTCCAGGCGAGCCCACCCTGGCCGTTCATCCACTCGATCTGGTCGGCCAGCAGGAAGAGCGTGGCCACGGCCGGGGTGTTGTACGTCTGGTCCTTGCGCGAGTTGTCCAGCGCCGTGGTGAGCGACAGGAACTCGGGGATCCAGCGGTCGCCGCCGCCGAGCTCGTCGATGCGCTCGACCGCCTTGGGCGAGGCGAGCGCGATCCACAGGCCACCGTCGGACGCGAAGGACTTCTGCGGCGCGAAGTAGTAGACGTCGAAGTCCTCGGCCTTGACGGGCAGGCCGCCGGCACCGGACGTCGCGTCGATCGCCACCAGCGCGTCGCCGCTGCCCTCGGGGCGGCGGACCGGCACGGCGACCCCGGTGGAGGTCTCGTTGTGCGCCCAGCCGACGAGGTCGGCACCGGTTTCGTAGGCGATGTCGGGCGCGCTGCCCGGCTCGGCCTTCACGATGATGGAGTCGGCCAGGAACGGCGCCTTGTTCGTGACGCTCGCGAACTTCGAGGAGAACTCGCCGTAGGTGAAGTGCTGCGCGCGCTCCCGCACGAGCCCGAACGCGGCGGCGTCCCAGAACGCCGTGGTGCCACCGTTGCCGAGGATGACCTCGTAGCCCTCCGGCAGGGAGAACAGTTCGGACAGCCCCGCGCGCACTCGCCCGACCAGCGACTTCACCGGCTTCTGGCGGTGCGACGTGCCGAGGTAGGTGCGGCCGGACTCCGCCAGCTTCGCGAGCTGCTCGTCACGGACCTTGGACGGTCCGCAACCGAAGCGCCCATCGGCAGGCTTGAGGTCTTCGGGGATGCTCAACTGCGCTGCGTCGGTCATGTGGGCAGTCTCTCAGGTCGGGATGGGCCTGCTCAATGCGGTGGGGAGGAGTCCGGTATGTGGGACCCGACACTCCTGGCCCCTACCGGGCGAACGGGACACGCGGACCCGGTTTCAGCGCCAGCCGCCTTCGTCGACCCCGCCCGGCACCGGCGCGGCCGGGTCGTAGGGGGTGCGGGTGAAGATGAACGTCGCCAGGTCCAGGTGGGTGGCGGTACCCGACGCGTCCCGGCCGATCGTGAGGGTCTCGCCGGTGTAGTAGCCGTCGAGGCCGACGTAGGTGTCCGGGCCGGTCGGGCGGAAGCGCGACGCGCGGCCGGCGCCGCTGACCGGGTCGAGGGACAGCATTTCGGAGCCCAGCACGCGCAGGTGGTACGGCGTGGGGCCCCAGTGCCAGAGCCCGGTGAGGGCGAGCAGGGCGGGATCCACAGTGGACGGTTCCCACTCGTCGGGCAGGGTGGGCTCGAGGTTGTCGGTCGTGGTGAGCAGGTCGAGGGCCAGCTGCGTGATGCCGACGCCCGCGGTGGCGTTGGTGAGGCACAGCGCGCCGGTACCGGTGACGGGGTCCACGAGGGACGCGGCGAGGAAGCCGGGCATGGAGCCGGTGTGGCCGGCGAGGTGGCGGCCCTCGTAGCGCACCACCATGAGACCGAGGCCGAAGCCCGTGGTCCAGACCTCGGTGTCGTCGACGGTGTTCATGGTGCGCATCTCGGCCACCGTGTCCTCGCTCAGCACACCGCCGGTGTGGCCGCCGAGGAACGAGGTCCAGCGGCCCAGGTCCTTGACCGTGGACCACAGCTGTCCGGCCGGGGCCATGGCGCCGGCATCGGGCGAGGGTTCGGGCAGCAGGACGTCGGCGAACGGGTGCACGGCGAAGCCCTCGGCGTGCGCCCCCTCGGGGTGCGGCGTCGTGCGGGTCATGCCCAGCGGCGTGAGGATCTCCTCGCGCACGACGTCGAACCACGGCTTCCCGCGCAGGCGCGCCACGAGCTCGCCCAGCACGCCGAAGCCGACGTTGGAGTAGTGGAACTTGAAGCCCGGCCGCAGTTTCGTCGCGTCCTTGTCGAGGCTCGCCACGAGCGCGGCCCAGTCGGCGCCCGGCGTGCGCTCCCACCACTGACCCGGCGACTCCGACGTGAGGCCGGAGGTGTGCGAGAGCAGCTGCGCCACCGTCGCCGTGGCGAACGCGGTGCCGGGCAGGTGCTTCTCGATCGGGTCGGTGAGCTCGAGCCGGCCTTCGTCGCGCAGGCGCAGCACGGCCGTGGCGATCATCGTCTTGGTGATCGAGCCGAGGCGGTACTGCGTGTCGTCGTCAGGGCGCGTGGCGCCGACGCGGCCGCGCGCGCCGGACCACACGAGGTCCCCGTCGCGCACCACGGCGGCGACGAGGGACGGCGTGCGGGAGGACGCCTGCTCCCGCGCGAGCCGGCGGTACAGGGCGAGTTCGGTCGAAGCGAGCATGCGCGCCATTCTGCCCCGCGCGGCTCAGCCGAGCAGCTGCCGGTCCAGCGCCGTGGTCACGGCCGCCGTGCGGTCCGACACGCCGAGCTTCCCGAACACCCGCAGCAGGTGCGTTTTCACCGTCGCCTCGCCGATGTGCAGCGAGCGCCCGATTTCGGCGTTCGTCAGTCCCTTCGCGACCAGCCGCAGCACCTCGACCTCGCGTGCCGACAGCGGCGACACCGGTTCGGGGTTGCGCACGCGGTTCACGAGCTTGCCCGCCACCGAAGGCGCCAGCACGGTCTCGCCGCGCGCCGCCGCCCGGATCGCACCCGCCAGCTCCGCGCGGGACGCGTCCTTGAGCAAGTACCCGGCCGCCCCCGCTTCCACGGCCCGCAGGATGTCGGCGTCGGTCTCGTACGTGGTGAGCACGACGATCCGCCGCGCCGGTGTCTCCTTGAGGATGCCGCGGATCGCGCCGACGCCGTCGAGGCCCGGCATGCGCAGGTCCATCAGCACCACGTCGGGCTGCTTCACGCGGTCGAGCGCGATGGCCTCGTGGCCCGAACCCGCTTCGCCGACCACGGTCAGGTCGGCCTCGGCCTCGAGCATGCCGCGCAGGCCCTCGCGCACCACGGGGTGGTCGTCGACCAGCATGATCGTGATCACGCGGGCACCTCCAGCTCGAGTTCCGTACCGCCGGCCGCGCCGCCGCGCAGGCTCAGCCGGCCGCCCACCTGCTCCACGCGTGACCGCATCCCGCGCAGGCCGAAGCCCTCGGTGGGCGCGTCGGGGGAGAAGCCGCAGCCGTCGTCGTGCACGCGCAACCGTACCGTTCCGTCCACAGCGGACAGCCGCACCAATACCGACTCCGCGCCGGCGTGCTTGCGGACGTTGGCCAGCGCTTCCTGTGCACCCCGCAGCAGCACGACCTCGGTGGCCGTGGCCAGCGGTGGCAGCTGATCGTCCACTTCGTACTCCACGCGCAGGCCGGCCTCGTCGGCGAGGCGCTCGGCCGCGCGGCGCACGGCATCGGTGAGCGTGCCCGCCGCGAGGTCCGAGGGCGCGAGCGCCGCGACCATCGCCCTGGCCTCGGCCAGGTTCTCGCGCGCGGTGGTCGAGGCCAGGGCGAGGTGGCGCCGCGCGGCGGCCGGGTCGGTGTCCAGTTCGGACTCGATGGCCTGCGTGAGCGTGACGATGCTGGTGAACCCCTGCGCGAGCGTGTCGTGGATCTCGCGGGCCAGGCGCTCGCGCTCGGCCGCCGTGCCGGCCTCGCGCGAGAGACGCGAGACCTCGGCCTGGCTGTCCTCCAGTTGCCGGATGAGCTCGGCGCGCGCGGCGCTCTGCTTGATGACGTCGGTGGTGAACTTGCCCGCCAGCACGCTGAACACCACGAGGATGGCGGTCATCGGCAGCAGGATCGGCAGGCTCGGGTTCTCCCACCCGCCGCGCACGACGGCGGCCACCGGGTCCAGCACGATCAGCACCGTCGTGAGCACGATGCCCGGCCGGATCTCCTGCAGCATGAACAGCATGGGGCAGGCCATGAACAGGATGAACGAGGCCGTGGTGTCGGCGAAGATCGCCGTCGCCACGAGCACCACGAGCACGCTCGTCGCGGCGTTGCGGGGACCGGGGTTGTCGTCGGTGCGCACGATCCGGCGCCCGGCCGCGAAGTAGCCGAGCAGCAGCGCGGCGAGCGCCGTCTGCGCGACCACCTTTTCCGCCGTCGAGACGTCGTCGAACAGCACCAGGAGAGCGGTCGCCAGGTAGACGACCGCGAACAGCACCTCCCAGACCCAGAACGAGCGCTCCCACGCGTCGTCCGGGGCGGTCACTTCGCTTCGTTCGTCCACCGGAACGTGAGCCGCGCGAGCACGAGCCCAGCCACGCACCAGGCGCCGAGCACCAGTGCCACCATCGGAAGTTCCCATGACCCCGCCATCTCCTGACTCGCGGCCGCCTCCGGCAGGAAGACCGACCGGAAACCCTGGCAGATCCATTTCAGCGGGAAGAAGGACGCGATGTCGACCATGATCTTCGGCAGGTGCGTGATCGGGGTGACGAACACACCCGAGATGAACTGCAGCACCAGGTAAACGAGCTGCACCACGGCGACCGTGCCGTTGGCCGTGCGGGTGAGCGAGCTGATCGAGATGCCGAGCAGTGTGGAGGAGATCACGCCGAGCAGCATCGCCCACACCAGCGTGGCCCACTTCTCGCCGTCAGCCGGCAGCTTCAGCCCGAACAGCAGCATCGCGACCGCGGACATGATCACCGTCTGCGCGACGCTCGTCACGAGCACCATGATCATCTTGCCGATGAAGTACGACGCGGCCGGCATCGGCGTACCCCGCAGGCGCTTGAGCGCACCCACCTCGCGGTCGGCGGCGATCCCGATGCCGACGCTGTTGAACGACGTCGACACGATGCCGGCGCCGATCATGCTCGCGGCGAGCAGCTGCCCGGACGAGACACCGACCTGCCCGGTCGGACCGTCCAGAATGGACCCGAGCAGGATCATCAGCACCGCGGGCAAGGAGAAGGTGAAGACCACCTGCTCCTTGTTGCGGAAGAACTGCCGCAGCTCGAAGCTTCCTCGCGCGGCGCCGAGGGCGAAGGTGCCCGGGAGGGCGGGTGTGTGGACGGCGGTGGTCACGATTTCTCCCCGATCAGTTCAAGGTAGATGTCCTCCAGGCTGGGGCGCGTCACGGTGAGGCCGGCGAGTTCCCTCGTCCCGCCGGACACCTGCGTGACGAGTTTCGTCGGGTACGCGGTGCGTTCCTCGTGCTCCCCGGTTTCGTCGCTCCAGCGCACGATCGCCTCGGCCTGGCCGCGGCCCCCGAGCGTCTCCGGAGTCCCTTCCGCGACCACCGTGCCGTTCGCGATCACCACGAGCCGGTCGGCCAGCGCCTCGATCTCGTCGAGGTAGTGCGAGGTGAGCAGGATCGTGGTGCCGTCCCCGGCGAGGCCTTCGATCAGGCCCCAGAACTGCCGCCGCGCCTCGGGGTCGAAGCCCGTGGTGGGCTCGTCGAGGAAGAGCAGCTCAGGTCGGCCGATGATGCCGAGCGCCACGTCGACGCGGCGGCGTTGCCCGCCGGAAAGCGACTTCACGCGGGCGCCGGCCTTCTCGGTGAGCCCGACGAGGTCGATCACTTCGTCGGTGTCTCGCGGGTTGGGGTAGTGCTTCGCGAAATGGCGCACGGTCTCCGCGACGGTGAGCTCGGCCGCGTCGGTCGCCGTCTGCAGCACGATGCCGAGCCGGGCGCGCCACGCACGGCCGGCCTTGCCGGGGTCTTCGCCGAGCACGGCGGCTTCGCCGGTCGTGCGCTGCCGGTGTCCTTCGAGGATCTCGACGGTGGTGGTCTTGCCCGCGCCGTTGGGCCCCAGAAGCGCGAACACCTCGCCGTGGTGGATGTCGAGGTCGAGTCCGGCCACGGCGACGTGGCCCGGGTACTCCTTGCGCAATCCGCGCGCCCTCACTGCTGTGGTCATGGCTCAATCGTGCGGCCACGCACCGTCGTCGCGGGACGTCCGGCCAGTGGAATCCCGGTGTCCATCGAACGGTGGACACCGGGCCGGTGTTTCCCGTGGAACCAGCGAAAACACCGTTCCGGGGCCCGAAAAACGCCTCCAGCACGAACGCCCGGCAGCGGGCAACCGCCGCCGAGGTGAACCGCGTAGTCCGGCCACTGTTGACAAGTTGTCTAACATGACAGAATGTCTCACAAGCAGGTGACCGCCAGTGACGGTGTCCGCCTCTCGGTCCGTGTCAGCGGCGCCGAAGACGGCCCCACCGTCGTGCTCGTGCACGGCTACCCGGACAACGGCTCGATGTGGGACGGCGTGGCCGCCGAGCTCGGCCGCCGCCACCGCGTCGTGGTCTACGACGTGCGCGGCGCGGGTGAGTCGGACAAGCCGCGCAAACGCAGCGCGTACCGCCTCGACCAGCTGGCCGCCGACCTCGCGGCCGTGATCGACGCCGTGCAGCCGACCGGCAAGGTCCACCTGCTCGCCCACGACTGGGGCTCGATCCAGACCTGGCACGCGGTCACCGGCGACGAGCTGCGCGGCCGGATCGCGTCGTACACGTCGATCTCCGGCCCGAGCCTCGACCACGCCGGCGCGTGGTTCCGGGCGCAGCTGCGCCGCCCGGCCGGCTTGCCCCGCGCGCTGCGGCAGTTCCTGCACTCGTACTACATCCTGCTGTTCCAGCTGCCGCTCGTGCCCGAGCTGGGCTGGCGCTCCGGAATCGTGCCGGCGATGATCCGCCGGCTGGAGCCGGACGAGGGTGACGTCTCGATCTCCGACGCCGTGCACGGCCTGAAGCTCTACCGCGCCAACATGTTCACCCGCCTTTCGCGGCCCGCGCCGCGCTCGGCCGACGTGCCGGTGCAGGTGCTTGCGCCGACCGGAGACGCGTTCGTGACCACACCCCTGCAGACGGAGATCTCGCGCTGGGTGCCCGATCTGCGCGTGCGGCGGCTCACCGGCTCGCACTGGATCGCCCGCGGCAAGCCGGACGTCATCGCCGCAGCGACCGCCGAGCTGATCGACCACGTCGAAGGCGGCGAGGAGAGCCGGGCGCTCAAGCGCGCCCGGGTCGGCAACGTGCGCGGCCGGTTCCCGAACCGGCTCGTGGTCGTGACCGGGGCCGGCAGCGGCATCGGGCGCGCGACCGCGCTGGCGTTCGCCGACGAGGGCGCCGACGTGGTGGTGACCGACCTGGCCGAGGTCGCGGCGCGGGAGACGGCGAAGCTGGTGCGGGACAAGGGTGTCGCAGCCGGTGAGTACACAGTGGACGCTGCCGACGGCGACGCGGTGGCGCGGTTCGCCGAGTGGGTGCGATCGGAGTTCGGTGTGCCCGACATCGTGGTGAACAACGCCGGGATCGGGATGTCCGGGCCGTTCCTGGACACGTCGCTGGCCGACTGGGAGAAGGTCGTGGACGTGAACCTGTGGGGTGTGATCCACGGGTGCCGCGCGTTCGCGCCGATGATGGTCGAGCGCGCTGAGGGCGGCCAGATCGTGAACCTCGCGTCGGCCGCCGCGTACCTGCCGTCGAAGGTGCTCACGGCGTACGGCACGACGAAGGCCGCCGTGCTCGCGCTGAGCGTGGGCCTGCGCGCGGAGCTGGCGGGCGACGGCATCGGCGTCACGGCGATCTGCCCGGGCCTGGTGAACACGAACATCACCAGCACCACGCGGTTCGTCGGTGTGGCGCCGGACGAACAAGCGCGGCGGCAGAAGGCGTCGACGAAGCTCTACGCCCGGCGTGGTTTCGGCCCGGAGAAGGTGGCGCGCGACATCCTGCGGGCCGTCGAGCGCGACCGCGCGATCCAGCCGTCCACTCCGGAAGCGAAGGTCGCGCTGGCGTTGTCCCGGTGGACGCCCGGCCTGCTGCGTGCGGCGGCGAAGCTGGACGTCACGCCGTGAGCCGCCCGCGCCGGATGACCCCGCAGGCCCGGCGCGACGACCTGATCGCCGCGGCGCTGGACCTGTTCGGCAGCCGCGCGCCGGAGCTGGTGACGGTGGACGACATCGTCGCCCGCGCCGAAGTGTCGCGGCCGCTGTTCTACCGCTACTTCGCCAGCTTGCGCGAGCTTCAGGTGCAGGCGCTGCGCACGGTGACCGACGGGCTCGTCGACGGGCTCACGCGCCTGGAAAAGGGCCCGCCGGAAGACCGGCTGCGCGCGGCCGTGCGCGGGCTCATCGACGTGGCCGATCACTACCGCGCGGGCTACGTCGCCTTGCTGCGCAGCGGTTCCGTGATCGCGACGTCGGAGACCGACGCGGCCATCGACGAGGTCCGCAACCGCTCCGTCGAGCTGATCCTCGACGCGCTCGGGCTCGCCGAACCGTCGCCGCTGGTGCTGCTCACGCTGCGCTGCTGGACGGCCGTCGTCGAGGGCGCGCTGCTGTCGTGGCTGCAGGAGCGCGATGTGCCCCGCGAAATCCTCGACGGCTGGCTCGTCGACCAGCTCACGGCCATGCTCGCCACGACCGCCACGCACGACCCGGCCTGACGTGCCGAGGGCCGTCCAGAAGCGACCCTCGGCACACGGCGGTCAGTGCTTGGTGACGGTTTCCCAGCCCTCGATGTCCTCCGGCTTGCGCGGTCCCGGGCCCACGTACTTCGCCGACGGCCGCACGAGCCGGCCGGTCTTCTTCTGCTCGACGATGTGCGCCGCCCAGCCCGCGGTGCGGGCGGAGGAGAACATCGACGGCATCATGGCCGGCGGCACCTTCGCGAAGTCCAGGATCACGGCGGCCCAGAACTCCACGTTGGTCTCGATCGGGTGATCCGGGCGGCGCTCGCGCAGCTCGGACAGCGCGGCCTGCTCCAGCGCCGCCGCGACCTCGTAGCGCTCGGCGCCGAGCTCCTGGCAGGTGCGGCGCAGCACGCGGGCGCGCGGGTCCTCCGCGCGGTACACGCGGTGGCCGAAGCCCATCAGGCGTTCCTTGCGGTCGAGGATGCCCTTGACCAGGCCGGTGGCGTCACCGGTTCGCTCGACCTCTTCGATCATCGGCAGCACGCGCGCCGGTGCGCCACCGTGCAGCGGGCCCGACATCGCGCCGACCGCGCCCGAGAGCGCCGCGGCCACGTCGGCACCCGTCGACGCGATCACGCGCGCGGTGAAGGTCGACGCGTTGAGGCCGTGCTCGGCGGCGGAGACCCAGTAGGCGTCGAGCGCCTTCACGTGGGCCGGGTCCGGCTCGCCGCGCCAGCGGATCATGAAGCGCTCGGTGATGGAGGTGGCCTCGTCGACCCTCGACTCCGGCACAGCCGGCTGCGAGATGCCGCGAGCCGACTGGGCGACGTACGACAGCGCCATCACCGAAGCGCGCGCGAGCTGGTCGCGGGCCTGCTCGTCGGTGATGTCGAGCAGCGGCTGGAAACCCCAGATCGGGGCCAGCATCGCGAGGGCCGCCTGGACGTCGACGCGCACGTCGCCCGTGTGCACCGGAAGCGGGAACGGCTCGGCGGGCGGGAGTCCGGTGCCGAAGCGACCGTCGACGAGCAGGCCCCACACGTCCCCGAAGCTCACCTTGCCGGCGAGGTCCTCGATGTCGACGCCGCGGTAGCGCAGCGCACCGCCGTCGCGGTCGGGCTCGGCGATTTCGGTGCGGAACGCCACCACGCCTTCGAGGCCCGGCTTGAAGCCGTCGTCGGCCTGGTCTGAGTTCGTGTGGTTGATGGTGGAGGTAGTCACTTCGCGAACCTTTCGATGCGCATTTCCCCGGCTTTGTCCGACCACTCGCGCTGACGGGATACACGCAACCTCGGCGCGCCTCATCGCACGGTTGGACAAACCTTGCTCCTCGCGGGCGCCCTGAGCAATGAAAGATGTGGTGGTTTCGGTCACGATTCCGAGAACGATTCAGTTGAAGGGGGCGTCTGACGGCAAGTTCTTCGGCGACGCGCAGTGACCGCGCTCGAAGACGCCGGGTGGCTGGCGGGTGAACCCCGCGTGGCCGAACCGGGCGGCGCGGCGGGCCCGTCTGCCGCGCGGGCGGCGCCCGGCCGGACCCGCCGGCAGTTCCGGCCGGGCGCCGAGCGGGGATCCGCCGCGAGCAAACCGGCGGACGAGGGATTGTGTGCCGAATCGGCCCGCGAATTCTGAAAATGCCGCACATCGAGCGTCACGCGGAATTGTTCGACTCGCCATCGGCGGTCGCGATGACGGGGCGGCGGTCGGTCTACTGTGGACATCGAAGTGGTCTGCCGGTGGTCCCGCCGGCCGCGCGGCACGCTCGGGAAAATTCCCGTTTCCACACTCGTGGAGTCCTGGTACCGGGCCGCGCGGACGACGCCGTGGCGGTGCCGGCGGATCTTGCCTTGAACCGCTGGGGCTGCTAGAACTTCGTGCCCAGCCAGTGCACGTCGACCGGGAGCGCCAGCGCGGTGTTCCAGCGAGGGGAAGCCCTGCCAGCCCATGGCGGTACCGAGCACGCGGCGAGGTCCGCGCTGTTTCGCGTACGCCGGACAATGCGGCGGCGTGTACCGCCGTGAGCGGCCCGGCAGAACGGTGTTCAAGCGCGAGGTGCAGGGACGATTCCCAGGCGTGGCAACGACTTAGCAGTCGGTGATCGCTTGTGGTGGGCCCTGCGTGAACCGCTGTTCCGCTGGTCGATACCGTGATCGCCGCAGTTCGACGGAGTGGACCACGCCGCCGGACCGCACGCGTGGGCCGGGTTTCGAGATGGCTTGAGTGAACAGGCCTGCGGGAACGTGACGACAGTGGCCACCGCGATTACCGGAATCAATTTTCGAAGGATCCCGCGTCCGTTCGATCGGTAATTGTGATTTTCACAAGATGGACGCCGGTGCCGCCTCCGGGTGGCGCGCGGCGGGAAGGAGGGCCGGTGGCCCGTACCTACGGTGGCGTCCCGCCGGAGCAGAGACGCGCCGAACGCAGGGAGCGGCTGCTGACGGCCGCGCTCGAGCTGTTCACCACGACGGGCTTCCGGCAGGCGAAGATCACCCAGTTGTGTACTCGTGCCGGGGTGTCGACCCGGAACTTCTACGAGGAGTTCGGCAGCAAGGAAGAAGTGCTGCGGACCTTGCACGACCGCATCAACTCGCTCGCGCTCACGCACGTGTCGGCGGCGCTCGAGCAGGTCAAGGACGCCGACGCGATGACCCGCATCGCGAAGCTGCTCGACGTCTTCGTCGCGACCGTGACCATCGACCCGCGGATGCCGCGGCTGAACTACGTCGAGGCCGTGGGCGTGAGCCCGGAGCTCGAGGAGCAGCACCAGGTGTGGGTGGACCGCTGGGCCACGTTCATCGAGACGGAGGCCCGCCGCGCGGCCGAGGCCGGCGCCGCCCCCGACCGCGACTACCGCCTCACCGCGATCGCGCTCGTCGGCGCCGCCACGGGCCTGCTGCGCGAGTGGCAGGCGCACGAGCCGCCGTTGCCCGTGGCCGACGTGGGCGCCGAGCTGCGCGCGCTGATGCTGGCGGCCATCACCCGCCCCTGACGGCTGCTTGATCGATCCGGGTCCGCCGGGTGAACCACGGGTTACACCCCCTGGGCCGGCGAGGGTGTCAGGAGTCACCGTTCGGTGGGTTTCGCCGCAGCTGGGGACCCAATACCGTCGGCGGATACCGATGAGTCGACACCCTCACCAGGGGTACGGAGGTTGGGGCCCATGATGCCGGAGACCGACGAGGTGGCCGCCGAAGCGGTAGTCCGGCTGCCCGGGATGCGGGTGGCGTACGACGGAGCCCCGTTCGACGAGGCGGCGCTCGCGCCCACGTGGACCGAGCAGCTGCAGAACTGGCTGAGCCAGGCGATCTCCGAAGGTGTGCCCGAGGCCAATGCGATGGTGCTCGCCACCGCTGATCCGCAGGGGCATCCGTCTTCGCGGACGGTGTTGTGCAAGGGGCTGGACGAGCGCGGGGTGGTGTTCTACACCAACTACACGTCGGCGAAGAGCCATGACCTCACGGCCACGCGGTACGCGTCGGCGACTTTTCCGTGGTACTCGCTGCAGCGCCAGGTGACGGTGCGGGGTGAGGTGGAGAAGGTGGCGCCGGCGGAGACGGCTGCTTATTGGGAGTCGCGGCCGCGGGGGTCGCAGTTGGGGGCTTGGGCTTCGCCGCAGTCTCGGATTGTCGATGGTCGGAGGGCGCTGGACAACGCGTTGAGGGGGATTGAGCGGCGGTTCGGGGATGTGGAGAGTATTCCGGCGCCGCCGCATTGGGGTGGGTGGAGGATTCGGCCTGACTTTGTCGAGTTTTGGCAGGGGCGGGAGGATCGGATGCATGATCGGTTGAGGTTTCGGCGGACGGATGATGGGTGGAAGGTGGAGAGGTTGGCGCCCTGAGGGTTTGTTGGCTCGTCTGTTCGCGGCTTTGGCTGTGGGTGTTCGTGAGTTGTTTGTGGGGGCGTGTGCGGTGGGTGGTGGGTTTTGAGGGGGAGTGAGCACCCCGAAGTTGAGGTGAGTGAGCACCCCGATTTTTGATCGTTTCTACGATTTTGGCCCTGTGTCAAGGCTGGAAAGACGCCTTGACACAGGGCCAAAATCGTGAAGGAGGCGGGGATCGAGGTGCGGGGGAGGGGCTGGGTGTAACTCGGGGTGGGTTGTCGGCTGGCGGTTCGTGGTGGGGTTTGGTCGGGGTTGGCCGGTGGGTCGTGGTGGGGGTTGGCCGGCGGGTGGCGGTGGGTTGGGTGGCGGTGGGTTGGGTGGTGAGGGAGTCGGCTTCGCGCCGCCACGCCCAGCCCGGCACTCTGCGGCCACCGCCCGCGGCCGGGTCCCGATCGCTCCCGCCGCCCAGCACCGCCGGCGACTTCCCGCACCGCTCGGCAGCGGTCAACCAAGCCCCTGACCACCCGTGGCCCAGCCGGCGACCTCCCTCACCCTCGCGGCCCAGTCCACAACCAAAAGCGGGCACCTCGGTGAAGAACGCGGGCGGAGGGTGGCAGCGGCGATCAAAATCACTCACGTTGAGTTAGTTAGCGCAGCTAAGATGACGTGTCGTGACTTCTGATCCGGGGACGGTGCCGCCGCGTGCGGGGGTGCGCAAGGTTCTTGGGCGCATCGTGGTGGATACGCGGCCGTTGAAGATTCCGGCGTTTCGGCGGCTGTGGATGTCGACCGCTGTGACGGCGGTCGGGTCGCAGTTGACGGCTGTGGCGGTGCCGAAGCAGGTGTTCGACCTGACCGGGTCGTCCGGGTACGTGGGGTTGACCGGGGCGGTCGCGCTGGTGCCGCTGCTCGTGTTCGGGTTGTGGGGCGGGGCGATTGCCGACGCCGTGGACCGGCGGAAGTTGCTGCTGGTCACGAACGTCGGGGTGGCGGTCTCGTCCGCGCTGTTGTGGTTGCAGGCCTTCGCGGACTTCCACTCCGTGACCCTCGTGCTGGTGCTGCTGGCGGCCAACCAGGCGTTCTTCGCGATCAACATGCCGACGCGCGGGGCCGTGGTCGCGCGGCTGGTGCCACCGGAGCTGCTGCCGTCGGCGAATGCGCTGAACACGACGATGTCGACGTTCGGGGCGGTGTTCGGGCCGTTGTTCGGTGGGGCGCTGATCCCGGTGATCGGGCTGTCGACGCTGTACCTCGTCGACGTGTGTGCGCTGATGATCACGCTCATCGCCGTGTGGCGGTTGCCGTCGATTCCGCCGTTGGGCGGGGCGGCGCGGCGGGCCGGGGTGGGGGCTGTGGCCGACGGGTTCCGGTACCTGGCGACGCAGAAGGTGCTGCTGGCGTCGTTCGTCGTGGACATCATCGCGATGGTGGCGGGCATGCCGCGCGCGTTGATCCCGGAGATGGCCGAGCGGACGTTCGGCGACCCGCCGGGTGGCGGGCCGGCGCTGGGGCTGCTGTACGCGGCGCTCCCTGCGGGCGCGATGGTGATCGGGCTGTTCTCCGGCTGGCTGCACCGCGTGTCGCGCCAGGGTGTGGCCGTGGTCGTGTCGATCTGCCTGTGGGGGGCGGCGATCGCGGCGTTCGGGCTGGCGCACTCGCTGTGGCTCGCGGTGATCTTCATGGCGCTGGCCGGTGGCGCCGACATGGTGAGCTCCGTCTACCGGCAGGCCATCCTGCAGACCGCCACCACCGACGAGATGCGCGGCCGCCTGCAAGGCGTGTTCACGGTGGTCGTCGCGGGTGGGCCGCGGCTGGCCGACCTCACGCACGGCTGGGCCGGCGCCCTGTGGGGCACCGAGGCCGCGTCGACGGGCGGTGGGGTGCTCGTGATCGTGCTGGTGCTGGCGTCGATGGCGCTGCTGCCGGCGTTCTGGCGCTACCGCGCGCCGGTGGGCAAAGCCGAGCCGGAGCGGGAAGACGCGCAGGTCGTGGTGAAGGGCGCCGCACCGGTCGCGGAGGATTAGGCCAAACGGCCTACGATGCCGGGCATGCGTGTTAACCCGGTTGCCGCCCTGCTGCTCACCGCCGCCGCGCTCACCGCCTGCTCCTCGGGGGAGCAGCAAGCCGCACCGCCGAAACCGTCGTCGCCGCAGAAGCCGCCGCCTCCGGGCTCGACGTGCTCGCTGCTGTCGGCGAGCGAGGTCGGCAACGCGATCAAGATTCCCGGCGTCACGTCGAAAGCCGGGCCGAGCCAGGAGAGCGCCGGCAGTGGCGGCAAGGCCACGAGCTGCGAGTACCTCGTCGGCGACAAGCCGGCCGGCGCGCTCGCCGTGACCCGCTACGAAGGCCGCCAGGCCGACCCGGCCGCGATGGTCGCGGCCATCAAGAAGGCCGAGCCGGGCGCCGTCGACGTGCCGGGCTTCCCCTCGGGCGCCGTGTACTACGTCGGCGAGCAGAAAACCGCGACGCTCGCCGCGGCCAAGATCGTCAAGGGCGTGCCCGTACTGGTGAACTACACCGGTCCGGTGAAGATGACGCAGCAGATGATGATCCCGCTGGTCAAAACGGCGATCACCGCCGTCTGACTTTCGCCGGCGAGCCGGACAAGGCACACTAATCGCCCATGACGGACGTGAGGGCGGGCGCGCCGGGGACCGGTCTTCGGCGGGTGATGGGGCCGAAGCTGCTGTTGTTCTTCGTGATCGGCGACATCATCGGGACTGGTGTCTACGCGTTGACCGGCCAGGTCGCCGGGCGCGTGGGCGGGGCGTTGTGGCTGCCGTTCCTGCTGGCGTTCGTGGTCGCGTTCATGACCGCGTTCAGCTACCTGGAACTGGTCGGCAAGTACCCGCGGGCCGCGGGTGCGGCGCTGTACACGAACAAGGCGTTCGGGGTGCCGTTCCTGACGTTCATGGTCGCGTTCGCGGTGATGTGCTCCGGGATCACCTCGGCGTCGTCGGCCGCGGTGGCGTTCGGGGCGACGTACCTGGCGGCGTTCGTGAAGCTGCCGATGGTGCTCGTGGGCATCGCGTTCGTGATCGTGCTGGCGCTGATCAACTTCCGCGGCGTCGGCGAATCGGTGAAGGCCAACGTGGTCCTCACCTGCATCGAACTGTCCGGTCTGCTGATCATCATCGGTGTCGGCGTGTGGGCCGTGCTCAACGGCGACGGCGAACCGTCGCGCCTGGTCGAGATCAACACGGCCGACAAGACGTGGCTGGTGGCCATCACGTCGGCGACCTCGCTGGCGTTCTTCGCGATGGTGGGCTTCGAGGACTCGGTGAACATGGCCGAGGAGTGCCACGACCCGGTGCGCATCTTCCCGAAGGCCATGCTCTGGGGCATGGTCGTCGCCGCGACGATCTACGTGCTGGTCTCCATCACGTCCTCCCTGCTCGTCCCGGCCGGCGACCTCGCCGCCGCCAAGAGCGACGCCCTGCTCACGGTCCTCGACATCGGCGCCCCCGGCTTCCCGCGCGAGATCTTCTCGGCGATCGGGCTGTTCGCCGTGATCAACTCGGCGCTCATCAACATGCTGATGGCCAGCCGGCTGCTTTACGGGCTGGCCAACGAACGCGTGCTGCCGTCCGTGTTCGGGCGGGTGCACCCGACCCGCCGCACGCCGTGGGTGTCGATCATCTTCACCAGCCTGATCGCGATCGGGTTGGTGTCCTTTGTGGACATCTCGGCTCTCGGTGGGACGACGGCGTTGCTGCTGCTGGTGGTGTTCGCCATCGTCAACATCGCGCTGCTGGTGCTGCGCAAGGACAAGGTGGCGCACCGGCACTTCCGCGCGCCCACGGTGATCCCGGTGCTGGCGGCGATCTTCTGCCTGTACCTGGTGAGCCCGCTGTCCGGCCGGCCCGCGAGTGACTACCGGGTGGCGGCGATCCTGCTCGGCGTCGGGGTGGTGTTGTGGTTCGTGAACTGGCTGGTGAAGCGCGGCCTCGACCGGCGTGAGCCCGCCGCCCGTCCGTGACAGGCACCGACCGCCGGTAATGTCTGCGGCATGGCCAACCCCACCGGAGAGCAGTTCGAGATCACCCGCGGCAACGCGCGCGCCATCGTCACCGAGATCGGTGCCGGCCTGCGTGCGTTCGAGGTCGGCGGAGTGCCCTACGTCGAGGAGTTCGCGGCCGACGAGAAGCCGCCGAAGGGCCTCGGCCAGGTGCTGCTCCCGTGGCCGAACCGCACCAAGGGCGGCCAGTGGGAGTTCCAGGGCGAGAAGCAGCAGCTCGAGATCACCGAAGCCGCGCGCGGCAACGCGATCCACGGCCTCACCCGCCACAAGGAGTGGGAGCTGCTGGAGCACGCCGAATCGTCGATCACCCTCGCGGTCGACGTCGAGGTGCAGCCGGGCTGGCCGGTGCCGCTGCGCGCCACCATCACCTACGACCTGCAGCCCCGCGAGCTCACCATCACCCACGAGATCCGCAACGAGGGTGACCGGGCCATCGGCGTCGGCGTGGGCACCCACCCGTACTTCCGCATCGGTGACGTCGCCACCGACGACCTCACGCTGACCCTGCCGGCCTCGCGCGTGCGCCCGTACCTGGGCGACCAGCAGATGCCCTACGCCGAGGAGCAGGACGTCGAGGGCACCGAGTACGACTTCCGCGGCGGCCGCGTGCTCGCCGGCGTCGACCTCGACACCGCGTTCGGCTCGCTGAGCCTCGCCGACGACGGCACGCACCACCACGTCCTCTCGCACGAGGACCAGCACCTCGTGGTCTGGACCGGTCCCGACTTCCGCTGGGTGCAGGTCTTCACCCCGGACGACCTCACCGGCCGCGGCCGCGCCGTCGCGCTCGAGCCCATGACCTGCCCGGCCGGCGCGCTGAACACCGGCACCGACCTGATCGAGCTGGAGCCCGCCACGTCGTGGTCGGGCAGCTGGGGCATCCGCGTGCTGTGACGCCGGAGCCGCTGACCGGCAGCCCGGAAGGGGACTACCTGCTCATTCACCTCGAAAAGCCCCGCGGTCGCGCGCCCGCGGCAATTCGTTAGCGTGTCAAACTATGGCATCTAAGGCGATTGTGGGGGGCTACGTCGTCCCCGTCGGTGCGGCTCCCATCGAGGACGGCACCGTGCTCATCGAAGACGGCAAGATCGTCCAGGTCGGCGCGGCCGCCGACGTGGAGGTGCCGGAGGACGCCGAGCTCGTCGACGCGTCCGGCAGCTGGGTGCTGCCCGGCTTCATCGACGCGCACGCGCACCTCGGCGTTCACGAAGACGGCGAAGGCTGGGCCGGCAACGACACCAACGAGATGACCGACCCCAACGGCGCGCGCTTCCGCGCGGTCGACGGCATCGACCCGTACGAGCCGGGCTTCGACGACGCGCTGTCGGGCGGTGTCACGAGCGTGGTGATCAAGCCGGGGTCGGGCAACCCGATCGGCGGCCAGACCATCGGCGTGAAGACGTGGGGCCGCAGCATCCTGGACATGGTGTTCGCCGAGCAGGTGAGCGTGAAGAGCGCGCTGGGCGAGAACCCGAAGCGCGTGTACGGCGACAAGAAGCAGACGCCGTCGACGCGCCTGGGCGTGGCCGCGATCCTGCGCGAGGCCTTCACGAAGGCCCGCAACTACCAGGCCAAGCGGGAGCACGCGGCTTCCGAAGGCAAGCCGTTCGAGGTCGAGCTGACCAACGAGACGCTGGCGAAGGTCCTCGACGGCGAGCTGTACTGGGACCAGCACGTGCACCGCGCCGACGACATCGTCACGGCCCTGCGCCTGGCCGACGAGTTCGGCTACAAGCTCGTGATCAACCACGGCACCGAGGGCCACCTCATCGCCGACCTGCTCGCCGAGCGCGGCGTGCCCGTGATCCTGGGCCCGCTGTTCACCACGAAGTCCAAGGTCGAGCTGCGCAACCGGTCCCTGCGCTCCGCCGGCATCCTCGCCCGCGCCGGCGTGAAGATCGCGATCACCACCGACCACCCCGTGGTGCCGATCAACTTCCTCGTCTACCAGGCGGCTCTCGCCGTGAAGGACGGCCTGGACCCCGAAACGGCCCTGCGCGCCCTCACCGTGCACCCCGCCGAGATGCTCGGCCTCGACGACCGCATCGGCACCCTGTCCGCCGGCCGCGACGCCGACGTGGTGCTCTGGTCGGGCGACCCGCTGGACGTGATGAACCGCGCGCTGCGGGTGTTCGTGCGGGGCCGCGAGGTCTACCACTACGACGAGTCGACCGGCGAGGGCGTTGCGGCGGACCGCCGGTACCGCGAAGCTCGCTGACGCACCACCGCTTGGGGCGCCTTCGGTGCCTCAAGCGGTGAGCGCGGTGAGCTCGATCTTCGCCGGGAACGGTTCGGTGGTGGCGAAAACACCGGTGACGGCCGGCGCGTCCTGATAACCGAGCTCGCCGGCTTGGTGGCAGGCGACGAGCGAAACCGGGTCGCCGAGGTCGACGATCCAGGAGAACGGGATGCCTGCGTCCGCATACTCGTCGTGCTTGGTCACGTAGTCAGTGCGCTTCGAGCCGGGCGACACGATCTCGACGACGACGAGCACCTCGTTCGCGCGGAACATTGCTTTCTCAGCGTCGACCCTGCTGTTGGCGTCGCGGTAGGTGATCAACAGGTCCGACCCTGCGTCGGTCCGGGAAGGGCTGTCACAGCGTCTCCTCACGTCACCGATCGCACGGTTACGAACTGACTTTCGGTGACCATATCGGCGCAGAAGGTTGCCCTGTGTGATTGTCAGGAAGCCTTCAACGCCCGAGCGATCACCATCCGCTGGATCTGGTTCGTCCCCTCGAAGATCTGGGGCACCTTCGCCTCGCGCATGTACCGCTCCACCGGGAAGTCGCGCGTGTAGCCCGCGCCGCCGAGGACCTGGACGGCGTCGGTGGTCACCTGCATCGCGCCGTCGGTGGCGACGAGTTTCGCGATGGACGACTGGCGCTGGAAGTCGAGGCCGCGGTCGCGGCGGCGGGCGGCGTCGAGGTAGGTCGCGCGCGCGGACTCCACCGCGGCGGCCATGTCGGCGAGCAGGAACTCCAGGCCTTGGAACTCGATGATGGGCTTGCCGAACTGGGTGCGGCCCTTCGCGTAGGCCACGGCCTCGTCGAGCGCCGCCTGCGCCAGGCCGACCGCGCACGCAGCGATGCCCAGGCGGCCGGAGCTCAGGGACGACAGAGCGATTTTCAGGCCGGCACCCTCGTTGCCGATCAGCCGGTCGGCGGGCACGGCAGCGTTGTCGAAGATCATCTGGGCCGTCGGCGAGCCCGTGAGGCCCATCTTGCGTTCGCGAGGAGCGGCCGAAAGACCGGGCGTCGACGAGTCGACCAGCAGGCACGAGATCCCGTGGCCGCCGTCGTCGCTCGTGCGGACCATGGTGGTGTAGAAGTCGGCGACGCCGGCGTGGGTGATCCAGGCCTTGGTGCCGTTGATCACGTAGTCGTCGCCATCGCGGCGGGCGCGGGTCGACAAAGCGGCCGCGTCGGAGCCCGCCTGCGTCTCCGACAGCGCGTACGCGCCCAGCAGCGAGCCGCCCAGCATGTCCGGCAGCCACTTCTCCCGCTGCTCGTCCGTGCCGTGGTGGGCCAGGGCGTAGCAGGACATCGTGTGCACCGACAGCCCCACGCCCACCGTCATCCACGCGGCCGCGATTTCCTCCAGCGCCTGCAGGTACACCTCGTACGGCAGGTCGGCGCCGCCCCAGCGCTCGGCGTACGGCAGGCCCAGCAGGCCCGACTTGCCGAGCAGCGTGAACGCGTCGCGCGGGAACTCCTCGGCTTCCTCGGCCGCGCAGGCGCGCGGCTTCAACTCGTCGCGCGCGATCTCGCGCACCAGCCCGAGCAGGTCCTCGGCCTCGGTGGTGGGCAGCAAACGGTCCGCCGGCATGAGCTCCTCCAGTGGCAGTAGTACTGAAAACAGTACTGGGGGCCGTTTGAGAGTACCGTACGGAGGGCGGGGCTGTCCCCGGTTCGTAGGGGATAGTGACGTGATCAGGAAAGCTGGTGGCCCCCCCCGATGAGTGCACAGACCGATCCCGAACCCCGCCGTCGCCCGACGGCCCGGCAGCAGGCGTTGCTCGCCGAGCTCGAGACGCTGTTCCTCGCCGAAGGGTTCGCCGGTTTCACGCTCGACGACCTGGCCGCCCGCCTGCGCTGCTCCAAGTCGACCCTGTACGCGCTCGCGCCCAGCAAGGAGCAGCTCGCGGTGAAGGTCGTCGCCCACTTCTTCCGCGGCGCCGCCCGGCGCATCGAGACGCGGATCGAGGGCATCGACGACGCGCGCAAGCTCATCGGCGAGTACCTCGCCGGCGTCTCGGAGCACCTGAACCGCGCGTCGCCCGCGTTCATGACCGACATCGCGCAGTTCGAGCCGGCCCGCGACACCTACCAGCTCAACAGCCGCGCCGCCGCCCGCCGCATCCGCGCGTTCATCGACAAGGGCGTGGCCGACGGCGTGTTCCGCGACGTGCACGCCCGCCTCGTCGCCGAGATGACGGGCCTGATCGTGGAGGGTATCCAGACCGGTGTGCTCGGCCGGCGCACGGACGTGTCCGACGCCGAGGCGTTCACCGCGCTCGGCGAGCTCCTGCTCGGCGGGCTGAACAAGGACTGAGGACAGGATTTGTCACCGGACCCTCCTCTACACTCGCGCTCGTGATCGTCGTGGGTGGAGAGGCGCTGGTCGACCTCGTTCCGGGTGAACCGTTGGACTCCACTGTAGACAGTGGGCTCCGCGCCCTGCTGCCCCGGCTCGGTGGCGGGCCGTACAACGTCGCGCTGGCCGCCGCGCGGCTCGGCGTGCCCGCGTCGTTCCTGTCGCGCGTGTCCACCGACCGCTTCGGTGTCGCGCTCGTCGACCGGCTCGTGGAATCCGGCGTCGACACCTCGCTGCTGCAGCGCGGCGACGAGCCGACCACCCTCGCCGTGGTGGCACTGGACCAAACGGGTGCCGCCCGCTACACCTTCTACGTCGAGGGCACCGCCGACCGGCTCGTGACCGACCCCGGCACGCTGCCCGACGACGTCACCGCGCTCTCCCTCGGCACGCTCGGCCTGGTGCTCGAGCCCGGCGCCAGCGCGTACGAAGCGATGCTGCGCCGCGAGGCCGCGCGCGGCACGCTCACGGCACTCGACCCGAACATCCGCGAGGCGCTCATCGCCGACCCGGCCGGGTACCGCGCGCGGTTCGCGTCGTGGCTGCCGGATGTCCGGTTGCTGAAGATCTCCGACGACGACGCCGCGTGGCTCACCGAAGGCGCGGACCCGGTGGCAGCCGCGAAGACGTGGGTCGAGTCCGGTGTGGACGCGGTTGTCCTGACTCGCGGCGCCGAGGGGCTCTCCGTGATCACCGCCGCAGGTGAGCTGGCCCACGTGCCTTCGCGGCGCGTGCCGGTGGTCGACACGATCGGAGCGGGCGACACCGTCCAGGGTGCGCTGCTGGCGTGGTTGCACACCCGCGAGGTCCGTGACCTGGCCGCACTGGACGCCGGGGCGTGGCGAGAGGCGCTGGGCTACGCCGCGAAAGCGGCCTCGATCACTGTTTCCCGCAGCGGTGCGGAGCCGCCGACGGCGCGGGAAATGGCTTCCACCGTGTGAACCTGGTCCCAAAGGGGCCCTTGAGGGCAACGCAGCGGCTGCGCGCACACCCTTATTTCGACTAGCGTAGGGGGGAATTCATACCCCAGCGGGGCGGTGTGCAGCGAGGCGCGTGTTTCCTCGCGTGAACACGTGGCTACCTGTGAAACGTACAGGCGCCGCCGGCCCGTGCCAACGTGAGAGGGACCTGCATGTCCGACGCGACGAATGCGGGGCAGTCCGGCGGCGAAACCGCGACGCTGCGCCTGCCGAGTGGCGAGCACGAATTCAAGGTTGTCCACCCGGTCGAGGGTGCACCCGGGATCGAGCTGGGGAAGCTGCTCGCGCAGACGGGGTACATCACGTACGACCCCGGTTTCGTGAACACCGGTGCCGCGTCGTCGGCCATCACCTACATCGACGGCGATGCGGGCATCCTGCGCTACCGCGGCTACCCGATCGAGCAGCTTGCCGAGAAGTCCAACTTCATCGAGGTTTCCTACCTCCTCATCTACGGAGAGCTGCCCACCGAGGCCCAGCTCGCCGACTTCACCGAGAAGATCCAGCGGCACACCCTGCTGCACGAAGACCTGAAGGCCTTCTTCTCGGGCTTCCCGCGTGACGCGCACCCGATGCCCGTGCTCTCGAGCGCGGTCTCGGCGCTGTCGACCTTCTACCAGGACTCGCTGAACCCGTTCGACGAGCCCAACGTGGAGCTGTCCACCATCCGCCTGCTCGCGAAGGTGCCGACCCTGGCCGCCTACGCGTACAAGAAGTCCGTGGGCCAGCCGCTGCTCTACCCGGACAACTCGCTGGGCCTGGTGGAGAACTTCCTGCGCATGACCTTCGGTTTCCCGGCGGAACCGTATGAGGTCGACCCGGCCGTCGCGAAGGCGCTCGACCTGCTGTTCATCCTGCACGCCGACCACGAGCAGAACTGCTCCACGTCGACCGTGCGCCTGGTCGGCTCGTCGGAGGCGAACCTGTTCGCCAGCATCTCGGCGGGCATCAACGCGCTGTTCGGCCCTCTCCACGGTGGTGCCAACGCGGCCGTTCTCGACATGCTCGAGGGCATTCGCGACGAGGGCGGCGACGTCGCTTCGTTCGTGAACCGCGTGAAGAACAAGGAGCAGGGTGTCAAGCTCATGGGCTTCGGGCACCGGGTCTACAAGAACTACGACCCGCGCGCGAAGATCATCAAGAACACCGCCGACGAGATCCTCGGCAAGATCGCGGGTGGCGACCAGCTGCTCGACATCGCCAAGAAGCTCGAGGAGACCGCGCTTTCCGACGACTACTTCGTCGAGCGCAAGCTGTACCCGAACGTGGACTTCTACACCGGTCTCATCTACCGGGCGCTCGGGTTCCCGACGAAGTTCTTCACGGTGCTGTTCGCGCTCGGCCGGCTCCCCGGCTGGATCGCCCACTGGCGCGAGATGATCAACGACCCGCAGACGAAGATCGGGCGCCCGCGCCAGATCTACACCGGCCACGCGTCGCGTGACTACAAGGGTATTTCGGAGCGCTGAGTCCCCGTTCCGAACTCCCCCGTTCGAACGCCCCGTCGTGCAGCCGCACGGCGGGGCGTTTAGCGTTCGGGGGTATGACGAGCGTGTTGTGGTTCCGGCGGGACCTGCGGCTCGGCGACCACGCGGCCCTGCTGGCCGCCGCCGAGGCCGGGGGCCCGGTGCTGGCTTTGTACGTGCTCGACGACAAGCTGCTCGCACCCTCGGGGGCGCCTCGGCGGGCGTTCTTGTTCGACAGCCTTCGTGCGCTGGACGAAGCGCTGGGTGGCCGGTTGATGGTGGTGCACGGCGACCCCGTGCGGGAAGTCCTGCGGGTGGCCCGGTCCGTCGAGGCGACGGCCGTGCACGTGAGTGCCGACACCGGGCCGTACGGCCGCCAGCGTGACGACGAGGTCGCGAAATCCTTGGCGCGCCACGACATCGACTTCGTGGCCACCGGATCTCCGTACGCGGTGCAGCCCGGCCGGGTGACCAAACCGGACGGTGAGCCGTACCGGGTGTTCACGCCGTTCCGGCGCGCGTGGGCGGAACACGGCTGGCGGCGTCCGGCCGACACCGGGGCGTCCGTTGTGGACTGGGTGAAGCCGGGGAAGTCCGCGAAGATCCCGAAATCGCCTGCCCTGGGCGAAACCGTGTTGCCCAATGTCGGTGAGGCCGCCGCGCTGGAGCGGTGGCACGACTTCCTCGAGTCGGGCTTGTCCCGCTACGCCACCGACCGCGACCGACCCGACCGCCCCGGCACCACGCGGATGTCGGTGTACTTGCACTGGGGCGCCATCCACCCGCGCACGATGCTCGCGGACCTGGCCGGTCGCTCCGGCGACGGCGTGAAGGCCCTGCGCTCGGAACTGTGCTGGCGCGAGTTCCACGCCGACGTGCTGTGGCACCGCCCGGAAGCCGCGCGCAAGAACTACGACCGCCGCTTCGACAAGATGAAGCACGACCAGGACTCCGACGCGTTCGACGCCTGGTGCGCCGGCCGCACCGGCTACCCGATCGTGGACGCCGGGATGCGCCAGCTGCTCGCCGAAGGCTGGATGCACAATCGGATTCGCATGGTGGTGGCGAGCTTCCTCGTGAAGGACCTGCACCTGCCCTGGTGGTGGGGCGCCCGGCACTTCATGCGCCACCTCGTCGACGGCGATCTCGCGTCCAACCAGCTCAACTGGCAGTGGGTCGCCGGCAGCGGCACGGACGCGGCGCCGTACTTCCGCATCTTCAACCCGACCACCCAGGGCGAGAAGTTCGACCCGAACGGCGACTACGTGCGGCGCTACGTGCCGGAGCTGCGTGGGGTGGCGGGGAAGGCGGTGCACAAGCTCAAGGACCGGCCCGCCGGCTACGCCGCACCCCTGATCGACCACGCCGAAGAGCGGCAGGTGGCGCTGGAGCGGTTCGGGGCGATCAAAGGGTCCTGAGTGGACGGCCCGGACCCCCAGCCCGGGCCGTTTCCCTCAGAGCCCGCCGATGGCGAGCGCCAGCTTCTGCACGATTTCCGGCTGGCCGGTGAAGCTCTTGTCGGTGGTGTTGATCGAGTACACGGCGCGGCGCTGCAGGTCGCGAGTGGCCCAGATGCCGTTGGTGTAGCCGTATCGGCTGCCGGTCTTGCCCCACACGGTGACGCCGTTGACGGTCGACGTCATCAGGCCCTGGCTGTAGATCGCGGGGTCGTCGGAGCCGAAGATCTTCACCTGCGGCACGGTGAACATGCGGCCCAGCACCGATTTCGGCACCAGTCGCCCCTGGAAGAGGGCGACCAGGAACTTGTCGAGGTCGGCGGTGGTCGAGATCATCTCGCCCGCGGCCCACGGGATCGACTGGTTCATGCGGGTCAGGTCCACGAGCCGGCCGTTCACGAGCTGGTAGCCGTGGGCGTAGGGCGCGGGCAGGTTCGGGTCGTTGCCGGGCACCGACGTGTCGCGCAGGCCGAGCGGGCGCAGGATCCGGTCGCGCACCTCGCTGCCGTACGAGTGGTGGGTGAGCTTCTCGATCAGCAGGCCGGCCACGAGGTAGTTGGTGTTCGTGTACTGCTGGCTCTTGCCGGGGTCGAACACCAGGTCGTGCCGGAACGCCGTGGCCAGCACCTGCTGCGGCGTGAAGGACGTGTACCGATGATCGACGATCCACTGTGGATCCTCGGGCAGGTCCACGCCGGGCAGACCGCTGGTGTGGTCGAGCAACTGCGCCACGGTGATCCGCGGGTATTTCGCGGGCAGCAGACCGGGCAGGTACCGCTGCACCGGCGCGTCCAGGTCCACGCGATGCTCGGCGGCGAGCTGCAGCACGACCACGGCGGTGAACGTCTTGGTGATGCTGCCGATGCGGAAGTGCGCGTCCGCCGGGACGGGCGCCCCGGTGGCCAGGTCGGCTGTCCCGGAGACGCCGCTCCACGCACCGGCCGAGCCGCGGACCTGCACGAGCGCCCCGGTGGCCTGGTCGTTGGGCAGCCCGGCGATGGCGCCCGCCAGCGACGCCGGGTTCATGGGCGGCAATGTCGAACGCACGGCTGCGGCCGGCGCTGCGAGCGCGGCCGGGGTGACGACAGCGGTCAACAGCAGTGCGGCGCTCGCGGCCGCGGCGATGCGGATCAGCGGGTTTCTTTTCATGGCAGTGAGTCTTTCGACTGGAGGACGACCTGCCATCGGGGAGAATCCCTCGGCCTGCTACCTAGGGGTCAGTGGTGCGGGGTGTCGTTGAGGCTGGGCGATGTGCGTCGGCGACAGCAGCGGGTCAGAGGCGCAGGGCGTCTCGGAGCTTCACGCGGCTGCCGACCAACAGCACGCCGTTGCGGTAGATCCGCGCGCCGACCCACGTGACCAGAGCGATCAACCCAATCGTCAACACCAGCGACACCGCGATTTCCCACGGCCCGGCCGACCCCGTGGCAATCCGGGCCGGCATCAGCACCGGCGACAGCAGTGGGATGAGCGAAAGAACCTTCGTCGCCGCGCCGTCGGGGGACTGGGTGAGCAGGTTGATGCCCGCGACGAAGCCGATGACCAGCGCGACGTTCACCGGCGCCACCACGGTCTGCGTGTCTTCCTGGCGTGACACCAAAGACCCAGCTGCGCCGTAGATCATGGCGTAGAGCAGGAAGCCGAGCAGGTACCAGACCACGCCCGACACCACCGCGCCGAAAGCGATGCCCGAGATCGACCCCAGCACCCCCGTGCCCAGCGCCGCGAGCAGCCCGACGACGGCGAGGATCGCGAGCTGTGCCAGCCCCACCAGCCCGAGCCCGATCACCTTGCCCAGCAACAGGTGCCACGGCCGCACGGCCGCCAGCAGGATCTCCACGACCCGGCTCGACTTCTCCTCCACCACGCCCTGCGCGACGACCATCCCGTAGGTGATGATGCTCAGGTACAGCACCACCGCCACGGCCACGCCGACCACCAGCTTCTGCCCCGCCCGCGGGTCGCGCTTCTCCAGTGGCAGCACCTCGACGTGGGCGGCGGACACGGCCTGGTGCACGTCGGCCGGGTCGAGGTGCACGGCCGAGAGCTGCGCGTCGAGCACCTGCTTCTGCACGATGCCGTCGAGGGCTTCCTGCAATTTCGGGTCCACAGTGGACTTCACCGTGACCCGCAGACGGGAGGCGCTGCCGGACACGAGGGCGTCGACGTCACCGCTGCGCACCCGCGCGAGCCCGTCCTGCTCGGACGGCGCGGTGACCACCTCGATCGTCTCCCCACCGGCCTTTCCGGCGAGCTGCAGCTGCTGCGCGATGCCCTGGGCCTGGCCGGTGAGCGCGACCTTCGTCGTGGTGACCGAGCTCAGCAGGAACGCCTGCAGCGCCACGTACCCGATGAGCAGCAGCAACAACACAGCTGTGCTGACCACGAACGCCCGGGTGCGCAACCGGGCGTTCACCTCGCGCTTGGCCACGAGCCGGACGGCGCGCGCGGCGCTGATGCGGCTCACGGCGGCCCGCCCTGGGCGACGGCGTCGCGGAAGAGCTCGGCCAGCGTTCGCCGCTGCCGGCTGAACTCCGTGACCGGGCCGGTGGCCAGGGCGGCGGCGAGCACGGCCTGGTCGTCGGCGCCCGCGGCGAGTTCGAACACCGTCGTGGCCCCGGAAGCCTCGACCACGTGCGCGCCGAGCACGGTTGCGGCCCAACCGGGCTGCGCGGCGGGCGCGGTGACCACGAGGCGGCTGCTCGCGCCGCGCGTGAGGTCCTCGACCGTGCCGACGGCGACCATGCGCCCGTCGCGGATGATGCCGACGCGGTCGCACAGGCGCTCGACGAGGTCGAGCTGGTGGCTGGAGAACACGACGGGCACGCCGGCGGCCGCTTTCCGGCGCAGCACCTCGCTCATCACGTCGACGGCGATCGGGTCGAGGCCGGAGAACGGTTCGTCGAGCACCAGCACTTCGGGGTCGTGCACGAGCGCGGCGGCGAGCTGCACCCGCTGCTGGTTGCCGAGGCTGAGCTTCTGCACCTCGTGCTTGCGCCGCTCGCCGAGCCCGAGGCGCGCGAGCCACAGCTCGGCGGCGCGGTGTGCGTCGTTGGTGCTCAGGCCGTGGAGCTCGGCGAGGTAGACGAGCTGGTCGAGCACCTTCATCTTCGGGTACAGGCCGCGTTCCTCGGGCATGTAACCAATACGCGTGCGGGTTTCGTGCGTGACCGGCTCGCCCGCGAAGCGCACCTCGCCGGAATCGGCGGCGAGCACGCCGAGCGCGATGCGCATGGTGGTGGTCTTGCCGGCGCCGTTGCTGCCCACGAACCCGAACAGCTCACCCGGCCGCACGTCGAACGTCACGCCGTCGAGGGCGAGCTTGCGGCCGTAGCGCTTGGAGATCGCGTCGATCTCGAGTGCTCCGCCGGTCACAGCCGCCCTCCTCTCCGAACACCCGTGTGGACGGTGCCGTGGCCAACTCTAGCGAACGGCGCGCGTTCTCTCCCGGCGTTCAGGACAGCCCGGCCAGCGCCTTCTCCACGAGCTCGGCCACGCGGGCGCGCGCGGCCTCGGCCTCCACGGGCACCAACGACAGGCGGGTGCGGCGTTCGAGGACGTCCTCGACGTTCAGCGCGCCCTCGTGGCGCACGGCCCACACGACCTCGGCGGCGGTGATCTGCGTGCCGTCGAACAGCGGCGCGGCGAAGGCCCGGTCGACCTCACCGAGCGCGGCGACCCGCGGGGCTTCCGTGCCGTATTTGGCGACGAGCCGCGCGGGAGCGTCCACAAGGGACAGCCGGGCTCGCGGCGCGGCGCCCAGCAACGGCAGCCGGGTCGTGCGGGACGGGCCGGCGTGCAGCCCCGCGTGCACCAAGGCGGCGTCGATCGCGTCCTCGGCCATGCGGCGGTAGGTGGTGAGCTTGCCGCCGACCACGGTGAGCACACCGTCGGCGCCCGTCACCACGGCGTGCTTGCGCGAGAGATCGGCGCTGCGGCCACCGTCTCCCGCGATGAGCGGGCGCAGGCCGGCGTAGGAGCCGATCACGTCGGCGCGCGTGAGCGGCCGGGCCAGCACCGACGAAGCGACGGACAGCAGGAAGTCCACATCGGACTCGGGAACCGAAGGGACAGCGGGGAGTTCACCCTCGATCGGCTCGTCGGTGAGACCCAGGTAGACGCGGCCGTCGAGCTGCGGAAGCAGGAAGACGAACCGGTTGCTTTCGCCGGGTACGGCGACGTTGACCGAGGTCGCGCCCACCGCGGCGGCGCCGGGCGCGAGGACCAGGTGCGAACCGCGGGAAGGCCGCAGCCGCACGGCGTCGGTGAGCGTGCCCGCCCACACGCCGGCCGCGTTGATGACCTGGCGCGCGTGCAGGTCGTACTCCGTGGCGCCTTCGCGCACCCGCACGCCGGTGCCCGACAAGGACACGGCTTCGAGACGGGTGAGGATGCGGGCGCCGAGTATCGCGGCGGTGCGGGCGAGGTTCACGACCAGGCGGGCGTCGTCGACGAGCGCGCCGTCGTAGGCGAGCAGGGCGCCGCGAAGGCCGGCCGGGGCCAGGCCGGGGGCGAGCGCCACCGCCTCGGCGACCGGGATCTGCCGGGGCCGGGGCAGCACCGACGACGGCGTGCGCGCGGCCCGGCGCAGCGCGTCACCCGCGCGCAGGCCGGTGGCGATCACGGCCTGCTGCGCCCGAGAAGTGCTGGGGTACAAGGGAAACAGCTGCGGCATCGCGCGCGTGAGGTGCGGGGCCGTGCGGGTCATCAGGATGCCGCGCTCGACCGCGCTCTCGTGGGCGAGGCCGAAATCGCCCTTCGCGAGGTAGCGCAGGCCGCCGTGCACGAGCTTGCTCGACCAGCGGGACGTGCCGAACGCCAGGTCGTGCGCCTCCACCAGCGCGACCGACAGCCCGCGCGCCGCGGCGTCGAGTGCGATGCCCGCGCCGGTGACACCACCGCCGACCACCACCACGTCCACCCGCTCGCCGCCGGTCAGCCGGTCCAGCTCACGCTCACGGCGGCGTGCGTTGAGGGAACCGGTGCTCATGGCTTCAACGCGGCGTCGACGAGGTAGCGGAACTCCTCCAGCAACGCCTGCTCGTCGACGTCGGCCGTGGCCGGGCGCAGCGAGAACGCGAACGACTGCACGACCAGCAGGATCGAGCGCGCCTGTGCGGTGACCTCGGCCTGGCGCACGGAACCGTCGCGGTGTCCGGCCTCGAGCAGCTGGCGCAGCACCTGCTCCGCGAAGATCTGAGTAGCCCCGAGCCGCTCGACGATGTAGGGCAGCACCAGCTCGGGATCGACGTCGAGCAGCGTGCGGAACAGCGGATCGGCGGCCAGCGCGCGCACGCCGGCCGCGGCGATGAGCACGAGGCGCTCGCGGGTGTTCTCCGCGTCGTCGCCCGCGTGGCTGGCCTGCTGGAGCAAGCCGCTGAACTCGCGGGTCATCAGCGCGGCGAGCACACTGCGTACGTCGGGGAACCGGCGGTACACGGTCATGCGGCTGACCCGCGCGGTGCGCGCGATCTCGGCCAGCGTCGTGCGCCGGACACCGACCGCGAGCACGCACTCGCGCGCGGCGTCGAGCAGCACGTCGTCGGCAACGCGCGCCGAGGTCTGACGGCTGCGGGCACCTGCGAGGGCTGAGGGAGTCTCTCCCGGTGGGGAGTGACGTTTGACGTCCATATGTCACACTGTAGTCGTGAGTGATCTCATAAACCACCGCATCCGGCAGTCGTGGACCGGCGACGGTGCTGGTGCCGCCTCGCTGCCCGATCGGGCGGTCCGGTGGCTCGGCCAGCGTATCGGCCCGGTGGGTGCTGATCGAGGGCGTTCTCGGGATTCCGTCCCGAACCTGACCGGTTCGGCTCTTGACGATCAGGCTCGCGACGACCTCGCGGCCGTCGTCGGCGCCGAGAACGTGCTGGTCGACGCCGGTGAACGGCTTGCGCGCGCGGGCGGTCTGTCCTATCTGGACCTGCTGCACCGCCGGCTGGGTGACGACGTGCCGGCGCCCGACGCGGTGGTGCTGCCGGCGACACCCGAGCAGGTGCAGGCCGTGCTCGACGTCTGCGTGCGCCACGACGTGGGTGTCGTCCCGTTCGGCGGCGGCACGTCGGTGGTCGGCGGCGTCGCGGCCCTGCGTGGCGACAAATCGACCGTGATCGCGCTCGACCTGGTGCGCCTCGACTCGCTGGTATCGGTGGACGAGCGGTCGCACATCGCGGTGCTGCAGGCCGGCGTGCGCGGGCCCGAGGTCGAGCGGCTGCTCGGTGAACACGGGTTCACGCTCGGCCACGTGCCGCAGTCGTTCGAGCGCGCCACCATCGGCGGCTTCGCGGCCACGCGCTCGGCCGGCCAGGCGTCGTCCGGTTACGGCCGCTTCGAGGACATGGTGGCCGGCGTGCGGCTGGCCACCCCGGCCGGGGAGTGGCGCCTGGGCGTCGCGCCCGCTTCGGCGGCCGGGCCGGACCTGCGGCAGCTGGCGGTGGGCAGCGAGGGTGCGCTGGGGGTGATCACGGAGGTCGCCCTGCGGGTGCGGCCGGTGCCCGTCGACCGACGCTACGAAGGCTGGATCGTCGACGGCTGGGCCGCGGGCGCCGCCGCCATGCGCGCCCTCGCCCAGAACCACGCGACGGCCGACGTCACGCGACTGTCCGATGTGGACGAGACGGCGGTGTCGTTCGCGCTGAACGCGGGCTTGAAAACTTCGGCGTTGCGCGCGTACCTGTCCGCGCGCGGGGTGAAACAGCCGTGCCTGCTGATCGTCGGCTGGGAGCGAGACGTGCGCTCTCGGCAGCGCCGCACCACCCGGTTCCTGCGGCGCTCGGGTGCGCTGCGGATCGGCGCGGCCCTCGGTGAGTCGTGGCGGCACGGGCGGTTCTCGGGCCCGCGCCAGCGTGATGCGCTGATGGACCTGGGCGTCTGTGTGGAAACCCTGGAGACCGCCGCGTACTGGTCCCACCTCGACGACCTGCACGACGCCGTACGGGCGGCGCTGGTCGCATCGCTGGGCCGCGCGATCGTGATGTGCCACGTTTCGCACGTGTACGAGACGGGTGCGTCCCTGTATTTCACCGTGCTGGCCTCGCGCTGGGAGGACGACCCGGTGGGCCAGTGGCAGCGCGCGAAGCACGCGGCGTCGGAGGCCGTCGTCGGGCTGGGGACGATCACGCACCACCACGCGGTGGGCGTGGACCACGCCGGATTCCTGGAGGCGGAGATCGGCGCGGTGGGGGTTTCGGTGCTGCGGGCGGCGAAGTCGGCGGTGGATCCGACGGGGATTCTGAACCCCGGAAAGCTGCTGGCCTGAGCTGTCTCGACCAGCCGCGCAGCGCACCGCCGGCTTTGGACCCAGCCCGCGCGTGGTCTCGCTGAACCGCGTGGGTCCACGCATCGTGGTATGGCCACGTGCGCATGTTCCGTGATTAGCTGCCCCCGCAAGCCGTGGGTGCAGGAAAGGGTGAACGCATGCCGTACGAGGTCCAGGGAGTCGTGTCCCGCGTGAAGGGCGAGCCGGTGGCGCTCGAGACCGTGGTGGTGCCCGACCCGGGTCCGGGCGAGGCGGTCGTGTCGGTGCAGGCCTGCGGCGTCTGCCACACCGACCTGCACTACCGCCAGGGCGGGATCAACGACGAGTTCCCCTTCCTGCTCGGCCACGAGGCCGCCGGTCGGGTCGACAAGGTCGGCGAGGGCGTCACGGACATCGCGCCCGGTGACTACGTGATCCTCAACTGGCGCGCGGTCTGCGGCACGTGCCGGGCGTGCAAGCGCGGCAAGCCGTGGTACTGCTTCTCCACGTTCAACGCCGCGCAGCCCATGACGCTCACCGACGGCACCAAGCTGTCGCCGGCGCTGGGCATCGGCGCGTTCCTCGAGAAGACACTTGTCCACAGTGGACAGTGCACGAAGGTCGACGAGCGGGCCGAACCCGCCGTCGCCGGGCTGCTCGGCTGCGGTGTGATGGCGGGCCTCGGCGCGGCCATCAACACCGGCGGCGTCACGCGCGGTGACTCCGTGGCCGTGATCGGCTGCGGCGGCGTCGGCGACGCGGCCATCGCGGGCGCGCACCTCGCCGGCGCGACCACGATCATCGCCATCGACACCGACGACCGGAAGCTCGAGTGGGCCAAGGGGTTCGGCGCCACGCACACCGTGAACAGCAAGGGCCTCAGCGAGGACGCCGTGGTGGCCGCGATGCAGGACGCCACGCACTCCTTCGGTCCCGATGTCGTGATCGACGCCGTCGGCCGGCCCGAGACGTGGAAGCAGGCCTTCTACGGCCGCGACCTCGCCGGCACCGTCGTGCTGGTCGGCGTGCCGACGCCGGACATGAAGCTCAACGACCTGCCCCTCATCGACTTCTTCGGCCGCGGCGGCTCGCTGAAGTCCTCCTGGTACGGCGACTGCCTGCCCTCACGCGACTTCCCGATGCTCGTGGACCTGTACTTGCAGGGCCGCCTGCCGCTCGACAAGTTCGTCACCGAGCGCATCGGCGTGGGCGACGTGGAGCAGGCCTTCGAGCGCATGCACCACGGCGACGTGCTGCGCAGCGTGGTCGAGTTCTGAGGCTCTTCACCGACGCCGATCACCCGGCCGCGCCCTATCCCGGCGCGCGGCCGGGCACGTCGTTCGTCCACCTCGACGGCGCCGGGTACCCGCTGTCGGAAGCACCCGCGGGCTGGCGTGACCGGCTGCCGGTGCTCGCGTACGGGTCGAACGCGTGCCCCTCGAAGATCACCTGGTTGCGGTCGGCCTTGGGCCTCACCGGCCCCGTCGTCGCGGCCCGCGTGCGGTGCGTCGGTCTCGCGGCGGTGTGGGCTTCGGGGCTGCGCAAGGTCGACGACCAACGCCCGGCGACGTTGACCGCGGCGGCTGGAGCCGAATACCACTTCCTGTGGTTCGTGACGCCTGAGCAGCGCGCGGTGCTGGACGTCTGCGAGGGCCGGGGTACGCGCTACCACTTGGCGCGCCTGGACTCCGGAGTGGTCGAGCTGGACGGCACCGTCGTCGAGGGCGTCCACGCGTACGTCGGCGCTTCCGCCGTCCGCTACCCGCTGCTCGTCGACGGGCGGCCCGTACGGGTCGCCGACGTGCCCCAGGCCGAAGCGGCTCTGTTGCTGGGCACGCCGGCGTCCGGTCACGGCTTGGACTGCGCGGTGGTGGAACCGGAGCAGATCTTCAGCTGAGTCACGCGGGCGTGACGACGTACACCACACCGCCCGGACCGCCGGCCACACTGCCGTCCGCCGTGTAGCGCTTCGTGCGCTGCCAGATCTTCTCGAACTGCGCGCGCTTGTACACGTTGCGCACGCGGGCGTCGGTGCTCGACGCGGGGTCGTTCACGATCACGTCCCCGGCCTGCGTGAAGCCGACGACCACCATGATGTGGCCCGCCGTGCCGTACCCCGCGCCGTCGAGCTCGCTGGAGAGGAACGACTGCGAGGTGATCACGGGGATGCCGCGCGCGATGTAGCCCTCGAGCTCGTTGAGGTCGTGCAGGCGCGTGATGTGGCCGCGCAGGCCGAGCGACGCCGCGTAGGCCGTGTTGAAGGGCCAGTTGCCGGTGCCGTCGTAGGCGTAGTCGTAGGTGTTGCGGGCCGCGTAGACCACGGACGGGTCGAGGTAGTCCGACGGGATCCAGCTCATGTCCGCGGCGGACGGCTTCTTGCCCCAGTACTCGGCGACCATCTCGGTGGACGTCGGGCTGCACCAGGCCTCACCGCCACCGCCGTACTGCGGGAACTGTCCTTTGTGGATGTTCTGGGCGTACGCCGGCACCTTCAGCTCGATGCCCCTGGCGCGGCCGGGCTTCGTGGGTGTCACGTCGAAGCGGTCGGGCACGTTCGAGGCCACGGCGCCGAGCGTGGACACCGTCGGCGTGACGCGCGTGCCGGCCTCGCGGTAGAGGCTCACGCGAAGTTGGTACGAACGCAGCGTGACCCCGGTCTTGGTCGCCAGCGTGTCGACGTCGACGGAGGCGTTGTCGTCGCTCTGCCCGTCGACGCTCGTGCGCTGGATGTCCGCGTCGCCGCTGGCCCAGCGCCCCATCACATACCAGGTCGTCTCGACCCCGGCCGAGGTGCGGCCCTTGGCCTCCACCTCCAGCCACGTCTTCGCCGGCGTCAACGCGTTCCACGACGCGATCAGCTGCGTGGCGTCGAAGCCCTGCCGGTACTGCGGCGACGTCCACGAGCCGTACTCGTAGGTCCGGGTGGTGCCCAGCCCCGGCTCGCTGTGCTCCACGGTGCCCGCCGGGCGCGTGATGCGCAGCCCGTCGCGGCCGAGCGAAAGCCCGTCGAGGTGGCCCGAAGAGAACGAGCCGCCGGACCACTCGTGGTAATTGATCGCCTCGTCGTGCGCCGCGTGCGCCGGCGCTGCGTCTGCGACCTGTGTCGCCCCTGCGGACACCATGGCGATGGACAATAGCGTGATCAAGCTCCGCACCCTCATACAAGCTCCGTCCCCGAGACCCCAGCGTCAGCCAGAGATTTTCTCCTGCCAGGGCGGGTTCGTAAAGGGCCGACCAGAGCAGAGCCCCGAATTCGCTGGCGGGCGGTCGTCGGAGACGGTGCTCTGCACATGGCTGTCCGTGTGAACAACCAAGTGCTCAGGTCGAGGTCACGTACTTGAACGCGAAGCCGTCCGGCTCCCCTGGGACACTTCGAGCACCGCCTGCGTCTGCGTCACCTTCGCGACCAGCTTCCCCTCGTCGTCGTGGATCTCCGTCTCCACCACGACCACCCGGCGCCCCGCGTGCAGCGGTCGGGACGACGCCACGGCGTACCCCGAACGCACCCCACGCAAGAAATTGGTCTTCGACTCCAGCGTCGTGGTCCCCGCAGCGCCGGGAGGCAGGTTGAGGAACGCGCACACCGCTCCTGTCGCGTCCGCCAGCGACATGAGCACCCCGCCGTGCAGGACGCCGCCGACGGTGCACAGGGTGGCGTCCCACGCGAGGCGGCTGCGGACGAGGTCCGGGGCGTGCGAGAGCCCCTCGATGCCCAGCCGCTCGGCGAACGGCATGGTCTGGAACAGCGACGAAGTCATGCCGGCAAGTCAACCGCAGCCGGGAGCACGGCGTCGATTACCGATCAGGTAATCAGCTGAGCGGGTTCGTGAGCAGCAGCTCCGTGTTGTGGTCCCCGTCCGACCCGACCCGACCCAGGTCCACGTGGATGTCGTTGTACGAAAGCTCGCGGTAGAGCGAAGCCAGCGCGGCGGGCGTCCGCGCGGAGTAGTCCACGGCGTAGGGCGCGGCGGCCTCGATCAGCGTCGTGAAGATCGACAGCGTGCCGTCGCCGTTGTCGGCGAGTTCCAGGATGCGCGCGTGCTGCGGGAAGTCGACGTGGGAGGCCGTGTTGATCTCCCAGAAGCTTTGGGCGGGCGTCTTGCCGACGTGCGGGGTGATCTTGTTCAGGTGCGTGTGGCCGTTGATCCACCCCACCACGTTGGGGAAGCGGTTGAGCAGCCCGACGAACGCCTTGCCGTCCAGCCGCGGCTCCAGCAGGTGGCGCGAGTCCGGCAGGAGGTTGCCCATGGTGTCGCTGGTGTGGTGGCTGAAGAGCACGAACAGCTCATCCGTCACCGAGTGGGTGACCTTGCGGCCGAAGAAGTCGTAGTACGTGGACGAATTGCGCTTCAGCGTCGATTCGACCCAGGTGAACTGGCCGAGGCCGATCGAGCCGTCGGCGAAGCCGCCCAGGGTGGTGGTGTCGAGGCTGATGCCGGTGACGCCCGGGGCGATGCGGAACGTGTAGTAGACGTTGCGGCCGTCGGCGTTCTCAGAGGTGAAGCCGTGGCCGACCGGACCAGGACCGGTGTTGCCGGACTCCAGGTGCGCGGTCACGAATTCCGCGGTGGTGAACGGCCGGCGCCGCGCGTCGGGCGTCACCTCGCGAATGGTGCCGGAGCCGCCGAACAGCTCGGTCAGCGGCACGCTCTGGCCCTTGTTGATGGCCGAGCCCAGCTTCGCGGCGGTGCTCTCGTTCTTGCCGATCACCTTGTACCGGCTCGTGTACCACGCCTCGATGCCCGGGATGCCCTCCGGCAGCGTGCCGACGACGCTGTCGTCGTGGTTGCCGAACGTGCAGAACCACGGCACGTCGAGCCCGGGCGCGGTGAACGGCGCGATCCCGGCTTCGAGCAGGCCCGGCAGCTGCGGGAAGCCCTTCTTCGAGTACGCGTCGTCGAGCGGGGTCGACGGGTTCCAGAACGCGTCGTTGCCCGAGACCTGCACGCCCTCGTACCGCGACGGGTCGCCGGAGTTCGGGGTGATGGCGCCGCCGTTGAGGCTGGTGAGGAACCAGTCGAGCTCGAGCAGCTCGTGGTTGTCGGTGTTGTCGCCGGTGGTCACCAGGAAGTCGAACGGACGGCCGGTGAACGGGCCCTTCGCGACGCTGTTCACCCGCTGCACCAGCGCACTCGTGGCGGCCGTGCCGAGCGCCTCCTGCGGCCGGTGCGCCGAGCTGACGTACGGGTGCAGGTACTCGAACCGCGCCGGCGACTCCGTGTCGGTGATGTGCAGGTCGGTGAACTGCACGAACGCGCCCAGCGCCGTGCGCCGGTCGTCGCGGCCGTCCTTCGGCGCGGCCAGCTCCGCGCGGACCACGAGCGGCCAGCCGGGCCCGCCCGTGAGCCGGGAGTACGTGGCGGTGCCGGGTGTGACGGCGGTGGCGACCTGTTCGAGCGTCGTTCCCGCCGTGCTGACGGTGCGCGCGGCGGTGCGCTTCAACGCGCGGTCGAGTGCGTTGGCGGTCGGCGTGCACAGCAGCAGCCCCACGCCGGCGGCGCCTGCCGTGGTGAACGTCCGCCTGCTGAGCTGCGCCATCTTCGCTCCCCGGTGTCGGCTGCCCAGCACGCTGCCGGACGGCGGTGGACCTCCGGTGAACGCAACATGAAACGTGCTCACATTCACCGTGACAACGGGGCTGACTTTGTCACAACCGGCGGCCGGGAGCTACCCGACGAAGGGCGGGTTCAGCAGTAGAACGCGCACGTGCTCGTCGCAGCGCCCGCGAGCGTCAGGAAGATGATCAGGAAGATCACGGCGGGAATGGCGGCGATGATGCCGCACACGAGCCCGGCGATGGCCATGCCGTTGCCGCCGTAACCCGGCTTCCCGGCCTGCACCATGCCCGCCCACGAAAGGGCGATCGCCGTGATGGCCGCGATGACGTCCCAGAACGGCACCCAGAACGTGATCAGCGCCAGGATGCCGATGATCATGCCCGCGATCGCCAGGCCGCTCTGCTTCACCGGCACGTAGCCCGGGGGGTACGGCGCGTACGCCATCGGCTGCGAATACGGCTGCACCGGGTACCCGCCGGAGTAAGGCGCGGAATACGGCGCGGAATACGGCACGGGCAGCGGCGCCGAAGGGGGCTGCTGAGGCTGTTGCGGCGTGGGGTACCCGTCGGCGCCGTAGTACTGGCCCTGCTGGTTGGGCTGCTGCTGGTAAGGGTCAGTCATCGGGTGCTCCAGTTTCCGGACGTCGAGTACGAGGAGTTTATGGGGGAAGCGAGCGCGTTTGGGGGCGGAATCGGCGGATTGACCACCGCGATCGGGTTGTCTCCACGCCCGGTGGGGCGCCACCTTGCCCGATCGGGAGGCGCGCTGGCGCAGTCCGGTGTGCCGCGCTCAGCCCTTCAGCCCCGACTCCGTGACCCCGCGCACGAGGTAGCGCTGCAGGAACGCGAACAGCAGCACGATCGGCAGGATCGACAGGGCCGCGGCGAGGAACAGCAGGTTCAGCTGCGGGTTCTGCGACGTCAGCAACCCCGACAACGCCACCTGCACCGTCCACGAATCGGGCGACTGCGCGATGATCAGCGGCCACAGGAACGCGTTCCAGCTGCCGATCACCGAAATCACGGCGATCGCCGCGAAGAAGCCCCGCGAATTGGGCACCACGACGCGTCGGAACACACCCCAGCGCGTGAGGCCGTCGACGCGGCCCGCTTCCTCCAGCTCACGCGGGAAGTCGAGGAAGTACTGGCGGAACAGGAACACGCTGAACGCGCTGAACAACCCCGGGATCACCAGGCCGCGCAGGTCCGAAAGCCAGCCCAGGCTGGAGACGACCACGAAACTCGGCACGAACGTGACCGACGTCGGGATCATCAGCGTGGCGAGCACCGCGTAGAACACGGCTTTCGAGTGGCGGTAGGGGACGCGCGCGAACCCGTAGCCGGCGAGTGAGCAGATCACCAGCAACCCCAGCGTTTGCAGGGTGGCCACGATCGCCGAATTGAGCAGGCTGCGCGCGAACGGCACGTCTTCCAGGGAGAACAGGCGCGTGAAGTTCTCCCAGTGCACTTCACGCGGCCACAACGTCCAGCTCGGGGCCGCGATTTCCGCGCGTGAGGCGAGCCCGTTGCGCAGCAGCAGGTAGAACGGCAGCAGGAACAACACCGCGGCCACGATCAACGCCGTCCAGCGCAGCGCGGCTTTCACGACAAGGCCTTCACGAGACTGCACCGCGGTCGAAGCGGAAAAGCTTGCCCTGCAACAACGTCACGAGCGCGATCAGCAACGCCAACAGCACCGCCCCGGCGCTGCCGCGGCCCAGATCCTGCCCGCCGGAACCCAGCGACGTGTAGTAGAGGTACACCAACGGCGGCCGCGCGAACGGCGGATACCCGCGCGAGTCGCCCATGATGTTGTAGAATTCGTCGAACGCCTGGTACGCGTTGATCAGGTTCAGCAACAGCACGGCCACCGAGGTCGCGCGCAGCTGCGGCAGCGTGATGTGGCGGAACACCTGCCAGCCCGGCTTCGCGCCGTCGAGCCACGCGGCTTCGTAGAGCTGGTCCGGAATCCGTTGCAGCGCCGCCAGGAACAGGATCAGGTAAAACCCGAGCTGCAACCACAGCCGCGCGGTCACCAGCACGACCCAGTACAGCGGCGGGTCGACCGTGCCCGTCCACGCCACCGGGTCGGCGCCGAACAGGCCCAGCACCGTGTTGGCGAGCCCGTAGCGCACCCCGGAGAACAGCGACGTCTTCCAGACCAGCGAAGCCACCACGTACGAACACGCGAACGGCAGGAAGAACACCGACCGGAAGAACGCGCGGGCGAACTTCAGCTGGTGCACCGCGAGCGCCAGCACCAGCGACAGCACGAACGTGAGCGGCACGATCACGACCGCGAACACGCTGAACGTGCCGAGGCTCGCCAGGAACGGTCCGTCGGTGAGCATGTGGCCGTAGTTGGCCAGCCCCACGAAGACGCTTGGCGTGACCGTGTTGCGCGCGTCGAAGAACGACAGGTACACGCTCCAGCCGATCGGCAGGTACGCGAACACGGCCAGCCCGATCAGGAACGGGCCGACGAACCCCCAGAACGCCAGCGTGTCCCGGGCTTTCCGGGACAGTGCCGTCAACGCAGCCTCATCCGAACAGGCGCTTCAGCTCGGCCTGCGCGACCGTGACCGCCGCCTTCGTCTGAGTCACCGGGTCGGCGCCCTCCTTGGCGATCTTCGCGACGGCGTCGGACAACGCGGTGTTCGCCTGCTGGGTCCACACCGGACCGCCGACGAGGTGGCTGTTCTCCTTCACGAACCGCGCGACGTCGGCGGCCGGGCCCGAGCGCAGCGTGTCGGCCTTGTCGATGAGGCTCTGGCGCGCGGGCACGTGGAAGCCGTAGCGCGTGGCGAACTCGAGCTGGTCGGCCGTCTGGTCGACCCACAGCCACTTCACGAACGCCTTGGCCTCGGCCACGTGCTTGCTCTTCGCGTTGACCATCGCGCCGTACGCGCCCACCGGCACCGAAGGCGCGCCACTGTTGTCCAGCTTGGGGAAGGGGAGCACGGCGAAGTCGTCGTTGAACGCGTCGCGGATCTTCGGCATGTTCCACAGCCCGGTCCACTGCATCGCACACAGGCCGTCGATGAACGCACCCGGGTCGGACCAGTCGGTGGGCGCGCCGAGCAGCAGCGAACTGTTGGAGTTCAGCGTGCGCAGCTTGCCCAGCGCCGTGGCCGCGCGCGGGTCGTCGAAGCCGACCTCGCGGCCGCCGGGCTTGAGGTAGTCGAGCCCGGCCGACCACAGCAGCGGGCCGGTGAGCGTGCCGACACCGCCGTCGTTGCCCGCGAACAGGCCCTTCACGCCGTCGCGCGAGAGCTTGCCGGCCGCGTCCACCAGCTCGTCCACGGTCTGCGGCGGCTGCACCCCCGCGGCCTGCAGCAGGCTGGGGCGGTAGAAGAGCACCTGCGTGTCGGTGGCCTGCGGGATGCCGTAGACCTTGCCCTCCACGGTCTGCGCGGCGAGCACGGCCGGGCTGAAGTCGCCTTTCACCGGGCCGATCACGTCGTCGAGGGCCACGACCTGGTTCTGGCGCACCCAATCGATCTTCACCTGGGCCTCGAACACGTCGGGCTCGGCGCTGTTCTGCAGCGCGGTCACGATCTTCGAGTCGTAGTCGCCCGGGTTCCACTGCACCTTCACGGTCGCGCCCGGGTACGAAGCCGCGTAGCCGCGCACGGCGTCCTGCACACCGTCTTCGCCGTACGCGTGGTACCACTGCTGCAACGTGACCTTCGTCGGCGCTTTCGACGGCGGCGGCCCGGCCGACATCGCCGTGGACGGGGGCGGGTCGCCGGGGCGCCCGGTGTCCGAACCGCACGCGGCCGCGACCGCGCCCACCGCCGCCGTTCCCGCGAGGGTCAGGAACGACCTCCTGCTGCGTGTCTGCATCCCGAAAATCCTCCGACGCCTGCCTTGGGAGCGTCAGACTCCCTCAAGACAGGCGCCGGAGGACCGACGACTCGCCGGAGAATTACCCGTTAGAGCTGTGAGATGTCGAGCTTTCCCTCCGAGTAGGACGCGCGGATCCGCTTCTTGTCGAACTTGCCGACGCTGGTCTTGGGCACTTCGTCCACGAAGGTCCAGTTCTCCGGCAGCTGCCACTTCGCGACCTTGCCGGACAGGTAATCGCGCAGCTGTTCGGCCGTCACGCTCTGGCCTTCCTTCACGACGACGGCCACGAGCGGGCGCTCGTCCCACTTCTCGTCGGGGATGCCGACCACGGCCGCCTCGGCGACCGCCGGGTGGCCCATGACCTGGTTCTCCAGGTCGACCGACGAGATCCACTCGCCACCGGACTTGATCACGTCCTTGGCGCGGTCGGTGAGCGTGAGGTAGCCGTCGGCGCTGATCTTGCCGACGTCACCCGTGCGCAGCCAGCCGTCGTGGAACTTCTCCGGGTCGATGGCGTCGCCGCCGTAGTACGCGCCGGCGATCCACGGGCCCTGCACCTCGAGCTCGCCTACGGCGTCGTTGTCCCACGGCAGCTCTTCGCCGTTGTCGCCGATGAGCCGCGCGGCCACCGACGCCGGGAAGCGGCCTTGCGTGTAGCGGTAGGCCCAGCGCTCCTCGCCGGTCGCGCTGCCCGGCGGACGCGCGACGCTGCCCAGCGGCGACGTCTCGGTCATGCCCCAGGCGTGCAGGATCGGCACGTCGTAGCGCTCTTCGAACGCGTGCATCAGCGAAGGCGGCGCGGCCGACCCGCCGACGACGACCTCCCGCACGTGGGAGATGTCCTGCGGGTTCGCGTCGAGGTGGGCGAGCAGGCCCTGCCAGATCGTGGGCACGGCCGCGGCGAACGTCGGCTTCTCGGCCGCCAGCATCGCCGCGATCGGGGCCGGCTGCAGGAAGCGGTCGGGCATCAGCAGCGAGGCGCCGACCATCATCGCGGCGTACGGCAGGCCCCACGACATCGCGTGGAACATCGGCACGATGGCCAGGGCCTTGTCCTCCTGGGCCAGGCGCATGCTGTCGGTCATGCAGACCTGCATCGAGTGCAGCCAGATCGAGCGGTGGGAGTAGACGACACCCTTCGGGTCACCCGTGGTGCCGGACGTGTAGCACATCGCGGCGGCCGAGCGCTCGTCGATCTCGGGCCACTCGAACTCGCTCGGCTGGGCCGCGAGGAGCTCGTCGTAGGAGTGCACGGTGATGCCCTCGGGGGCTTCCAGCGCCTTGGCGTCGCCGTTGGCCACGATCACGTGCTTGACCGTGGTGAAGCTCGGCAGCTGCTTGGCCAGCAGCGGCACGAGCGTGCCGTCGACGATGACCACGTGGTCCTCGGCGTGGTTCGCCACGAAGGTGAGCTGCTCGGGGAAGAGGCGGATGTTGAGGGTGTGCAGCACCGCGCCCATGGCCGGCACCGCGAGGTAGGCGGCCAGGTGCTCCGCGTTGTTCCACATGAACGTGCCGACGCGCTGGTCGCCCGTCACACCGAGACCGCGCAGCGCGTTGGCGAGCCGGGCCGCGTGCTGCCCGAGCTCGGCGTAGGTCTCCCGGCGGGCTTCTGAACCGGTCCAGGTGATGACTTCGCTCTTCGCGTGGACCTTCGTGCCGTGCCGCAGGAGCTTGGCCAGCGACAGCTGCCCGTCCTGCATCGTGCTCAACATGGGTGACTCCCGTGGTGCTCGTTCGCCGGTGAACTGGGGTGCCGCCGACTCTAATGGCGGACGGGCCGCCGGGGCATGATCGGCGGGGGCAACGTTCGATCACGGCCGTCCCCGTAACGGGTGGCGGCCCCTCGTGGCCGCGATCGCGCCAGTTCGGCACTTTTCGTTGCAGCGCAACAAAAAAGAGCGTCGTAACCGTCCTGAAATAGAGCCTCATTCGGGTGAGTAATGGTGCCGAAAACGAGGGAGGTCTGACGTTTCCGCAGGCTGCGAGGGGTCCTCTTGTGACTTGTCCACCGGGTGGTCGGAGGGTGATAAGTGCGTGTCGGTTGCGCGCTCTTGGAAGGTGTGGCGTTTACTGGGGCCGTGGTAAGAGACGGCTGGCCAGCGCTTGCACTTGCAAGCATCGGGAAAAAGCCGTCGGCCGCGAAAGCGGAGACCTGAGAGGAAAGGACACTACGTTGGCTCTGCCCACGTTGACTCCGGAGCAGCGCGCCGACGCCCTCGCCAAGGCGGCAGAGGCGCGTAAGGCGCGTTCGGAGCTGCTCGCGTCGATCAAGTCCGGCACCACGAGCATCGAGAAGGTGCTCAAGCAGGCCAAGGAGAACAAGACCATCGGGAAGACGAAGGTCACCCAGCTGCTCAAGGCCGTTCCCGGCCTGGGCGCGGTCAAGGTCGCCGCGCTGCTGGAGCAGGCGGGGATCGACCCCGACCGCCGGGCCGCGGGCCTCGGCGAGCGCCAGCGCGAAGCCCTCATCGACGCGCTGAAGTAGCACCCCGGGACGGCCGCGGGGAAAGTGCTCCGAAGGTGTTCTTCTGACAACACTTTCCCCGCGGAGCTCCCGGATCCTGGGACGCTGGTCCGGTGACGACCAGTACCGCACCGGCGACCCCGGTCGAGACAACCGTCCGCTACCAGCGTGGCGACTTCCTGTTCGCGACGGCCCGGCGAGCACTCCTCGCCCAGGGTTCGGTCGCCGCCGTGACCGATACCGACCCACGGCGGCTGGCCAGGACCGTGGCCGACGAGCTGACCAGCTCGGGCGTGCCGCTCGCGGTCGGGGCGCTGCCCTTCGACACCGGCCCGGACACGACCACACCGGGTCATCTCGTCCTGCCGCGCACCGTGCACCGGGCGCAGGCCGAGGGCGAGCCGGCCGCGGTGTCCGGTCCGGAGGACCTGCCCGCGCCGACGGCCACCCGTGAGGTGCCGTCGGAGGAGGGCCACAAGGCCAACGTGCGGGCCGCCGTCGCGGCCCTGCGCGACCGCGGCCTGCGCAAAGCCGTGCTCGCGCGGGCGCTGGAGCTCGAGTTCGCTTCAGCGGTGCCGGTCGCGAAGATCGTGCGCAACCTGGCCCGCGGCAACCCGCGCCACTTCACCTACGCCGCCGAGCTGCCCGGCGGGCGCACCCTCGTGGGCGCCACGCCCGAGCTGCTGCTCTCCCGCGCCGGCGACTCCGTGTTCACGACCCCGCACGCGGGGTCCATGCCGCGCTCGGCCGACCCCGAGGTCGACCGCGCCAACGGCGAGGCCCTCCTGGCGTCCGCGAAGGACCAGGAAGAGCACGCCGTGGTGATCGACTACGTCGTGGAGGCCTTGCGGCCGTTCTGCCGCAAGCTCGACGTGCCCGCCGCCCCCGAGCTCGTGTCGACGCCCGCCATCTGGCACCTGCGCACCGCCATCACCGGTGAGCTCGTCGACCGCGAGGTCACCGCCCTGGACCTCGCCGCGGCGCTGCACCCGACGCCCGCCATCTGCGGCACGCCGACCGCTCCGGCCCGTTCGCTGGTCCAGGAACTCGAACCCTTCGACCGCGGCTACTACGCAGGCACCGTCGGCTGGGTCGACGCCCACGGCGACGGCGAGTGGGCCGTCGCCATCCGCTGCGCGGAGATCGCGGACACCTCCATGCGCCTCTACGCCGGCGGCGGCATCGTCCCGGCCTCGGACCCGCAGGCCGAGTTCGACGAGACGATCGCGAAGTTCCGCACCCTCCTGGGTGCCATGGGCCTCGACTGACTCGTCAGGGGAGCCAGTGCTCCTCGGTGACCTCGAGCGGTTCGGTGGTCAGCGCCGCGACGGCCGCGCGGTGGCCCTCGGCCGCTTTGAGGTCCGCCAGGCGCGTGCGGGCGGGGTCCAGGGCCGGGTCACCCGAGGAGACGAGCTCGGCGGGGGCGTCGAAGCGGGAGAACGTGATGCTCTGCAGCGGGATCTTCAGGCCCTTGCCGGTGGCCTTCATCACGGCCTCCTTGCGGGTCCAGTAGACGAAGAACGCCGCGGAGCGCTCGGCGTCGGAAAGACCGGCCACCGCCTCCTGCTCCGCGGGGCTCAAGGCGTACTCGACCAGCGACTTGTCGGCTTTGCGCGACGACGTTTCGACGTCCAGGCCCACCGCCACGCCGTCGGTCGCGGCGAGGCCGATCAGCGAGCCCGAGTGCGAGATGGACAGCGTGAGGTCCGAACCGGGCACGCGCGGGCGGCCGTGGGGCTTGCCGCAGTCCTCGCAGGTGGCGTCGAAGGTCACGGACTCAACCGGCACGCCGAGTCGCGAAGCCGTGAGTGTCTTGGCGAGCACGCGGCCGGTCAGGAAGCGGCGCTTGTCCAGCTCCAGCCGGTAGGCGTCGTAACGGCCGCGCTCGAGCTCGTCGAGCAGGCGGAGGAACCGATCCTCCGCCTCGAGCGGTTCCGACCACCGGACCACGATCTGCGTCACCTGGCACCCTCCTCGTCCCCTCCGATCTTCCCGGCGCCGGGACGGGTTGTCACGCCGACCACCCAGGGACTAGGGGGACTCCGGGAAGTAGCGGTACCCTGGCGACTAAGCAAGCGCTTAGCGAGGAGGACGGGAGTCTCGATGGATTTCACCCTGAGCACCGAAGAACGCGAAGTGCGCGACTGGGTGCGCACGTTCGTCCAGCGTGAGCTCGTGCCGCGGGAGCAGGAGGTGCTCCGCCGCGAGCGCGCCGGTCAGCCGGGGGTCACGGCCGAGGAGCTGAAGGAACTGCAGCTCAAGGCCAAGGAATCCGGCTTCTGGGGTGTGCTCACGCCCGAGGAGTACGGCGGCATGGGGCTCTCGGCCGTGATGGCCGCGCTGCTGGAGGCCGAGCTGGGCCGCACCTTCGTGCCGTTCCGCTTCGGCGGCGCCGCGGACAACATCCTGTTCCACGCCAACGAGGAGCAGAAGCAGACCTACCTGCTGCCGACGATCTCCGGCGAGCGCAAGTCGTGCTTCGCGATCACCGAGCCGGGCGCCGGGTCCGACGCGAAGGCCATCCGCACCACCGCGCGCAAGGACGGCTCCGACTGGGTCATCAACGGCGAGAAGACCTTCATCACCGGCGGCAACGAAGCCGACTTCGTGATGGTCTTCGCCATCACCGACCCCGAGAAGGGTGCCAACGGGGGCGTCACCTGTTTCCTCGTCGACCGTGAGATGGGCTGGAAGTCCGAGTACATCGACACGATGGGCGAGTGGGGCCCGGCGGCGCTGGTGTTCCAGGACGTGCGGGTGCCCTCTTCGCAGATCCTCGGCGAGGCGGGCCGCGGGTTCGAGTTGGCGATGCAGTGGATCGGCCAGGGCCGCTACCTGCTGCCGGCCCGCGCGATCGGTTCGTGCGAGCGGCTGATCTCCATGGCCATCGAGCACGCCAACACGCGCGAGACGTTCGGGCAGAAGATCGCCGAGCGTCAGGCGATCCAGTGGATGATCGCCGACTCCGGGGTGGAGCTCGAAGCGCTGCGCTGGCTCGTGCTGCACGCCGCGTGGCAGGTGGACCAGAAGATGGACTCACGCCACGCGCAGTCGATGGCGAAGCTCTACGGCGGCCAGAAGGCCAACGAGATCGTCGACCGCGTGCTGCAGATCCACGGTGGCATGGGTTACACCCGCGAGCTGCCGGTGGAGCGCTGGTACCGCGAGCTGCGCCTGCTGCGCATCTACGAGGGCACCGACGAGATCCAGCGCCGCACCATCGCGCGCAATCTCCTCAAGGGCCACGTGAAGGTCGGCGGCGCGCTCGGCTGAGCCACGGGGTCAATGAACCACTGGGCCACTGAACCGCTGAGTCACTGAACCGCTGAGTCACTGAACCGCTGAGTCACTGAACCGCTGAGTCACTGAACCGCTGAGTCACTGAAGCGCTGAGTCACTGAAGCGCTGAGCCGCTGCGACGGGAGGAAACCGTGAAGGCCTCGTGGCCGGACGCTGTGTTCGGCCACGAGGCCTTCATTCGGTGAACGGTGTTCTCAGAAAGTCACTTGTTGCTGTTGCGGAGTGCGATGGGGACGCCGGCGAGGTCCTCTTCGTTGCAGAGCACCTTCACGTCGTAATAGGGCGAGCCCTGCCGATCGTCGTAGTCCAGGTGAATCGCCAGGATGTCGAGCGGTTCACCGAGCCACTCCTGAGCTTGACGAAGCCACCCGGCACAGCGTTCGAGTGCGGTCGGCAGATCGTCGTCACGGAACTCGACCGGGCGGTAAGGCACATCCTGTACCTGGTCGCGGGGATTTGCTGGAGCGGGCAGGCTAGGTGCGAGACCCGAGTCGTCCAATTCCAGGTGGATCGTTTGCTCAGTCACCCTTCGAGCGTCCCCCACGTTCGCCCAATCAGCAAGGCGTAGGGGCCTAAAACCCCGGCTGAACAGGCATGTCCCACACCTGGGCGACGACTTTCAGGCACTGTCGCAGATCCGGAACGGCTACGGCGACCGGGTGTCCGAGCGCGCCGAGCACCAGCTCCGCGTAGTGCGTGGCCAGGCCTTCGAGCGGCGCCGGCCCGAGTGGTGAGTACCAGCGGGCCACCCCGCTGCACATGTCCAGCAGCGCCAGGCGGGTCACGGCCGGGTGTGCGGTGTGGAACACGCCCGCCGCGACGCCGTCGGCGATCGCGCTCGCCCACCGGGCCTCGTATTCGTCCCGCAGAGCGACCACCCGCGTACGCGCGGCATCCGAGAGCGCGCCGACTTCGTTGTCCACCACGCGGGTTTCGGCCGGCCGGGCGGCGTGCGCGAGCACGTGCAGCGCCACCAGCGAACGCAGCCGGGCCACCGGATCGGCCATCCCGGCGGTGGCCTGGTCCGCGGCGTCGAGCAGGCGCCGCAGCGCCGTGGTCATGATCTCGACGAGCAGGTCCTCCTTGGTGCCCATGTAGTGGTACAGACTCGCCGACGACAGCTCGGCCTCACTCGCGAGATCACGGATGCCGGTGCCGTGGAAACCCTTGGCGGCGAACAGTTTGACGGCTGCCGCGCGCACGCGTTCACCGCTGCTCACAGCCACGTCCCGGTGGTCCGGTCCCATGCGCCCGCGCGCAGGTTCGTCGTCTTGCGCAGCTCGCCCTTCGCGACGCGTTCCGAAGGGGTGAGCGGGAGCTCGTCGGCGAAGGCCCAGAAGCGCGGCACCTTGAAGTAGGCCAGCTTCTCGGCGCAGAACTCGGCGAGCTCCTCGGGTGCCACCTCGGTTTCGCACACGACGTAGGCCTTGACCTCTTCGCCGCGCAGCTCGTCGGGCACCGCGAGCACGGCCGCGAGGCGCACGGCGGGGTGCAGCAGCAGCGCGCGCTCCACTTCGTCGGCCGAGATGTTCTCGCCGCTGCGCCGGATCATGTCCTTGGTGCGGCCCACGAAGAACACCCGGCCCTGGTCGTCCATGCTCGCGAGGTCGCCGGTGTGGAACCAGCCGCCGGCGAACGCGCGCGCGGTCGCGTCCGGGTCGTCGTGGTAGCCGTGCATCAGGCCGATGCCGCGGATGAGCAGCTCGCCGGTTTCCCCGCGCGGCAGGGGTTTCCCGTGCTCGTCGGCGATCATCACCTCGCGGTCGCGGCTGGGCCGGCCGATGCAGCCGGTGCCCACCGCGACGTCGTGGTCTTCTTCCGGCACGCGGATGTCGCCGCCGGTCTCGGTCATGCCGAACGCCTCGTACCACGGCGTGCCCCACCGCCGTTCCAGCTCGGCGTGCAGCTCACGCGGGATGGCCGACGCGCAGATCGCACGCACGCGGTGGTTGCGGTCGTCCTCGTGCGGGGGTTGGCGCAGCAGCAGCGTCGGCATCAGGCCGAGGCAGTAGAACCAGGTGACGCCGTGTTCGCGCACCTTGGTCCAGAACGAGCTCGGGTGGAAGCGGTCGAGCACCACGAGGGTGGCGCCGCCCGCGAGTCCCAACGCCACATTCCACTGTGGATCGATGTAGTGGAACGGCTGCGCGGTGAGCAGCACGTCGTCCTCGCCCACGGCCGGGAAGTCGGTGGCCAGGCTGATCGCCAGCGTGGTCCAGTACCGGTGCGGCAGCACGCAGCCCTTGGGGGCGCCGGTGGTGCCCGAGGTGTACTGGATGTTCATCGGCTGCTCGGCGACCACGTTCGTGGCCGCGCGCGGATCGGTGGCGGGCAGCTCGGCCGGCGTCAGCACGCGTTCGACGGCGGTGTCCGGCGCGATCTTCTCCAGCAGCGTCACGAACTCCTCGGCCGCCACCACGAAGCGCGCGCCGGAGTGACGCAGCACGTGGGCGCCGTCTAGCTCACGGTAGTTGGTGTTCACCGGCACCAGCACCGCGCCGAGCTTCGCCAGCGCGAGCCACAGCAGCGGGAACTCCGGCTGGTTGCGCAGCATCACCGCGACGCGGTCGCCGGGCCGCACCCCCACCTCGTGCAGCGCGGCGGCGAACCGGCCGCTGCGCTCGTCGACGTCGGCGAACGTGAAGCGCTCGCCGGTCGCGTCGAACACCCACGCCGTGCGCTCGGGCCAGCGCCGCGCGGCGCGGTCGAGCAGCGCCACGAGGGTGTCTGCCTGCGGCTTCACGCGCGGCTCCGGAACGCCTCGGTGGATTCGCGCACCGCGGCCGAGTGCTCGGTGATCAGCGCGTGGCTCACTTCCAGCTCCAGCGCCGACTCCAGGGCGTGGTCGATGCCGGCGTCGAGCGCGCGCTTGGCCATGGTGGCGGCCTCGGCCGGGTGGTGCGCGATCTTCTCGGCCCAGCCCAGCGCGAGGTTCATGAGCTCGGCCGCGGGCACGGCGGCGTTGACCAGGCCCAGGTCGTGGGCGCGCCGGCCGTCGAGGCGCTCGCCGAGCAGGAGCAGCTCCTTGGCCCTCATCGGCCCGACCAGCAGCGGTAGCAGCCGCGAGGCCGCGCCCGTGACGCTCAGCCCGAGCGAGACCTCCGGGAACGCGAACACGGCGTCGTCGGCGGCCAGCACCAGGTCGCAGCCCAGCGCGAACTCCGCCCCGGCGCCGATCGCGTAGCCGTGCACGGCGGCGATCACCGGCTGCGGCAGCGCACGCAGCTTGCGGGTCACGTCCTGCAGCCGGTCGAGCCGGGCCCGCGAGTCGCCTTCGGGGGTCGGTTCCTTGAGGTCGTGGCCGGCGCAGAACGCGCGACCGTTGCCGGACAGCAGAACCACCCGGGCGTCGCTGCGCGCGACGCCGTCCAGTGCGGTCAGGAAGTCGTCCACCAGCACGGGTGCCACGGCGTTCAGCCGCTCGGGACGGTTCAGCCGGACGTGCGCGATGCCGCCCTCGACGGCGAGGTCCACGGTGCTCATGAGCGTGAGCCTAGACGTTCGATCGATCGATCGATAGGGTCAGGTTCATGCGGGTCGACGCGGTGTACGAGAACGCCCGGCTGCTCACCGGGGAGAGCGCGCTGGCGGTGCTGCACGGGCGGATCGTGGCGCTGGGCGAGGACGCCGAAGGGCTTTCGGCACGTACTCGCGTGGACCTCGGCGGTGCCCACGTGGTGCCCGGGTTCCACGATGCCCACAACCACATGGCGTGGTTCGGAATGGGCCTCGACGACGTCGCGCTGAGCGGCTGCCGCAGCGTCGAGGAGGTGTACGACGCCGTGGCGCGCCGGGCGGCCGAGCTGCCGGCCGGCAGCTGGGTCGTCGGAAGCGGTTACGACCAGAACAAGCTGGCCGGCGGCGCGCACCCCGACCGGCACGGCCTCGACCGCGCGGCGCCCGGGATGCTGGTGCGGCTCAAGCACACGTCGGGGCACATGACCGTGGTCAACTCCTCGGTGCTGCACCAGCTCGACCTGGCGCACGTGCCGGTGGGCGGCGACGTGGTGCTGGACGCGGCCGGCTCGCCGACCGGCCTGCTGCGCGAGCAGGCCCAGCTGCTGCTGCGGCCGTTGACCTACCCGACGCCGATCGACGCCGTGGTCCGCGGCCTCGACCGCGCGAGCGTGCGGTTCCTGGCCGAGGGCATCACGAGCGTGCAGGAGGCCGGGATCGGCGGCGGGCTCGTCGGGGAGACGCCCGCAGAGCTGGCCGCGTACCAGCTGGCGCGCGAACGCGGGGTGCTGCGCGTGCGGAGCACGGTGATGGTGGCCGCGAGCGTGCTGCACGACCTGCCCGACGGCGCCGGTTTCGGCCTCGACCTGGGCCTGCGCACGGGCTTCGGCGACGAATGGCTGCGCGTGGGGCCGATGAAGCTCTTCGCCGACGGTTCGCTGGTCGGGCGCACCTGCGCGATGCATTCGCCGTTCGACGGCGAGCCGGGCAACCGCGGCTACTTCCAGGTGCCCGAGGACGAGCTGGCCCGCACGATCCGCCTCGCCCACGACGCCGGCTGGCAGATCGCGACGCACGCCATCGGCGACCGCGCGATCACCGTGGTGCTCGACGCGTACGAAGCCGCGCTGGCCGCTTCGCCGCGCGAAGACCACCGGCACCGCATCGAGCACTGCGCGGTGCTGCAGCCCGCGGAGCTGGCGCGGCTGGCTTCGCTGGGGCTCATCGCTTCGCCGCAGGGCCGCTTCGTGAACGAGCTGGGTGACGGCATGCGCGCGGCCCTCGGTGAGCAGCGTGTGCCCTGGTGCTACCGCCTGCGCAGCGTGCTCGACGCCGGCTGCGTGCTGCCCGCCAGCTCCGACCGTCCTGTGGTGGACGGCGCCCCGCTGCTCGGCCTCGCGGACATGGTCCACCGCCGCACGTCGTCGGGCGCGCCGTTCTCGCCCGAGGAAGCGCTCACCCCGGCGGAGGCCCTGCGCGCGTACACCTACGGCTCGGCGTACGCGACCTTCGCCGAACACGATCTGGGCACGCTGGAGCTCGGCAAGCTGGCCGACTTCGTGGTCCTTTCGGGTGATCCACTGTCCGCTTTGGACAGTGCTGTGGACGGGGGTGGGAACCTGCGCGTGCTCGCCACGGCCGTGGGCGGCGAGCTGCGGTACGAGGCGTCGTGAGCTACCCGGATCTTTTGCCGACGAACGCGCACGCTTCGCGCGCCAGCGCGGGCCAGTCGAGCGGCGCTTCCTGGGCGAGCGCGAACCACTCCTTCATCGGCGTGCCCTTGTTCGCGTCGAACCGCACGCCGTGGCCCTCGGCCACCAGCTCGTCGACGCGGGATTTCGGTAGCTTCACCACCAGGCAACCGCGGACGAGCATGGCGAAGATCCGGTTGCCGACGCGCAGCGCGCTGGACCCGAAACCGCGGCCGGGCCGCGGTGGCTCGACGCCGGGTTCGCCCAGCAACTCGTCGATCAGGTCCTCGAACCGTTCTTCCGGACTCATGACCGCACCGTAGCCGCCGGCACCGACAGAAAGGGGCTGCTCGCATGCCCGTCCGCGACGCCGTCTTCGAAGACGCCGAAGAGATCTGCGCGCTCATCGAAGAGCACGCCGAGTACGAGGACAAGCACGACCTCAAGCTCGACCGCGCCGAGATGAGCGGTCACCTGTTCGGGCCCGAGCCCAAGGCGTGGGTGCTCATCGCGACGCCGCCCGGCCGGCCCGACGTGGTCGCGGGTTTCGCGTTCTGCAGCTGGAACTTCTCGACGTGGCAAGCGCGCCCGGGGATCTGGCTCGACGACCTGTTCATCCGCCCGGAGTACCGCCGCCACGGCTTGGGCCGCGAGCTGCTCGACGAGCTGCGCGCGCGGACCACCGGCCGCGTCGAGTGGGACATGCAGGCGGGCAACGAGAAGGCCGAGGCGTTCTACGCGCAGCTGGGTGCCGAGCCGGTGCCGGGCTGGATCCGGTACCGCTGGCGGCCGTGAGGGTGCACTGGTCCGGACCAAGTCGTTCAGAGTCGAACCACGTTCGGGCCGGTGAGCGGGGTCCGGGCGGTGAGGGGTGAGCCCGTATCGTATGCGGTATGGAAGATGGTTCCGTCCGGAGGTCGTCGTCGGTCGAGGACTACGTTCGAGTGATCTACGGGCTCGTCGAGCGCGGTGAGGCCGTGACCAACGCGACGCTGGCGGGACGGCTCGAGGTGAGTCCTTCGTCGGCGTCGGGCATGGTCACGAAGCTCTCGCAGCTCGGGCTCGTGGCCCACGTGCCCTACCGGGGCATCGAGCTGACCGCCGAGGGGCGGCTCCTGGCGCGCTCGGTGCTGCGCCGGCACCGGCTGATCGAGACCTACCTGGTCTCCGAGCTCGGCTACACCTGGGACGAGGTCCACGCCGAGGCCGACGCCCTCGAGCACGCCGTGTCCGACCGCCTGGTGGAACGCATCGCCGCCAAGCTCGGCAACCCCTTGCGCGACCCCCACGGCGACCCCATCCCGGCCCCCGACGGCAGCGTGGAGGAAGTCCCGACCCACATCCTCGACGACCTGCAGCCCGGCGCCGTCGGGGAGATCGTGCGCGTGTGGGACACGGACCCGGAACTGCTGCGCTACCTCACCGAACACGCCATCGCCCTCGGCGAACGCATCGAAGTCGTCGAACGCCAGCCCTTCGGCGGCCCCATGGTGGTGAAGGTGGGCCAACCACCAGACGTGGCGACGCACGCCATCGGCAAGGAGATCGCGCAGGCGTTGTCGGTCGCGGTTCGCTGAGTTGTCGGGCGCTGAGTTGTTGGGCGCTGAGTCGTTGGCGCCGGGTCGTCGGGGTACGGGGGCGTCGGGACCGAGCCGTTGGGCTCCGGGTCGTCGGGTACTGAGTTGTCGGGTGAGTTGTCGGGTGAGTTGTCGGGTACTGAGTTGTCGGCGCTGAGTCGCCGTTCGCTGAGGTGTCGACGCTGAGTTGTCGAGCGTCGAGTCGTCGGGCGCTGAGGCTGCGCTTCGGCGCCTGCGGCTTCCGCCGTTCGATCGCCGACAGTGCTGCGCGCTGAGGGCGAGGCACGGCAGGGTTGTGTACGGCAGGGTTGTGTACGGCGGGGTTGTGTACGGCGGGGTCGCGCGGACAGGCCGGGGCAGGGCCCACCCTCCCAGGGGGCCGCCCTTGATCCATTCTACCGGCGCACACCGACAAAACCCGGTGCTCACGGGAGTTGTCTACAGGCAACAGTGATCTTCGGTTCCGCGTTGAGCGAATCTGGCGCCGAGCCGCCAAGCCGCGCCTGCGCCACCCAGACCTGCGCCACCGGGCGTACGCACCGATGTCGCTCCCCAACGGATGTGCGCTACCCCCACTGGCGCCGACGATGGCCGGCATGACCACCAAACCGTTCCGCTTCGGGATCGTCGCCGGGTACGCCCCTGACCTCAAGGCCTGGACCGCCCAGGCCCGGCGGGTCGAGGAGCTCGGTCTCGACACCCTGCTCGCCACCGACCCCGTCGGCGAGGCCGACCCGCTCACACTCGTGCCGGCCGCCGCGGCCGTCACGAGCCGGCTGACGGTGGGCACGTTCGTGCTCGCCGACCCGTTCCGCGACGCCCGCCAGCTCGGCTGGCAGGTGAGCACGCTGCACCGCGTCACGGGCGGGCGCTTCGAGCTCGGCCTCGGCGTCGGGCGGCCCGGCGCCGCCGGCTTCGCGCAGCGGCTCGGCCGCGACTTCGCCAAGCCGGGCGAGCGCATCGCGCGCCTGGCCGACACGATCGCTTTCCTCAAGGAAACGCCCGAACGCCCGCGCCTGCTGCTGTCGGGCGGCGGGCCGAAGATGCTCGCGCTCGCCGCGCGCGAGGCCGATGTCGTCACGCTCTCCTGGGAGCCGCGGACCACGGAATCCGAAGCCGACGCCATTGTGGAGCGCTTCCGCGAAATGGCGGGCACGCGATTCGCCGACATCGAACTTTCGGTGAACTTGATTGCCGTCGGAAATGCGCCTGCCCCCCACATCGCGAAGTACACCGGAGTGGATGTTCCCGAGCTGGCGGCGAGCGGCGCGATCACGGTTCTGCCCGAAAACCCGTCCGCAGCAAAGGAAACTCTTCGCCGCTGGCGGGAACGGTGGGGGATTTCCTACGTCACGGTCAATTCCGGCTACGCGGAACCCTTGGCGGAGATCGCTCGTTCTCTCACCGCAGGCGGGTGATGACCCTTCCGATCATGCGGACTCCGGCCTAGGCTCCGATGTTTCGGGAAGCGACATGGTTCGGAGCGTGTGCGATGACCGGTCAGCGAACGTCGACGATGGACAGGGCGGAAACGGCGGAACGGGATCTCGGGCGGTTGCTCGAGGCCGGTCCGTTCGCCGATGCCCTGCGAGCGGCAATCAGGGCGAGGGGGCTGGGACTGGACAGAATCAGATATCGGTTGCGGGCCAGGGGAACTTCACTGAGCCTGGCGACATTGAGCCACTGGCAATCGGGCCGCTGCCGCCCGGAGCGGCCGGAATCGTTGCAGGCCCTAAGGAATCTTGAAGACATCGTGGGAGTTCCGCCGAATTCCCTGCGTAGGCTTCTGGGGCCGCCGCGTAACCGGGCCAACTATCACCGGTAAATCGCGGGCCCTCCTGATCGCATCACCCCAACTTGACCGTGCGCGAGATCGCGCCGGTTTCTGGATCGGGCGGTGCGATCGGCCGCCAGGCCGATCCGATCGCTCGGTCCAGAAGCCGGCTCAAAGGCGATCTCGCACGCCTCGGCGGAGCCGAGGCCAAGGGCACAGCGATCTCGCACCTCGGCGAAGCCGTGGGAGCATCGATCGCATGCGTGCGGTTGTGATCGAGCAGTTCGGGGTGCTGCCCCAGGTCGTCGAAGTGCCGGATCCGTCCGTGCCACCAGGTGGAGTCGTGATCGAGGTCGATGCCACCGGCGTGTGCCGCAGTGATTGGCACACCTGGCAGGGCCACGACGGCGGCGTGAAGCTGCCACACGTCGCCGGGCACGAGTTGGCCGGGCGGATCGCGGCGGTCGGCGAAGGGGTGCGGGGCTGGGACGTCGGTGCGCGGGTGACGGTGCCGTTCGTGTGCGCGTGCGGGACCTGCGCGCAGTGCGCCCGCGGCGACCAGCAGATCTGCGACGACGAGTTCCAGCCCGGCGCCACTCATTGGGGTTCGTTCGCGCAGCTCGTCGCCATCGAGCACGCGCAGGCGAACCTCGTGGCGCTGCCGGACGGGATGTCGGCGGCGGAGGCGGCCGCGCTCGGGTGCCGGTTCGGCACGGCGTTCCGTGCGGTGCTGCGGCAGGGCGGGGTGCGGGCGGGCCAGTGGGTGTCCGTCTACGGCTGTGGTGGCGTCGGGATCTCGGCCGTGCTGCTGGCCGCGGCGGCGGGCGCGAAGGTCGTGGCGGTGGACGTTTCGCCGGCCGCGCGGGCGCTCGCCGAGCGGTCGGGCGCGGTGGTGAGTGTGGACGCCGCCGCGTTCGACGGGCCGGAAGCGGTCGCGGCGCACGTTCGGGAGCTCACCGGCGGCGGCACACACGTGTCGCTCGACTGCCTCGGCTCGCCGGTCACGTGCGCCGCATCCGTCGGCAGCCTGCGCAAACGCGGCCGGCACGTGCAGGCGGGGCTGATGCCGCCCGCGCAGGGCGTCGCGCCGATCCCGATGCACCGCGTGATCGGTGGTGAGCTGGAGATCGTGGGCATCCACGGCTTGCAGGCCCACGAGTACCCGGAGTTGCTGAGCGTGGTCGAACAGTCGGGCATCGACCTCGCCGGTCTCATCGGCACGCGCATCGGCCTCGACGACGTGCCGGCCGCGCTGGCCGCGATGAACGACCCCGTCCCGGCGCGGGCCGGTGTGACCGTCGTCGAGTTCGACTGACAGGGTTTACACAGCGTGATGACGCTCGATCGTCGCGTCACGTGTCCATCTTGTAGCTGATCGAAGGCTGGCCTGTGACACTCGCATGTGGGAGTGTCAAGATGGCGGTTCTGGCGAGGGGATCCGCCGCAGGAGCGCCCGGCCGGACCCTTCGGGCGCCTCCTGCGGTCAGCCTCACGATTCCGCGCGACAATGAAGTGCGATGGAACTGTTGCCCCGCCCCCGGTCCGAGCTCGCGCCCGGCGCGGTCCACGTGCCCGACTGGCTCGACCTCGACCAGCAGCGTGAGCTCGTGGCAGCGTGCCGCGGCTGGCGCGGCTACCGTCAGACGCGACTGCCCAGCGGCGGCGTGATGTCCGTGCGCATGGTCTGCCTCGGCTGGCACTGGCTGCCCTACCACTACTCACGCAGGCGCGAAGACGGCTCGCCGGTGGAACCGTTCCCGAGCTGGCTGGGCGACCTCGGCCGGCGCGCGGTGGCCGATGCGTACGGCCAAACCACCTACGATCCCGACGTCGCCCTCGTGAACTACTACGACGCCACCGCGAAAATGGGCCAGCACCAGGACAAGGACGAGCGTTCCCTCGAGCCCGTGGTGTCCCTGAGCCTCGGCGACACGTGCGTGTTCCGCTTCGGCAACACCGAAAACCGCAACCGCCCCTACACCGACCTCGAACTGCGTTCCGGCGACCTGTTCGTGTTCGGCGGCCCGTCGCGCCTGGCCTACCACGGCGTGCCGCGGACCCTGCCGGGCACTGCGGACCCGGCGCTGGGGCTCACCGGACGGCTGAACCTGACGTTGCGCGTGTCGGGTCTGTGAGGTTCTCTTCCGGTAGCACCAGCAGCCGTACGGCTATCTGTCGCGCGCCCGGTTCCGGTTCGCCTTCGTTCGTGTACTTCCACAGCAGCGCCCGGTAATCGGCGACGAAGGCCTCCACCTGGTCCTTGGTGAGGGTGAGCCCGGCGCGGTAGATCTGGTGCCAGCCCTCGGCTTCGTCGTAGCCGGCGTACGCGCGGACCACGATGTCGAGGTCGTGGCTCATCTTCAGCGCGCCGATCTGGTCAGCGGCCGTGCGCTCGTCCTCGGTCAGTTCGAGGCCCGGCGGGGTGTAGATGTTCGTCATCATCGAACGCCACCAGCGTTCGCGTCCGGTGGACCGCTCCTCGACCTCGGCGATCAGCTTCTGTTCCGCCAGCTTGCGCAGGTGGTAGCTCGTGGTGCCGGTGCTCTCGCCGAGGGCCTTCGCCACGGTCGTGGAGTTCGCCTCCCCGTGTTTGCCCAGGTAGGTGAGGATGTCGCGGCGCACCGGGTTGACCAGCGCCTTCTGCAGGGCCTTGAGGTCCGGGCCGGTGAGGACGCGTTGTTCCGGTGGTTCCGCCATGGCGCCGAGGGTAGTGCAGAGAACGACTGCAAAGAAAGTTTGCAAAATATCTCTGCAATGAGCTAGCCTGGTCCGGACGGAGGGGGAAGTCATGCGGAGGGGTTGGGTGCCGGCGGTGGCCGGCGCGGGCTTGCTGCCGTGGCTGGGGGTTCTGGCCGCGACGCTGCCCGATACGTACGCGGCGCAACACTGGCAGCTGGCGTGGCTCGGGCTCGATGTCCTGGAGCTGGCGGGCCTGCTGCTCAGCGGCTGGTGGTTGCTGCGCCACGACCGCCGGGCCGCACTCGCGGCCGCGGCCACGGCGGCGTTGCTGCTGGTCGACGCCTGGTTCGACGTGACAACGGCGGGCCAGGATGTCGGGCAGTCATGGGCGATGGCGTTGGTCGAGTTACCGCTGGCGGCGTTCTGCCTGCTCTCGGCCTTCGCGGTGCAGTGCGAAGCGCACGCGCTGTCCGGGCCGCAGCTGCGCGGCAACGTCGAGGTCGGGTTCGCAGACCACGGCCGGCACGGGGTAACCGCCGGTCACGGGGTGGTCGGCGAGGAAGAGGATCGGCACGCCCGAAGGGGGCACCTGCAACGCGCCCGGCACGGCCGCTTCCGGCGGCAGTTCGCCGGTCCGCGCGCGGGTGAGCGCCGGGCCGGTGAACCGGACACCGATGCGGTCGAGGTCGGCCGTCACGGTGTAGTCCGACGTGACCAAAGTGGACAGTGCGGTCGCGGTGAACCAGTCCAGGCGCGGCCCGGGCGCGATGCGCAGCACCGGTTCTTCGGCGAGCCCGCGTCGCGGCGCCAGGTCGACGACCGGGTAGCCGGCCACGACGGCGCCGATCGGCAGCGTCATCCCGGGCACGAGGGGCGGCGGGCCGAGCCCGCCCATGGTGTCGGTGGCGCGCGCGCCGAGCACCGGCAGCACGTCGAAGCCTCCGCGGATCGCGACGTAACACCGCAGGCCGCGGGTGGCCGTGCCGAGCGTGAGCTCCTCGCCGGCGCGCAGCGCGGCGGGGCCGTTCGGCGCCGCGGCCCGCCGCCCCGCCCGCACGGCGACCTCGGCACCGGTCACGGCAACGGTCGTGGCCTCCGACACGCGCAGCCGAAGTCCGCCGAGCGTCACTTCGAGCGCCGCGTGTGTCTCGGGGTTGCCGACCAGCCGGTTGGCCAGCCGCAGCGATCCGCGGTCGGCAGCCCCGGAGCGGCCGACCCCGATGGCGGCGAGGCCGGGCCGTCCGAGGTCCTGCACGGTCGCGAACGGACCGGTCGCGAGCACCTCGGCCTTGCCGGTCATCACGCCGCCTCGAAGCGGACGCGGGTGCCGGGGGTGAGCAGGTGCGGCGGCGTGCGCTCGACGTCCCAAACCGGGGCCGAAGTCGTACCCACCAGGTGCCAGCCACCCGGCGAGACGCGCGGGTAGACGGCGGAGTACTCACCGGCGATGGCGACCGAACCGGCCGGCACCCGCGTGCGCGGGGTCGAGCGGCGCGGCAGGTGCAGGCCGGGGTCCAGGCCCGCGAGGTAGGCGAAGCCCGGCGCGAACCCGCAGAACGACACCACGTACGACGCCGCGCTGTGCCGCGCCACGACCTCGCGCACCGACAAACCCGAGGCTTCGGCGACGTCTGCGAGGTCCGCGCCGTCGTAGCGCACCGCCACGGTGACCTCGGTCGAAGAGTCAGGAGAAACATCCACAGTGGACACCGAAGTCAGCGCACGAGAAAGGGAACCGACGTCGGTCACCGCGGGATCGAAGCGCACCAGCAACGTCCGCGCGGCCGGAACCAGTTCCACGACCCCGGCGAGCGCAGTGCGCTCCAGCGCAGCCTGCAACCCGAGCACGTGCTCGGTCTCCACGAGGACCGCGGAACCGCCGTAGGGCAACACGGCCATCACACGAACGACTCCACGGTGACCCCGGCTTCCGTCAGCGACTCGCGGATGCGGCGCGCGATGTCCACCGCACCGGGGGTGTCGCCGTGCACGCACAACGACACCGCGCGCAGGTCGAGTTTCCCGCCCTCGACGTCGATCACCGAACCGCTGGTGGCCATGGCCGTGGCGCGGGCCGCGACCTCGTCGGCGTCGTGCAGCACGGCGCCCGGCAGCTTGCGCGACACCAGCCGGCCCTCCGGCGTGTACGCACGATCGGCGAACGCCTCGGCATACCCGGTCACCCCGGCCGCCGACGCGGCGCGCAGCATCTCCGAATCCGGCGGGCACAACAGCGCCAGCCCGGTGCCGAACCGCCGCACGCCCTCGACGAGTGCCGCCGCCTGCTCCGAGTCCACGGCAGCGGTGTTGTACAGCGCCCCGTGCGCCTTCACGTATTTGACCGAGGAGCCGGCGGCGCGCGCGAACGCGTCCAGTGCGCCGATTTGGTACAGCACGTCGTTCGTGAGGTCCTCGGCAGAGATGTCCAGCGCCCGCCGGCCGAAGCCGGCGAGGTCGCGGTAGGCCACGTGCGCGCCGATCGTCACACCGCGTTCGGCCGCGCGCTCGCACACCCGCCGCATCACGCCCGGGTCGCCCGCGTGGAAGCCGCACGCGATGTTGGCGCTGGTCACGATGTCGAGCATGGCCTCGTCGTCGCCCATCCGCCACGCGCCGAAGCCCTCGCCCAGGTCACTGTTGAGATCCATGCGCTGCTCCCGTCTCGAGTTGGTCCGTCAAGAACATGTACCCCGGCGCGTGCGTGATGGCGAACGGTGGCCGCGAAGCCATCACCGCGGCCTGCGGGGTGACGCCGCAGGCCCAGAACACCGGCACGTCCCCGGGTTCGAGATCCACGGCGTCACCGAAGTCGGGCCGCGCGAGGTCCGCGATGCCCAGCCCGGCCGGATTGCCGACGTGCACAGGCGTGCCGTGCATCGACGGCGTGGCCGAGGTGATCCGCACGGCGTCGGCGAGCCGTTCGGCCGGGATGGGCCGCATGGTCACCACCAGCGGCCCGTGCAGCCGACCGGCCGGCTCACACGGCCGGTCGGTCACGTACATCGCCACCCCGCGCCCCTGCGCCACGTTGCGCAGCGGCACGCCGGCCGCGAGCAGCGGCTCCTCGAACGTGTAGGTGCAGCCGATCGAGAACGCCACCATGTCGCTGCGCCACAGGCCCGTCGCGTCGGTGACCTCGCCGGTCAGCACACCGTTGTGCCACACGCGGTAGCGAGGCAGATCGGTGCGCAGGTCGGCGCCCGGCGCGAGCCGCGAAGCCGGGTCGCCGGGCCGGCTGACGTCGAGCACCGGGCACGCCTTGGGGTTGCGTGCGCAGAACACCAGCATGTCCTCGGCCCAATCCTGCGGCACGGCAACGAGGTTGGCCTGCGCGTAGCCGCGGGCCCAGCCCTCGGTGGGGCGCTCGGTGCCCGCGCGGAAGAGCGCGCGGGCCTCGGCGGGTTTCAGGGCCGCGGGGTCGCGGAGCCTGGTCACGACGGGATCCCGGTCAGCTCCCGGCCGCGGGTCTCGGGCAGGCCGAGCAGCGCCAGCGCGGCGATGCCGTAACTGACGGCGCCGAGCGCGATCGCGCCGCCCGCACCCATGAACCCGACCACCGCGGGGAAAGCGGCACCCACCGCGCGGCCGAAGTTGTACGTGAAGCCCTGGCCCGTGGCGCGCACCTCGGTCGGGTACAGCTCCGCGAGGTAGGCGCCGAAGCCGCTGAAGATCGCCGACGTCGAGAAGCCGAGGGGGAAGCTGATCAGCAGCATGAGGCCGTTGGCGCCGTAGGGCAGCTGCACGAACAGCACGATCAGCGCCGCCGAGAGCACGGAGAACAGCAGGAAGGTTCGCTTGCGCCCCAGCAGGTCCGCGAGGTAACCGCCGCATACGTAACCGATGAACGCGCCGGGGATCAGCAGCGCGAAGTACCCGCCGGTGCCCACCACGTCGAGGCCGCGGCTGGTCTTGAGGTAGTTCGGCAGCCACGTGAACAGCGTGTAGTACCCGCCCTGCACCCCGGTCGCGAGCAGCGCCGCGAACACCGTGGTGCGCAGCAGGCCTCCGCGGAAGATGCCGGCCAGGGCCGCGTGCGGCTTCACCTTCGCCCTGGTGCGGCGTTCGGTCACGTGCTCGGCGTCGGACACACTGCGCCGCACCCAGAGCACGAGCAGCGCCGGCAGCACGCCGACCCAGAACAGCACGCGCCACGCGATCGCGTCGTCGAGCACGCTGAACAGCACCGTGTAGACGATCACCAGCAGGCCCCAGCCCACGGCCCACGCGCTCTGCACGAACGCGACCGTGCGGCCGCGGTAGCGAGCCGAGCAGTACTCGGCCACGAGCGCGGCGCCGACGGCCCACTCACCGCCGAACCCGAGCCCTTGCAGGCCGCGGAACACCAGCAACGTCTCGAAGTTCGGGGCGAACCCGCAGAGCACGGTGAAGATCGTGTACATCGCGATAGTCAGCTGCAGCGTGCGTACTCGGCCGATGCGGTCGGCCAGCACACCGGCGCCGACACCGCCGATCGCGGACACGACCAGCGTCGTCGTGCCGAGCAGGCCCGCTTCGCCGGACGAGATGCCGAAGTACGCCGTGATGGCGGCCAGCCCGAAGGGCAGGGTCTGGTAGTCGAACGAATCGAGCCCGTAGCCGCCGAAGGCGCCGAAGAAAGCTCGTTTGCCCTTGGGCCCGAGGGAGCGGAACCACTCGAACGGCCGGGCGGCACTTGTGGTGCCTGCTGTCACGTTCGTGTTCATGGGTGAGTACCTCCGTGGGGAGTGGTCACAGAGTGGGCTGAGTCACATGCCAGTCACCGTATGGATCGTTGAACGATTCCACAAGTCTCTTATTTTATCGTCCTCAACCATCCGGCTACGCTGGGCGACGTGGTCACCGACGAGAGCCCGCTGGGCCTGGAAGCCGATCGCGGTCTGCTGAGCCGCACGAGCACGGCGGAACGCGTCGCCGGAGTGCTGCGCACGCGCATCTCCGAAGGCTTCTTCCTGCCTGGTGTGCGGCTGTCGGAGCAGGACATCGGCAGCGCGCTCGGCGTCTCGCGCAACACGCTGCGCGAGTCGTTCCGCCTGCTCACGCACGAGCGGCTGCTCGTCCACGAGCTCAACCGCGGGGTGTTCGTGCGCGTGCCGACGGTCGACGACGTGCGTGACATCTACCGCGTGCGCAAGCTCGTCGAGTGCGCCGCGGTTCGCGGGATCACCGAGCGGCCGGCGTCCTACGACAAGATCGCGGCCACGGTCGCCGAGGGTGACCGGGCGGCCGAAGGCGGCCGCTGGCAGGACCTCGGCACGGCGAACATCCGGTTCCACAGCGAGCTCGTGGCCCTCACCGGCAGCGAGCGCGTGGTCGAGCTGATGCAGGGCCTCACGGCCGAGCTGCGGCTGGTCTTCCACGTGATGGCCGACCCGCGGCGCTTCCACGAGCGGTACCTGCCGCGCAACCGCGAGCTGCTCGGGCCCCTCGGCGAAGGCGACGGCCGGCGGACGGAAGAACTGCTCGCGGCCTACCTCGGTGACGCGGAAGCGCAGCTGGTCGAGGCGTACTCGGAGCGTTCGGCGGATCTCGCCGGTCAGCCGAACTGACGGCTTCGCGCGCCGTGCGGTTTCGTCCACACCGGACTGACGGTGACAAGGGCGCGGGATTCGTGGCACAGCCGGGAAATCGTTGCCCTGGGAATGGAAAGTGTGTGCTGCGCCACGGAAAACGTTTGCCGTGAGACGTGTATCGGCGCTGCGAAACGATCCTACTTCAGTGGGAAAAGGGACGAAGCACTTGCTTACATAGTGTGCTCGCGCGCGGACGGGCAGCCAGCGGTGGTCGTTCGGGTCGTCCGCAGTCTGGGGAGTGTCAAGATCGTGTGCGCCTGGATAACGTCTTCCTCAGGTCACGTGAAGCGAAAGCAGTGCAGGCCCCGGAACCCCCAGGCGGGGTCCGTCGCTCTCGTGGGAACCGGATCGGGATGGTCGCCCCCAGGCCCGATCCGGGACACGTGGCCAGGAGATGGTGGAGATGGTGGTGCAACGGCGAACCGTGGTCCCCGGGGGGAGATCACGGTCCGCCGTTGCGTAACTCCCTGATCAATCCATTTCGGACGCTCAGCCCGCGTACCGGGCGAACACCTTGGTGTAGTCCCACGGCTGCTGCGAAACCTTCGAGCAGCTGTCGTCTGGACCGCCCGTGCACGGCCGGTCCCGGTTGGCCGACCAGAACGTGAGCCGCGCCAGGTGGTGCTGGTTGGCGTAGCCCAGGATCGTGGTGAAGTCGGCGACCGTCACCACCTCGTTCTGGTCCGTGATCCCGTTCATGGACGAGATGCCCATGTGCCGGTAGGCGTTGTCGTCGGTGTAGCCGTAGGCGTTCTTGACGACGTTCTTCAGGCCCTCGGCCGCGCGCGTGGTAAGCGTGCCCATGTTCTGGCCGGCGCCGCCGAAGTCGAACGGCATGATGACCCAGCCGTCGGCCGTGAACCCGGACTGCGCCGCGCGGTTGACGAGGCTCGCGTCCGGACCGCTGGTGTCGGTGCCGAACGTGACGTAGATCTTGATGCCCGCGTTGTTGGCGCGCACCGTCTTCAGCGCGTCGACGGTGCGCTGCTGCACCACCGGGTCGCCGTAGGCGCCGGCCTCGATGTCGATGTCGATCGCCTTGAGGCCGTAGGCGTTGATCACCTTCTGGTACGCCGAGGCGAGCTCACCGGCACTGCCGCACGACGATTCGAGCTTGTTGCCGCTGTAGCCGCCGAACGACGGGATCACGTCGCCACCCGCGCCGCGCACGGTGTTGATCGTGCCCTGGTCCACGCCGCCGGTGAGCGCGCGCGAACCGTCCCACTGCGGGTTGCAGTAGCCGTTGGACAGCACGAACGCCAACGTGAACCACTTGACGCCCGTCGCGTTCATGATCGTGGTCGGGTTCGGCGGGGCGCCCCAGCCGTTGTAGAGGTACGGCGCCACGGCCATCGCGGCGGCGGACGGCGGCGGAGTCGTGTCGCCACCACCGGAGGGCGCCGTCCACTTCTGGTTGGCGGCGCCGGTGCACGTCCAGATCTGCAGCCGTGTGCCGTCGGCCGAGCTCTGGCCGGTGGCGTCGAGGCACTTGTTGGCGGCGGTGTTCACGACGTCGTGACTCGCGCTCACGGACCACTGTTGTGCGCCGGTGCCGTTGCAGTCGTACAGCTGAACCTTGGCGCCGTCGTTGGTGGCCGCGCTTGCGACATCGAGGCACTTGCCCAGCGCCCGGATCGTGCCGTCGCTGCCGACGTTCCACTGCTGCGCGGTGCTGCCGTTGCACCCGTAGAGCTGCACGGCGGTGCCGTTGGTGCTGTTCGCGCCGGCGACGTCGACGCACTTGCCGCCGATGCCGGTGATCTGCCCGGTCGCCGCCAGTGCGTCGGCGGGCATCAGGGTGAGGGCGGAGGCGGCGAGCAGGCCGCCGATCGCCGCGAGGGTTCGTTTTCTCATCGGGGACTCCTGACGGGGGGTCACGGTGCGGTCCACTTCTGGTTGGCCGCGCCGGTGCAGGTCCAGATCTGCGCGCGGGTGCCGTTGGCCGAGGAGTTGCCGGTGGCGTCGAGGCACTTGTTGGCGGCGGTGTTCACGATGTCGTGGCCGGCGTTGGCGGACCACTGTTGTGCGCCGGTGCCGTTGCAGTCGTACAGCTGGACTTTGGCGCCGTCGTTGGTGGCCGCTGAAGCGACGTCGAGGCACTTGCCCAGTGCCCGGATCGTGCCGTCGCTGCCGACCGTCCACTGCTGCGCGCCGGTGCCGTTGCAGTCGTACAGGTCGACCGCGGTGCCGTTGGTGGTGTTGGCGCCGGCGACGTCGAGGCACTTGCCGCCCAGGCCGGTGATCTGGCCGGTGCGCCCGGTCGGCGGCGTGGTGGTGCCACCGCCCGACTGCGTGCCGTTCCACGTGAACGTGGCCGAGGTGTGGCCCGGCAGCGAGTAGGTGAACGACTGCCCGCCCCAGTTCACGCGCACGCTCTGGTTGCCGCCGGTGGAGTTGTACGCGATGAGCGCCTTGGACCCGTCGGGGTTCTTCCAGGCGACGTTGCGCACGGCCGAGGTGTCGTTCGAGTCGATCCGCACCGCGCCCGGCTTCACGAACTTGGTGAGGTGGCCCATCGTGTAGTACTCGATGGTGTAGTCGACCTGACCGTTGCGCCCGTCTCCGTTGTGGACGGTGATGAGCCCGGTGCAGGTGTCGCAGCCGCCGTTGTGCGGGTTGTGGGCCTGGTCCACCGCGAGGCTCCACTTCACGACCGAGCGGCTCCAGTTCCGCGTGTAGTCCACGATGTTGTTCATGTCCTCGGCCTGCTGGTTGCCGATCCAGGTGCCGCCGGAGTGCTCGGTCGAGTAGGCGTTGACGTTCGGGTACTTGGCGTGCACTGTGGACTGTTCCGAGACGTTGCCCTCGTAGCCGTGCCAGGCGACGCCGCCGAAGTTCGGGTCGTTGCGCACGGTGGCGTCGTCCACGGTCGGCGCCGCCATCTCGTCGTACTTGTCCGGGTTCCAGTCCAGGGCCAGCACCTTGCTGGACAGCCCGGCGGAGTGCAACGCCGGCAAGAGGCTGTTCTTGGTGAAGAACGCCAGCCCCGAGCCGTTCCACTGCATCGACGGGTAGCCGGGGCAGCAGGTCGGTTCGTTCTGCACGGACAGGTAGTCGATCGGCACGCCGGCGCTCTGGTAGGCCTGCACGTACTTCACGAAGTACTGGGCGTAGGTGTTGTAGTACTGCGACTCGAGCCAGCCCTGGTTGTAGGAGTCGTTGTCCTTCATCCACGGCGGCGCGGTCCACGGGGACGCCATCACCTTCAGCTGCGGGTTGAGCTGCTTGGCCTGCTTGGTGAGCGGCAGCACGTCCACCTGGTCGTGGGCGATGGAGAAGCGCGACAGGCTCGGGTCGGTCTGGCCCGCGGGCACGTCGTCGTAGGTGTAGCTGTAGCGCGCCAGGTCCGAGGCGCCCATGGGGTTGCGCAGGAAGCCGATGCCGATGCCGTTGTTCGGGTCGAACAGCTTCTGCATGACCTGGTTGCGGGTACTGGCCGGCAACAGGTTGCTGGAGTTCATCAGGTAGGCCGCGCTGTCGGTGAACGACGCGCCCCCGCCTTCGAACTGCTGGTAGGTGGTGTTCTCGTTGACGTTGATCGTCTGCGGACCGCTGCCGGTGCCGGCCGAGAACGCGATCGGCGTCTGCTGCTGCAGGCCCTGGGTCACGTTCACGCCCTTGGCGTCGTTGGTGGTGGTGAGCCAGATGTTCACGGGCTCGTTGGCCGCCTGTGCGGCCGGGACGGCCATTGTGGACAATGCCAGGGCCGCCGCGCCGAGGAGGGGGAGCAGGTGGCGCTTGCGCATGCCTAGGACACCGTCCACTTCTGGTTCGCGCCACCGGTGCAATCCCAGATCTGCAGGCGGTTGCCGTTGGCGGAGCTGTTGTCGGTGGCGTCGAGGCACCGGCCGGAAGCGGCGTTCACCAGGGTGCCGTTGGAGTTGCGGGTCCACCGCTGCACGGCACCGCCGGTGCAGTCCCAGATCTGTGACTTGCTGCCGTTGGCCGTGCCGGCCGCGTCGAGGCACTTGCCGAGCGCGCGGATCGTGCCGTCGGAGCCGACGGTCCACTGCTGGGCGTTGGTGCCGTTGCAGTCGTAGAGCTGCACGGCGGTGCCGTTGGTGTTGTTGGCAGCGGCCACGTCCACGCACTTGCCGCCGAGCCCGGTGATCTGGCCCGCGCCGCCCGTCGGCGGGTCGGTCTGGCCGCCGCCGACCCAGTTGCTCGCCGACGACTCGCCCACGCTGACGGCGGTGTTGTGGTTCTCGATGGGGTTCACGTGCGTGTTCGGGAACACGACGTAGGTGACCGGGCCCTCGGTGCCGCCGCTGCTCGGGTCGGGGTCGATGCCGAGGCTCACGGCCGTGGCGTAGGAAGCTTCGCCGATGATGCTCGTCGGGCCGGTGTCACCGACCACAGCGTAGGTCACTTTGTTGTTGTAGATCACCGCGACGACCGAGCCACCGTCGATCCCGTACTGCCGGTAGTCCCAAGTGGACGTCGGTTGTGGCAGCACGACGTAGGGCAGCTGGGCGGCGTTCAACGGTTGGTCGGTGGAGGTGTGGAACGCGGTGTCGGGGTAGAAGCAGCAGTCGGTGTTCTCGTTGCACTGGCTGGTGCGCACGCCGTCGCAGTCGATGTCCATGTCAGCCTTGAAGAACACGGCCCCGCTCGACTGGCAGACGGGGACGGTGGCCGCGCCGCCTTCGTCGTAGCTGTACTTGCCGTTGGAGATCTGTTGGCAGGAGTTGGTTTTGCCGAGGAGCTGGGAAGCGGTGGGCCCGGCTGCGGGTGCTGCGGTTGTTGCGGTTGTTGCTGGGGCCGTCGGTGCCGCGGGTGCAGCTGTCGCTGCGGTTGCGGGGAGGAAGGAAAGCGCCAGCAGGACACAGCCTGCCAACGCGACGAAGAAGCGCCGCATGATGGGGTTCTCCTTGGGGGACGGGGAGATCTCTGGAAATGGCGGAGTTGTCCACAGGCGAGGCGAGTTGTGGATGACTTGACCCTCCGTGTCCGCTTGGCCACTTTTTGTCAGACCTCGCCGGTAGAATGGGATGGGGACGCCCCCCTTGGGAGGGCGGGGGCTGTCCGGTGGGCGGTTTGGGGAGGGGAAACAAAAGCCCGGTGGAGACCGAGCCGATGGGGAGGGGAGAGCCCGGTGGGGAACGGGCGGATCGAGTGCGTTCGCGAAAACCCCGGCGGTGCCTCGGGTACAGGCGGGCCGGTGGGGATCCGGGGATCCGGGTGGCGTGGTCCGGTCGGGATCACGCCACCCGGGTGAACTACCGGCGGGGACCGGAGTGGAACACCGCGCGGGACTGCCGGAGGAGGGAGAGGAGGCGAGCAGCCCCGCGCGGTGGCTTCAGGTGCACCGGGCGGGCGTGTGCCGCACCCGCAAACCGGTGCCGGGTCAGCGGATCAGGGGGCGGTCCACTTCTGGTTGGCCGCGCCGGTGCAGGTCCAGATCTGCAGCCGCGTGCCGTTGGCCGAGCTGTTGCCCGTGGCGTCCAGGCACTTGTTCGCGGCCGGGTTCACGATGTCGTGCGCGGCGGTGACGACCCATTGCTGGGCGCCTGTGCCGTTGCAGACGTAGAGCTGCACCGGAGCGCCGTCGTTGGTCGCGGCGGAGGCGACGTCCATGCACTTGCCCAGGGCGAGCAGGGTGCCGTCGCTGCTGACCGTCCAGTTCTGCGCCGCGTTGCCGTTGCAGTCGGTGATTTGGATGGGCGTGCCGTTGGCGCTGTTGGCGCCCGCGACGTCCACGCACTTGCCGCCGATGCCGGTGATGCGGCCGGTGCGCCCGCTCGGCGGTGTGGTGGTCCCGCCGCCGGTGCTGGTGGTCACGTGCACGTAGTCGACGACCAGCTGCTGCGGGAACTGCGTGCTGCCGTTGGGGTCGCCGGGCCAGTAGCCACCGACGGCGAGGTTCATGATGATGAAGAAGTTGTGGTCGTAGACCCAGCGGTTGCCGCCCAGGTCCGCGGGGGTGCGGGTCTGGTAGACGTTCCCGTCGACCGTCCACACGATCTTGTTCGGCGACCAGTCCACGGCGTAGGTGTGGAAGTCGTCGGAGAAGTTGGGGCCGCTGTAGCCCGCGCCGATGCCGCCGGAGCCCGAGTAGCCGGGGCCGTGGATCGTGCCGTGCACGGTGTTGGGCTCGAAGCCGACGTTCTCCATCACGTCGATTTCGCCGTCCGTGGGCCAGTTGCCGCCGCCGAGCATCCAGAACGCGGGCCACATGCCCTGACCGCGCGGGAGCTTCATGCGGGTCTCGAAGTGGCCGTACGCCTGGCTGAACTTGCCGGACGTGTTCAGCCGCGCGGACGTGTACTCGCAGCGGCCGTACCAGCAGTTGTAGTTGCCCGGGTTCTCGCGCTTCGCCGTGATCACGAGGTGTCCCTGGCCGTCGAGCGCGGCGTTGTTCGTGCCGGACGTGTAGTACTGCCGCTCGTGGTTGTTGACGTTGTCGCCGGTCTCGTAGTTCCACTTCGAGCCGTCGGCGGGGCTGCCGGCGGGACCGTTGAAGTCGTCGGTGAAACTGGCCGCCGCGGCCGCTTCCGGGGGCGCGAGCACGGCGGGCGTCGCCTGCAGCCCGACGGTCAGCAGCGCCGCGGCCGCGAAGAGCCCTGCCCAGCGGGAACGTCTCAGAGATCGGGAGATGGACATCATTGTCACCTCTTCTGGCGGAGGGGACCGCGCATTCACGCGCGCAGCACGAAAACGCGGCGGGGCCAAGGCGAGCACGGCGGGGGGCACCGTGCGGTTCTCAGCCGAGCGCTTCGTGTCCACATCCGGAGGTGGACCGCAGGCGGGCGGCAGGGTCGGACTAATCGGGCTACTTTGTTGTGCCTGGCAACAAAGTAAAAGCAGTATGCATGGTCCGTACCACTGCGGCAACGGTAAAGGTGAGAATTTTTTCAACCCGAATTAAGGGTTGCCGGTCACCACCGAGGTGATCTGGGCGGTCACCTGCGGTTCTCGGGGGTGCTCACTGAGTGACGGTGGTCAGGCCGCGCCGGCACCCGAGCGGATGGTGGGCGCCGACTTGGCCAGCAGCCGCGGGTCGGCGCCCTGCTCCAGCAGATCGGCGACGGGCAAGGTCGCGGCACCGGTGGCGACGGCGTCGAGACCGAGGTAGCCGAGCTGGATCGTGGTCTGGCCGAACGGGTGGCTCAACGCGTGGGCCGACGCCGTGGACCGGATGAGTGGCAGGAGGCGTTCACCGAGTGCGAGCCCGGCCCAGCCGCCGACGACGATGCGCTCGGGGTTGAACAGGTTGATCAGGTTGGCGATGCCCGCGCCGAGGTACCCGGCCGTCTCCTCGAGCACCTTCTGCGCCGACTTGGACTTCTCGGCCGCGGCCAGCAGCGCGGCGAACTGGTCCTGCTCGGTCTCGCCGGGCACGGGCTTGCCACGCAACCGGCGGTAGCGCGCGAGCACGGCCTCGGCGCCGATGTAGGCCTCCAGGCAGCCGCGCGACCCGCAGCGGCAGGCCTGCCCGCCGTAGACGATGGTGGTGTGGCCCCATTCGCCCGCGCTGCTGGTGGATCCGCGGTAAGTGGCGCCGTCGGCGATCACCGCGGCGCCGACGCCCGAGCCGATGAGCACGATCACCGCGTGCCGCGCCCCGCGGCCCGCGCCGAACCACATTTCGGCCTGGCCCTGGGTTTTGGCGCCGTTGTCCACGAACACGGGCAGCTCGATCCCGGCCGCGCGCAGGTCGTCGGCGAGCGCGACCGAGTCCCAGCCGATGGTGGGCGCGTGCACCAGCACCCGCTCGCCCTGCTCGACGGTGCCGGGCACGCCGACACCCACCCCGAGCACGGCCGACTCGTCGGCGCCCGCCGACGCGATCACCTCGCGCAGGCCCGACACGACGGCCTCGACGACCGTGGCCGGTTCCGTGCGCGCCGGTGACAGCTCGTGCTCGACCGTGGCCAGCCGCCGCATCGCGAGGTCGAACAGCTCCACGCGCACACCCGTCTCGCCGATGTCGACGCCGGCCACGTAGCCGTAAGCCGGATCCACGCGCAGCAGCACGCGCGGCCGCCCGCCGTCGGATTCGACGAGGCCGGCCTCGGTGATGAGCCGCTCCTCGCCGAGCTCGGCGGTCACGTTGCTGACCGTCGCGGCCGAAAGACCGGTGAGCTGGCTCAGTTCGTGCCGCGACAGCGGGCCGTCGAAGTACAGTTTCGACAGCAGCAGGGAACGGTTGTGCCGCCGTAGATCGCGGACTGTTGTGCGCTTGGTCGCCATGTGACACCCATCCGGCCTCGAACTCTCCCGGCACCAGGATGCCTGATCACCGTAAGTTGTGGCCATGTATTAACTAGTGAACTAAGTCCCGAACATATGGGCGTCTGGCAGAATCCCCCAGGTGACGAGGGTGCTCCGGCAAACGACCCGCGACCTGAGGCGGCACAACCGAGCGGCGCTCCTGTCGTCGCTCTACCTGCGTGGGCCGGTCAGCCGGCTCGAACTCGTGGCCGAGTCCGGGCTCAGTCCCGCGACCGTGACGAACGTGGTCGCGGAGCTCATCGGAGACGGCGTGGTGGCCGAGGCCGGTTCCGTCGAGTCCGATGGTGGCAGGCCGCGCACGCTGCTGCGCGTCCGGCCCGAGTACGGCCAGGTGGTGGGCGTCGACGTCGGCGAGACCCACGTGCGTGCCGGCCTGTTCGACTGCACCCTCGGCACGGTCGCGACGGTGCAGCACCCGCTTGCCGGCCCCGACCCGGAGCAGGTCGTCGAGCTCGCCCGCGCGGGTGTCGCGGAAGTGCTTTCGGGGGCTTCCCACGTGCTCGGCGTCGGGGTCGGCGTGCCCGGCGCGGTCCGTTCCGGCGGCATCGTGCACGCCCCCACGCTCGACTGGGCCGGCGTCGCCTTCGCCGACCTCCTGCGTGCCGCCATCCCGCTGCTCGCGGACACGCCCCTGCACCTCGACAACCGCGCCCGCACCCTCGGCCAGGCCGAAATGTGGCTCGGTGCGGGCCGCGGGTCCGACCGCGCCGTGATCGCCCTGCTCGGGGTGGGGGTCGGGGCTGCGTTCGTGACGGGTGGTGGGTCTTTTCCGGGCATCACGACGAGCGAGTGGGGCCACACCGTGGTCGAGGCCGGGGGTGCGGCCTGCCGGTGCGGGTCACGGGGGTGCCTGGAGGCGTACGTCGGGACCGAGGCGGTGGTGCGCCGGTACGCCGACTCGCCGGGGGCCGGGCAGCTGCCGGGCGAAGACAGCGAATCACGCTTGACCGAGCTCGTCGAGCTGGCCGAAAGGTCTGGTCCAGCTGCGGAGACGCTCGCGTCGACCGGCGAATACCTGGGCATCGGCATCGCCAATTTGATCAACCTCCTGGCGCCCGACCGGGTTGTCCTGGCAGGCTCGGCGGGAGCGATCATGGGTCCGGTGATCCTCGCGCACGTGCGGGACGCCGCGGCCCGGCACGCGCTCGGGTACCTCGCCGAGGCCACCGTGGTCGAGCTGGGGCAGCTCGGGCCCGAAGCCGTGGCGCTGGGCGCGGCGACGCTGCCCATCGCGGCGCTGCTTGCCTCCGGCGGGCGATCAGCGGGCTGAATCTCCTTGCCCGGCAAGGAGATCGACCGAGGTGTGCCCAGGCCACCCCTTTCTTTCAGTACTTAAACTTAGGCACAAAACGTTACCGCCGTGTTATTGACGTGACCCGAGTCACCCGGGTTGACTCCTCCTGTCGCGCGGCCGGACCGAGCTCTCCGAGCGTGGCCGGATCCGTCGCAACCAGGACCTAGGAGGACGAATGCGAGTGAAGCGCTCCGTCGTCGCAGCGCTCGTCGCCGTGGTGGCAGCCGCGGTGCTCGCCGCGTGTGGCGGCGGCTCGAGCAGTGCGGGGGGCGGCGGGAACGCCGCGGCCGTGCTGAACGTCGGCATGCCGAACGGCCCGCAGGCCGAGAACAACAACCCGTTCCTGGAGACCTCGGCGGCGGCGTCGCTCGGGTACCGCTACGTGATCTACGAGCCCCTCGTGATGCTCAACCGAGTGAAGCCGTCGGAGCCCGGAAAGCCGTGGCTGGCCACCAAGTGGGACTGGTCCGACAACTTCAAGAAGGTGGTCCTGACCATTCGGGACGGCGTCACCTTCTCCGACGGCTCGCCGATGACCGCCGACGACGTGGCCTACACGTTCCAGCTGCTGCGCGACAACAAGGCGCTGAACATCGATTCGGTGCCCTACAAGGACATCACCGCGTCGGGCAACCAGGTCACCCTGGGCTTCGACAACTCGCAGTTCGTGAACCAGGTCAAGATCCTGCAGACGATCGTGGTGCCGAAGAAGATCTGGTCGCAGATCAAGGACCCGTCCACCGACACGGTGAAGAACCCGATCGGCACCGGTCCGTTCACGCTGAAGTCGTTCACCCCGCAGACCATCACGGTGAGCCAGCGCACCGGCTACTGGCAGCAGGCGCCGGCGGTCAAGGAGATCCGCTACACCTCCTACAACGACAACAACGCGCAGGTCGCCGCCCTCACCAGTGGTGCGGCCGAGTGGAGCTTCGTCTTCATCCCGAACTACAAGACCGTCTACGTGAACAAGGACCCGCAGCACTACAAGCTGTGGTTCCCGGCCCAGCTCGCCGTGCACGGCCTGTGGTTCAACACCGAGAAGGCGCCGTGGAACAACCCGAAGCTGCGCCAGGCGATCAACAAGGTCATCAACCGCGACGACATCTTCAACCAGGGTGAGGCCGGCTACTTCTACCCGAAGAACGACCAGGTCACCGGCATCCCGACGCCGGCCGGCGACTCGTTCATCGCGCCGCAGTACAAGGGCCAGAGCGTGAAGGTCGACGTGCCGGGCGCCAAGGCGCTGCTCACCGGCGCGGGCTTCAAGTACAACGGCAACCAGCTCGCGGACCCGAGCGGCAAGCCGGTGACCCTGAAGCTGACCGTGCCCTCGGGCTGGTCGGACTACATCACCGACCTCGAGATCATCAAGGACAACCTGTCGCAGATCGGCATCACCGCCACGGTCGAGAAGATGAACCAGGACGCGTGGACGAAGTCCGTCGACACCGGTGACTTCGAAGGCCTCCTGCACTGGACCAACGACGGCGCCACGCCGTACGACATGTACCGCGACGTGATGGACGGCAACCGCTACAAGCCGACCGGCCAGGGCGGCATCAACGGCAACTACGGTCGCTTCAAGAACGACCAGGCGACGCAGGCGCTGGAGACCTACGCCAACGCCGCCGACGACGCCAGCCGCGCCACCGCGATGAACACGCTGCAGCAGATCATGATCGATCAGCAGCCGATGGTCCCGCTCATGGCGGCGAACTCCGGCGGCGAGTACAGCACGAAGAACTGGACGGGCTGGCCCGACGAAGCCAACCCCTACGGCCCCGCGCAGCCGACCCTGCGCAACGCGCTGGACATCGTCATGCACCTGAAGCCCGCGGCCTGATTCATGGCCGAGGACAACGCAGTGGCCACCCGGGAAGCCACCTCCGCCTCGCTCGAGGCGGGGGTGGCCTCCCCGGCCGGCGAGATCGAAACCGGGGCCTCGGACACGATCGTGCTCGAGGCCTCCGGGCTGACCAAGCACTTCCCCGTGCGCAAGCGCGGGCGCGAGGTGCTCACGAAGGGCCGCCGCAGCGTGCAGGCCGTCGACGACGTCGACCTGGTGTTGCGGCGGGGCCGGGTGACCGCGCTCGTCGGCGAGTCCGGCTCCGGCAAGTCGACCGTCGCGCGGCTGCTGGCCCAGCTCTACCCGCGCACCGGCGGGGACATCCGCCTGCACGGCGAGTCGGTGACCGTGAAGGGCGGCAGGGCGTTCCGCGCCTACTGCCGCAAGGTCCAGATGATCTTCCAGGACCCGTTCGCGTCGCTGAACCCCGTGCACACCGTGCGCTACCACCTCACGCGGGCGTTGAAGATCCACGACCGCGCGGGTGACGACCTCGAGAAGGCGTTGCACGAACTGCTCACGCGGGTGCAGCTGACCCCGCCCGAGCGTTACGTCGACAAGTTCCCGCACGAGCTGTCCGGCGGCCAGCGCCAGCGGGTCGCGATCGCCCGCGCGCTCGGTGCCGACCCCGAGGCGCTGCTGGCCGACGAGCCCGTGTCCATGTTGGACGTCTCCATCCGGCTCGGCGTGCTGAACCTGTTGCGGGACCTCAAGGAACGCCTGCACCTCGCGATCCTCTACATCACCCACGACATCGCGTCGGCGCGCTACTTCGCCGACGAGACGCTGGTGATGTACGCCGGTCGCATGGTCGAGGGCGGCGACTCCGAGACCGTGACGCAGCAACCGGCCCACCCGTACACGCGGCTGCTGATCGAGTCCGCGCCGGACCCCGACCGGCTCGACCCGGGCACGGACGCCGAACCCGGTGAAGCGCCGAAGGAAAAGGGTTCGGGTGAGCCGCCGAGCCTGATCGCGCCGCCGTCGGGCTGCCGGTTCCACCCGCGGTGTCCCGTGGCGATGGAACGCTGCAAGACCGACTTGCCGCCGCGCTTCGAAGTGGACGACGCCCCCGGCCACTGGGCCGCGTGCTGGCTCTACGACTCGGCGGTGCGCTCGTGAGGTACCTGCTCCAGCGGCTCGGCTTCTACCTCTTCACCGCGTGGGCCGCGGTCACGATCAACTTCTTCATCCCGCGGCTGATCCCCGGTGACCCGGTGCAGTCGCTCATCACGAAGAACCAGGGCAACCTGAGCGCCGACGCGATCCAGTCGCTGTACGTCCTGTTCGGGCTGGACAAGAACGAAAGCCTGATCACCCAGTACTTCCACTACTGGGCCCAGCTGTTCCGCGGTGATCTCGGCCTGTCGTTCACGTTCTTCCCCTCGCCGGTGAGCGAGGTGATCGGCGACAGTCTGCCGTGGACGATCATCCTCGTCGGGTTCACCACGGTGGTCGGCTTCCTGATCGGCACCGGCCTCGGCGTCGTCGCCGGGTGGCGGCGCGGGTCCTGGGTGGACGGTCTGCTGCCGGTCACCACGTTCCTCTCGTCGATCCCGTACTTCTGGCTCGGCCTGATCGCGATCACGCTGCTGGCCGGCCCGGGCAGCTTCTTCCCGGCGTCCGGCGGTTACGACCCGGGGCTGGTGCCCGGCTGGGGTGGCGACTTCATCGGCAGCGCGATCCAGCACAGCCTGCTGCCGGCGATCACGATCCTGATCAGCTCGATGGGCAGCTGGATCCTCGGCATGCGCAACATGATGGTCACCGTCGCCTCGGAGGACTACATCACCGTCGCGCACGCCAAGGGCCTCAAGGAACGCCGGGTGATGGTGAGCTACGCGGCTCGAAACGCGCTGCTGCCGAGCGTCTCCGGGTTCGCGCTGGCGCTGGGCTTCATCGTGGGCGGCACACTGCTGGTGGAGATCGTGTTCTCCTACCCCGGCGTGGGCTACGAGCTGTTCCAGGCCGTCGGCTCGCAGGACTACCCGCTGATGCAGGGCATCTTCCTCATCATCACCCTCTCGGTGCTGGTGGCGAACCTGCTCGCCGACGTGGCCTACCTCGTGCTCGACCCGCGCACCCGGAAGGAGGGCTGAGCCGTGGCACTGCCCGCAGCCGACCTCAAGGCCGCCGTGCCCCTGCCCGCCGAAGCCGTCGCCGGGCCCGTGGCGAAACGCCGGCGCTTCCGGTTCCTCACCGGCGGCAAGACGATCACCGGGCTCGTGGTGCTGGCGTTCTTCGTCGTCATCGCGGTCATCGGGCCCTGGATCGCCCCGTTCGACCCGTCCGCGCGCAGCAACGACCTGCTCGAAGCGCCCTCGGGCAAGCACTGGTTCGGCACCACGCACCTCGGGCAGGACATCTTCAGCCAGGTGGTCGTGGGCACGCGCAGCGTGATGCTCGTGGGGCTCACCGCCGGCATCGTGGCGACGATCCTCGCGGTGATCGTCGGTGTCACGTCGGGTTATCTCGGCGGGACACCGGGCGAAGGCCTTTCGGCACTGTCCAATGTGTTCCTCGTGATCCCGGCGCTGCCGCTGATCATCATCATCGGCACGGCGCTGCCCAGTGGCGGCGACTACCTGGTGGCCGTGATCATCGGGTTCACGTCGTGGGCGTGGGGTGCGCGGATCATGCGGGCCCAGACGCTTTCGTTGCGCCGGCGGGAATACGTCGAGGCGTCGCGTGCCAGTGGTGAGTCGACGTGGCGGATCATCTTCTTCGAGATCATGCCGAACCTCACCGCGGTGATCGCGTCGAGCTTCGTGGGCACGGTGGTGTTCGCGGTGATGTCGGAGATCACGCTGGCGTTCGTGGGCGTCTCCAGCTTTTCGGAGTGGAACTGGGGCACGATCCTGTTCTGGGCGCAGAGCCAGCAGGCACTCGCGCAGGGCGCGTGGTGGTGGTTCGTGCCGGCGGGGCTCGCGATCGCGGTCCTCGGCACCGCGTTGTCGCTGCTCAACTTCGGCATCGACGAGTTCGTGAGCCCGCGGCTGCGGTCGAGCGGCAAGAACAAGGCCAAGAACGCCCAGGGCCAGACGGTGCGTCTGCGCGTCGGCTTCACGCCGGTGCTCGGTCGGGAGAAACGATGAACGAACCCGTACTCGAGATCAAGGGCCTCGACGTCGACTACGGCCTGGGCGCCGACGCCGTGCACGCGGTGCAGGATGTGCACCTCACGCTGCACCGCGGTGAGGTGCTCGGCCTGGCCGGCGAGAGCGGCAGCGGCAAGTCCACTTTGGCCTACGGCCTGACCCGGCTGCTGCCACCACCCGGCGTGATCCGGGGCGGCAGCGTGGTCTACCACCCCGGCGACGGCGAGCCGTACGACGTGCTGCAGCTGACGCCGAAGCAACTGCGTGACTTCCGGTGGGCCGAGACGTCCATCGTGTTCCAGGGCGCGATGAACTCGCTGAACCCGGTGCACAAGGTCTCGACGCAGCTGATGGACGTGATCAAGGCCCACGATCCCCGCAGCACCAAGGTGTCCCGGCTCGCCCGGGCGCGCGAGCTGTTGCACCTCGTGGGCATCGCGGCCGACCGGCTCGACGCGTACCCGCACCAGCTCTCCGGTGGCATGCGCCAGCGTGTGATGATCGCGATGGCGCTGGCGCTGGAGCCGCGCGTGGTGATCATGGACGAGCCGACCACGGCACTCGACGTGGTGATGCAGCGCCAGATCCTGGCACAGCTCGTGGAACTGCGTGAGCGGCTGGGCTTCTCGGTGCTGTTCATCACCCACGACCTCTCGCTGCTGGTCGAGTTCTCCGACCGCATCGCCATCATGTACGGCGGCCGGATCGTGGAGCAGGCCCGGGGCGTGGACCTGTACCGGGATTCGCTGCACCCCTACAGCGACGGATTGCTGCACTCGTTCCCCGCGCTGCGCGGGCCGCGCCGTGAGCTCACCGGGATTCCCGGTTCGCCGCCGGATCCGCGGGCGCTGCCGCTCGGGTGCGCGTTCGCGCCGCGGTGCCCGCACGCCTTCGACCGCTGCCTCACCGAGGTGCCGATCCTCGGCGTGCCCACTGATCGTGACGATCCCACGCGCACCGTCGCGTGCTGGCTGCACCCGGCCGCCGACTCAGCCGCCGCCGTCACGTCGTAGAGAAGGAGACCCCTTGACCGAGACCACCGACGCTGCGACCCGCGAGCAGCAGGCGCTGATCGACTCGCTGCCGCCGGACTTCCGGTGGGGCGTGGCGACGGCCGCGTACCAGATCGAGGGCGCGGTGGCCGAAGACGGGCGCACACCGTCCATCTGGGACACCTTCTGCCAGGTCCCGTGGGCGATCGACAACAACGACAACGGCGACGTGGCGTGCGACCACTACCACCGCATGCCCGAAGACGTCGCGCTGGTGAAAGAACTGGGCGCCGACACGTACCGGTTCTCGGTGGCGTGGCCTCGCGTGCAACCGCACGGCAAAGGCCCGATCAACGAGGCCGGCATCGGCTTCTACGACCGGCTCGTGGACGAGCTGCTGGCCAAGGACCTCGCGCCGTGGCTCACGCTCTACCACTGGGACCTGCCGCAGGAGCTCGAGGACGCGGGCGGCTGGCCGGCTCGAGACACGGCGTACCGCTTCGCCGACTACTCGATGCTGGTGTTCGACCGGCTCAAGGATCGGGTTCGGCACTGGACCACGTTGAACGAGCCGTGGTGCTCGGCCATGCACGGCTACGTGCACGGCGTGATGGCTCCGGGCCGGCGTGACTTCGGCGCCGGCGTGAAGGCCATCCACCACCTGCTGCTGGGCCACGGCCTGGCCACGCAGCGCATGCGTGAGGCCGCACCCGAGGGCACGCAGTTCGGCATCACGCTGAACATGGGCACGTCCGATGCGGCGTCGGACAACGACCTCGACCGCGAGGCTGCGCGCAACGCCGACGGCATGGGCGTGCGCATCTACCTCGACCCGCTGGTGCGCGGTTCCTACCCGGCGGACGTGGTGGCGGATCTGGGTGTTCGGCGCGCCGCACTGCCCATTGAGGACGGTGACCTGGAGATCATCTCGACACCGCTGGACTTCCTGGGCGTGAACTACTACTTCGGGCAGCAGTACTCCGGTGTCGACGAGCAGGGCCGCACCACCGGCGAGGACGGCTTCCCGGTGCAGCGCGCGGTGCCGTTCGGCGAGCCGACCACCGCCATGGGCTGGGAGATCTTGCCAGGCAAGTTCACCGAGCTGCTCACCCGCCTCGGCCGCGACTACCCGGGCCTGCCGATCTACATCACCGAAAACGGCTCGGCCTTCGACGACACCCCCGACGCGTCCGGCTTCGTGCGCGACGAGGGCCGCACGGCGTACCTCGCCTCCCACCTCGCCGCGGTCGCCGCCGCGCGCTTGGAGGGCGTGGACATCCGCGGCTACTTCGCGTGGTCCCTTTTGGACAACTTCGAATGGGCCTACGGCTACGCCAAGCGCTTCGGTCTCGTCCGCGTCGACTACGAGACGCAGGCCCGCACGATCAAGCAGAGCGGCCTGTTCTACCGCGACACGGTTCGCCGGGTCCGCGGTTCCTGACTCACCCCCAAGGGGCGTCCGCACGTTTCGTGTGGGCGCCCCTCGGCTTTCTGCACACGTCCGGCCGAGGGTAAGGCTTTCCCCACCCCACGGACGCCAGCGCACACCATCGCCGCGCCCTCCCGTCGCACCTAGGTTCGAAGACACCAGTGACGACCGAGGGAGAGCGGCCATGAACGCGGGGACGGATCTGCGGCCACCGACAACGCCGGCGACGGCACCGACGAAGAAGCGCCGCCCGTGGATCGGGGTGCTGGGGCTGGTCGTGGTGGCCTTCCTGGCCTTCTCGCTGCCGCCTTACCTCGCGCTCGATCCGGCGCAGTCCCGCGTCCCCGCGACCTTCGGCGCGCACTACTGGTTCCTCGTGGGCCACGTGGTGTTCGGCTCGATCGCGATGATCTGCGCCGTCCTGCAGATCTGGCCGTGGATCCGCCGCCGCTTCCCGGCCCTGCACCGCTACGCCGGCCGCACCTACGTCTTCGGCGGCGTGCTGCCGTCGGGTCTCATGGCGCTGACCATCGGCGCCGCCAGCCCCTTCGGCCCCGCCACGCGCGCCAGCGACGTTCTCTTGGCCGTCCTCTGGATCGGCTGCACCTGGGCCGGCTACCGCGCCGCCCGCGACCGCCGCTTCGGCGACCACCGGCGCTGGATGATCCGCAGCTTCGCACTGACGATGTCGATCATCCTCAACCGCGTCATCTCGCCCTTGGCCATCGTCTTCCTGGAGCCCCAGCTGGCGACGACCTTCGGGGGCAGCGAGATCGCGTTCATGCAGTCGGTGGCCGCGATCGCCGCGTGGGTGAGCTGGACCGTGGCGCTGATCGGGGCGCAGCTGTGGCTGGACCGCAAGCCCCGGCGCGTCACCGCCTAACCTCGGGGCCATGCGCATCGGCCTGCTCTACCCGACCCGCAACGCCGGCGAGGACGACTTCCTCGCCCTCGCCGGCCGCCTCCGTCCCTCGCTCGACTTGGCCGTCCACTACTTCCCGTGGCCGTCGGACATCGGCGACCTGACGACGCTCGAGGTCGCAAAAGTCCTCGACGCCGTCCGGCGGCTGGGCTCGGACGCCCACCTGGAAACAGCCCTGCGCGACACGGAGCCCTTCGACGCGGTCGCCTTCGCCGTCACCAGCTCCAGCTTCCTGACCGACCCAGACCACCAGCTGGCGACCCTGCGCCGCGTCACGGGTGCGCCCGCCACCAGCACCACGGCCGCCTTCCGGGACGCAATCCGCTTCCTGGGCCTCGACGCGGTCTCGCTGGCCTCGGTCTACCACCCGAGCCTGTCGGACCACTTCGTCCGCCGCGTCCAGGAATCCGGCGCCGCCGTCGTCCACCGCGTCGACGCCTCCGCCGGATCCGATCGTGAGCTGGCCGCGTGGCCGCCCTCGCAGATCGTCGACCTGGTGGCCCGCGCCGCCCACCCCGCCGCGCAGGCCGTCCTGCTGCCGGAAACCGCCCTGCACACCACCGGCCTCACCGCGGCCCTCGACCGGGCCGCCGGCTGCCCCGTCTTCACGGCCACCCAGGTCACCCTCTGGTCGGCGGCTCGGCTGCTGGGGTTGGCGCCCGTGGCTGCGGATGCTGGGCCGTTGTTCGCGCCCTGACCCGCGAGAAACCGACCGGCGGCACGTCCTGCCGCCGTCATCCGCAAGAAGTCGCCATAGCCACTTCACGCCACGGAAGAAGCGAAACCCCTCAAGACCGCAACGAACGCGCGATGATCGTCCTCTGGATCTCCGACGCGCCCTCGTAAATCCGCGGCGCGCGAACCTCCCGGTACAGATGCTCCAGCAAGTGCCCTCGCCGCAACGCGCGGGCGCCGTGCAGCTGCACCGCCGCGTCCACCACGTACTGCGCCGACTCCGTCGCGAACAGCTTCGCCATGGCCGCGCGGCCCGCCAGGCCGGTCTCGCCGGCGTCGTACGCGGCGGCGGCGGCGTAGACCAGCAGGCGCGAAGCCTCGGTGCGCGTGGCCATTTCCGCGAGCGTGTGGGCCACCGTCTGCTGCTGAGCCAGCGGACCACCGAACGCGATCCGCGTGCCCGTGTACGAAACCGCGGCGTCCAAAGCGGACTGGGCCATACCCACCGCAAACGCTCCGACGCTCGGCCGGAACAGGTCCAGCGTGCGCATGGCGACGGCGAAACCGCGGTTTTCCTCGCCGAGCAGCTCGTCGCGGTGGACCTGGACGCTGTCGAAGGTCAGGGTGCCGATGGGGTGGGGGCTGACGAGGTCGAGGTGTTCGCCGGAGAGGCCCGCGCGGTCGCCCGGCACCACGAACGCGCTCACGCCCCGCGCGCCGGCGTCGGGCACCGTGCGGGCGAAGACCGTGTAGAAGTCGGCTTCGGGGGCGTTGGAGATCCACATCTTCTGACCCGTGAGCCGCCAGCCGTCGCCGTCGGGTTCGGCGGCGAGGCTCAGCGCGGCGGCGTCGGAGCCGGCGTCGGGTTCGGTCAGGGCGAACGCGGCCACGGCGTCGCCGGCCGCGACGGCGGGGAGCCAGCGCGTGACCTGTTCGTCCTTTCCGGACTGAAGCACCGGGTAACTTCCCAGGCCCTGCAACGCGAGAGCCGTCTCAGCCTCGGTGTTCACCGTGGCCAGTGCTTCCCGCAGCAAGCACAGGTCGAACGCAGCGGCCTGGCGTGTCGGGTTGCCCGCGGAGACGCCGGGGAACAGCCGCGCCAGCAGGCCGTGTGAGCCCATGGCCTTGAGCAGCGGCCGGTTGACCGCGCCCTCGGCCCCGGCGTCGGCCAGCGGCCGCAGCTGCTCGGCCGCGATCTCCTTCACGGAAGCCGTGAAAGCCTGCTGTTCGGGCGTCAGTGCGAAGGCGTTCATCGATCCCTCTCCGGTCGCCAGCGGGCGTGCGCGGTCTGGTGCCCACCGGTGCGTACGAGTTCCAGCCGCGGCTCCGGCCCATCGGTGCGGCCGGTGACCGGCCGCCGTTTCCCGGCCGCCCACGGGCTCGGCCACGGTACCGCGTAATCCTGCTCCGCCGCCGCGTGCAGCGTCCACTGTGGATCATAGAGGTGCGTGCGGCCCAGCGCGCACAGGTCGGCGCGGCCGGCGAGGATCAGCGCGTTCATGTCGTCGTACGAGGAGATCGCGCCGACCGCGATCACGGCCGTGCCGTACTTCAGGCCCACCTCGTTGCGGATGCGGTCGGCGTACGGCGTCTGGTAGCTGCGCCCGAACTTCGGCTTCTCCTCGCTCACGACCTGGCCGGTCGACACGTCGACCGCCGCCGCGCCGTGGGAGGCGAAGGCCCGCGCGATCTCCACGGCGTCGTCGGCCTCGATGCCGCCCTCGAACCAGTCGCTGGCCGAGATCCGCACCGTCATCGGTCGCTCGGCCGGCCACACCTCGCGCACGGCGTCGAACACCTCGAGCGGGTACCGCAGCCGGTTCTGCAAGGACCCGCCGTACTGGTCGGTGCGGTGGTTCGTGAGCGGCGAGATGAACGACGACAGCAGGTACCCGTGCGCGCAGTGCAGCTCCAGCAGGTCGAACCCGGCCCGCGCCGCGGCCTGAGCCGAAGCCACGAACTGCTCCCGGATCTCCGCCAGCTCCTCGACGCTCAGCTCACGCGGCGTCTGGCTGTCCGGCCGGTACGGCAGGGGCGAGGGCCCGCAGACCTCCCAGTTGCCCTCGGGCAGCGGGTCGTCCATGCCCTCCCACATCAGCTTCGTCGAGCCCTTGCGCCCGGAATGGCCCAGCTGCAAGCCGATCTTCGCGGGCGTTGCACTGTGGACGAAATCGACGATGCGCCTCCAGGCCTGCTCCTGCTCGTCGTTGTACAGCCCGGGGCAGCCCGGCGTGATCCGCGCCTCGGGCGAGACGCAGATCATCTCCGTCATCACCAGCCCCGCGCCACCGAGCGCCTTGCTGCCCAGGTGCACGAGGTGGAACTCGCCGGGCACACCGTCGACGGCCATGTACATGTCCATCGGCGACACGATCACGCGGTTGGGCAGTTCGAGCTGACCGATGCGGACGGGCTGGAACATCGGCGGCGCCACGGGCGTGCCCAGCGAACGCGCGAACCACTCGTCCAGCTCGGTCGCGAACTCCGGGTCGCGCAGCCGCAGGTTGTCGTAGGTGACGCGGCGGCTGCGGGTGAGCAGGTTGAACGCGAACTGCTCCGGCTCCTGGTGCGTGTACTGCGCCAGGTTCTCGAACCACTCCAGGCTCGCCTGCGCCGCTCGCTGCGTGGACTCGACCACGGGCTTGCGCTCGGCCTCGTACGCCGCCAGCGCCGCGGGCACGCTGTCCTGCTCCCGCAGGCACGCGGCCAGCGCCAGCGCGTCCTCCATCGCCAGCTTCGTGCCGGAGCCGATGGAGAAGTGGGCGGTGTGGGCGGCGTCGCCGAGCAGCACCACGTTGTCGTGCACCCAGCTCTCGCAGCGCACGGTGCCGAAGGTGTTCCACTTCGAGTTGTTGGCCAGCACGTGGTGCTCGCCCAGCACGTCCGCACACAGCTCGCGGATGAGCTCGATGGACTTCTCGTCGCTCTCACCCGGGGCGAGGTCCGTGGCGGCGATCGGCGCGAACGCCTGCTGCCACACGTCCTCGTGGAGCTCGAGGATGAACGTGCTGCCGTCGCGGCCGTAGGGGTAGCCGTGGATCTGCATGATCCCGTAGGGCGTGTCGAGCACGTGGAACTTGAAGGCGTCGAAGACGAGGTCGGTGCCGAGCCAGATGTAGCGGCAGCGGCGCGTCTCGACGGTCGGGCGGAAGGAGTCGGCGAACCGCCGGCGCACGCCCGAGTTCACGCCGTCGGAGGCGATCACGAGGTCGTAGTCGCGCGAGAGCTGCTCCGGGTCCGGCGCCTCCGTGCGGAAGCGCAAGTCCACGCCCAGCTCGCGGCAGCGGTCCTGCAGGATCGCGAGCAGGCGCTTGCGGCTCATCGCGGCGAAGCCGTGGCCGCCGGACGTGTGGACCTCGCCGCGGTAGTGCACGTCGATGTCGTCCCAGCGCGCGAACTCGCGGCTCATCGCCTCGTGCACCGCCGGGTCGGCGTGCTCGATGCCGCCGAGGGTCTCGTCGGAGAACACCACGCCGAAGCCGAACGTGTCGTCCGGCGCGTTGCGTTCCCAGACCGTGATCTCGTGGTCGGGCCCGAGCTGCTTCGTGAGGGCGGCGAAGTACAGGCCCGCCGGGCCGCCGCCGAGAACCGATATCCGCACGAGAGCCAGGGTATGTCGTCCGACATACGACCGTCAAGAATACGAGAGATGAGCTAGGCTTCCGGCCCATGGAGCGCATCAACCCGCCCGAGCTGGGCCGCCCGTCCGGTTTCTCCCACGCCGTGTCCGCAACCGGACAATTCGTGTTCCTCGCCGGACAGACCGCGTTGGACGCCGAAGGCAAGATCGTGGGCGAAGGCGTGGTGGAACAGTTCGAACAGGCTTTTGGCAATCTCCTCACCGCCCTGCGCGCGGCCGGCGGTGAGCCCGCCGACCTGTGCAGCCTGACGGTGTACATCGTCGACATGGACGACTACAAGGCCCACGCGCGCGAGATCGGCAAGGTGTGGAAGCGCCTGGCCGGCAGCGAGTACCCGGCGATGGCGGGCATCGGGGTGAGTCGCCTGTGGGACGTCGAGGCGCTGGTGGAGGTGCAGGGCTACGCGGTGCTCAGCCGCTGAGCACCTGCAGCAGGTACTCGCGGGCCGGGGCTTCGAGGCGCTCGTGGAGTGAGAAGAACACCTCGGCCGCGCGGATGCCCGACCAGCCGGCGGGCAGCAGCTCGGCGGGCAGGCCGGGGTCGAGGTAGGGCATGCGCCGCCACCCGGTGAGCACGCGCACGTAGTCGGCGAACGCCTCGTCGCCGGGCACGCTGCGGCGGCGCTTCCAGCGGTCGAGCACCGGGGCGTGTTCATCGAGGAACACCGTGTACAGCTCGTCGAGCTGATCGAGGTCCCACCACTCGCGCACCTTGTCCTGTGCGTTTCCGAACGCCAGGTGTTCGGCGTGGAACAGGTCGGCGTAACTCGCCAGCCCCAGCCGGGTCAGCGCCTCGGCCGTGACGCGGTGCAGGTGCGCGGGCGCGATCCAGACGCCGGACGAAGCCGTGCCGAAGCCCAGGCTGGCCAGCTGCGTGCGCAGGACGTGGCGCTTGTGGCGCTCGGTCTCGGGCACGGAGAACACGGCGAGCAGCCAGCCGTCGGCCAGCGTCGCGCGGTCGCGGCGGAAGATGCGCTCGTCGCCTTCGCGCAGGATCGCCAGGGCGGTTTCGGAGAGCTCGTAGCCCGCGGTCCCGTCGCGCCGCACGGCGTCCAGGATGCTTCGGCGCTTCAGCCGCGAGATCGACGAGCGCACCGCCGGCTCGTCGACGCCGAGCGCCCCGAGCAGGTCGATGAGCGACGCCACGGACAGCCAGCCACCCTCGATGCGGTGGTAGAAGCCGTATACGGACACGATCAGCTGCCGAGGCTGGGCGGCACGCCCGGCGTCGAGCTCGGTTGACTCCGGTACGGCCGTCACCCGGTCACCATAACAACCCCGGGCTGTGACTGCGGGTACCATTTGGCCCGCGATGGTGAACCTGGGTGAAGCACCACTGTTCGGCCGGTTGACCCGCCGGGGCCGGCTCATGGCGAAACGCACCTGCGACCGCAGGGGACACGCGTTCGTGGTCGGTCGTTTCCTCTTTCGCACCCCCACGGCCTGGGAGTACGCCGCCGCCGTCGCCTCCGGCAGCGACCCCGCGGCCCAGCGCTGGCTCGGCTGGCTGGCGGACTCGGTGATCGCCGAGCCCCTGCGCGCCGAAGCCCTCCAGGTGACCCCCGGCACGGGCCCGGCGTGGACGTACCCGGACCCGCAGTCGGTGGACGTCGTCGCGATCGACCTCGTGGACAACCGGTGCGCGGGGCTGGTGAGCGTGCACAGCGGTGAGAACGGCGGACCGGAGACGGGCGGCTACCTGGCGCCCGCGTACCGCGGCCGGGGGCTGGGCCGGGACTTGTTCGCGGCGGGGCTGGTGTTGGCGCATGCACACCTGGGGTTGCCGAGCGTTCGGGCCGGCGCGGAGGTGGGCAACGTCGCCAGCGGCCGGTCTCTGGAGGCCGCCGGAATGCGCCGGGCGGCGGGGCCACCGCGGTACACGCTGCCGAACGGACGGGTGAGCGAGGCCTGGTGGTACCAGCACGACGCGCCGCGGCCACATCGGTGCGGTGGACCGCAGGCGCAGTGGCTCTCCGGTTGATCTGAGGTCGGGGCTTCGGCGCTCACCGATGCTTCTCACCCCTACCGTCCCCCCATGGACCCCCACATCCTTCTCACCTCGGCTCCCGTCTCGCCGCCCCGAATCACCGTGGCGTGGTTGCGGGCGGTGGTCGCCCGGTTCAGCAGCGGGGAGGACCACGCGAGACGGAGGGCGTTGGTGCTCGAAGAGCTCGCCAAACTACCCCCGCAAGCCCTCAGCCAAGCCGCAGCCGCCCAACCCCACCGAACCCCCGCCGCCATCCTCGCCCAGGCCCTCGGCTACGACATCGACCCGGTGGACGTCGCGGAGGTCGCCAAGGCCTACCAGCCTCACTTTCCCCAAACCGCTGAAGCCGACGAAGCCTGCGCGAGGCTCGTCCGAGCCCTCGGCGGACCGGACGAACGCACAGCCGCCAAAGTCAGCATTCTGGTCCAGGCCGAAGACGCCACCAAAGCCCTGATCGAACACACCCGAGCCGGAAACCCGAACCCGCCCGTCCCGGCGACCCGGCGGTGGGTGGACGGCAGGGAAGTGATCGTCGACCTCACCGACTACCCGTTCGGGGCCGGCCCTCGTGCCTGCCCCGGCGAAGCCCACGCCAGAGCGCTCGCGGAGGGCGCCGTGGGCGGATGGCGCGCTGACGGTGTGCCATCGCAGTAAGTTTGATGACAAACCGAACTGGAGGGTGCATGTCTGACTGGAACCAGCAGATCATCGACGAGTTCCGCGCCAACGAGGGCAAGGTCGGCGGCATGTTCGAAGGCGCCTCGATGGTCCTGCTCACCCACACCGGCGCGAAGAGCGGCAAGCAGCGTGTGGCCCCGCTGGTCTACACCACCGACGGTGACCGGTACGTCATCGCCGCGTCCAAGGGCGGCGCGGACACCAACCCGGACTGGTACCACAACCTCGTGGCCAACCCGAAGGTCACGCTGGAGATCGGCACCGAGAAGTTCGATGCCACGGCCAAGCTGGTCGAGGACCGCGCCGAGCGGGACCGCCTGTACGCCGGAATGGTCGCGCACATGCCGGGGTTCGCCGACTACGAGAAGAAGACCGAGCGCTTGATCCCGGTGTTCGTGCTGGAGCGCTGAGGGCTAGACACTCACCGGCACCGGCGACGCGTCGGTGGGCACCGCGGCGCGCACGCGGCGGGCCTGCCGGCGCGCGAGCAGGCGTTTGCCGGTGGTGATCATCGGCTGTTCGACCCAGCGGTGGATCAGGTCGGCGATCGCGAGGTCGACCAGGAACACCGTGACGGCCGTGAGGAGCCGGTTGTGCTCCAGCGGCGGCACGGCCTGGATGACCACGAAGTGCACCGGGCCCTGCAGCAGGTACAGCGAGTACGACCGCTCGCCGACGAACCGCATCGGCGCCGTCGACAGGAGCCAGCGGGCGGGGCCCGGCGAGAGCAGCACGATCAGCAGCAGCATCGTGAGCACCGCGTATCCGAGCAGCACCAACAGGTTCTGGCGCGTCTCGCGCCACAGCGGGTCGAGATCGGCGTGCAGCGCCAGGAAACCCACGACGATCGGGATCGCGGCCAGGGGGTGCGTGAACGGCCGCAGCACGGCGAAGCTGCGCCGGTAGTGCAGCAGGATCGCGAGCAGGCAGCCGCCGAGCAGGATGGCGTAGTGGATGCTCGAGCGGTAGATCGCCGACGGGGAGAAGTCCAGCAGCCAGCCGCCCGTGGTCAGCGGCACCAGGGCCACTAGCACGGCCATCGCGGCGAGCACCAGCGCGAGCTTGCGCCGCGCGGCGCCGATGCCGATCGCGACCAGCAGGAACGGCCACACCAGGTAGAACTTCTCCTCGATGCCCAGCGTCCACGAGCCGGAGAAGAAGTTGTCGGTGCCGTTGCCGTGTGAGCCGGGGAAGAACTCGTTGAGGAACGTCAGGTAGTACTTCAGCGCGTGGGGGAAGTCGCGCGCGAGGAACTCGCCGCGCAGCAGCACGAACGCGATGATCCCGCCCAGGATCACCAGGTACGGCGGCAGGATCCGGAACACGCGCCGCACGTAGAAACCGCTCAGCGAGATGCGCCCGGTGCGGTCCTGCTCGCGCAGCAGCAGCGTCGTGATCAGGAAACCCGAGAGCACGAAGAAGATGTACACGCCCACCCAGCCCGACGGCCACACGAACTTCGACCCGGCGTAGTGGAAGAACACGACGATCGTCGCGGCGATGGCGCGCAGCCCGTCGAGGCCGGGGAACCTGCGCATGCCGAGGTACTCGTCATGGCTCATCGTTCGCAAGAAATCGCCCCTTTTGCCCGTCCGCGGTGGGAGTATAGGCAGATCATCACGTGCGGACCGAAACCGGGTTCGAACCCCCTGACCAGCGATTACTCTAGGTGGTGAGCGACATGGCGTTGCTGGTGGTCTTGGTTGCGGCGGTACTGGCCGTGGTGGCGACGGCGGCGTTGCTCGACGTCCGCGCGCGCCGTCGCAAGCGCCGGGCCGCCGAAGACGGCTGGGCGGCGCTGCGGGAGACGCGCCGCGATTTCCACGCCGCCGGGCTCGCGCGCTACCAGAGCAGCGACCTGTCCTGGCACGACCGCCGCCGCCGCCACAAGCGCTGAACGGCCGGCGGACCCGAAACGGATCCGCCGGCCGCCAGAACAGGGAGAACTAGCAGTCCGTGCCGATCCGGCCCGCGTAGCGCTGCTTCCACGTGGGGTCGGAGTCGACCGTGATGACCACGTCGTAGTAGCCGTTCACGGTCGGCCACGTGACGAGCGCCGGGAGCAGGCCGAGGACGATGAACGTCTTCGTGCCGCCGGCGAAGTCGTTGGCGGTCAGCTTGTAGTGCACCGGCTTGAGCAGGTTGTCGTTGTGCAGCGTGAACAGCACGTGCTGCTCGCGCACCAGCAGCGTCGGCTGCAGGAGCTGCACGTCCACGCGCGGGTCGTGCCCGGTCGTGGTGGCCTTGCCCGCGAAGGAGCGCACGAAGCCGTCGTTCGAGTAGATCGAGAACGCGTACTCGCCGCCGGTGGCGGTGGTGTCCCAGGTGTACTCGGCCGGCTTGTGCTCGGTCACCGTGAACGGCGTGCTCGTGAACGGCTTGTGCTTGTCCGGGAAGACCTGGAAGCTGACGGCCTTGCCCTTGTCGCCGCCGGCCAGCGTCATCTTCGCCGTGACCTTGCCCTTGCGGTCCTGGGAGACCGTCGCGTGCGGGTGGAAGTCGAGCGCGCGCGGCTTCATGTGCCCGGCCGGGACCTTCACCGGCTTCTCGGCCGCCGGGTCCGCGAACGTCGCCGGCCCGGTCTGCGGGTGGGCGAAGTCGATGGCGCTCGTGAGGTCACCGGCGATCGAACGGCGCCAGGCGCTGATGTTCGGGCAGGTGAACGGCTTGCCGAGGTGCGCGGCCCACTTCTCGAGGAACTTGATCGTCGACGTGTGGTCGAAGACCTCCGACGCGACGTACCCGCCGCGCGTCCACGGCGAGACGAGCAGCATCGGCACGCGCGGGCCGAAGCCGAGCGGGTACGTGCCGTTGTACTCGCCCGCGGTGCCGGCCTCGGGCCACGGCGGGAGCACGTGGTCGAACTTCCCGTCGTTCTCGTCGTAGTTGAGGATGAACAGCGTGTGGTTCCAGATGTCCGGGTTGCTCTGCAGGATGTCGAGCACGGCCTTGGTGTAGCGCTCGCCGTGCAGGGTGTCGGCGTCCGGGTGCTCGGACCAGCCGTACGGCGCCACGAGCCACGACACGGCCGGCAGCGGGTGCTCGGCACCCGGCTGGCACGCTTCGCGGAAGTCCTTGAGCACGGCCTGGAGGTTGGCGTCGGAGTCGTCGTTCGGCGTGGTCTTGCCGGCGTAGTAGGTCGCGTTGCCGCGCCAGATCAGGCCGGTGCCGGGCTGCAGCTTCGGGTCCAGCGGGCTCAGGCCGTTGGGCTCGAACCCCTTGAAGTACTTCAGTTCGTTGTCGCCGTAGTCGCCGATCCACGAGCTGAGGTAGCCCTGGCGGCCGTTGCCGCTGTTGTCGGAGAACAGGCGCCAGTCGATGCCCGCCTGTTGCAGCTGCTCGGGCACGGTGATCCACGGACGGCTGTAGTTCGACTCGTCGGTGTTGCCGGTTTCGGTGTTCGCCATCCCGCTCCACAGGTACTTGCGGTTCGGGTCGGTGGGGCCGAACTCGGAGCAGAAGTACTGGTCGGCGATCGTGTACTGCGAAGCGACCGAGTGGTAGAAGCTCATGTACGCGTCGCTGTGGTAGTTCATGGCGCTGGCACCGTTGTGCACCACCCACTGGTCCCAGCTGCGGTGCGCGACGTCACCCCAGGCACCGTGGTCGTTGCCCCACATGCCGTCGTCGACCTTCGGCGTCACGATGGCGCCGGTCTTGTCCTTCTGCTGGAAGACGGTGGTGCCGTCCTGGAACTTCAGGGCCTGCTTGTCGTCGAAGCCGCGCACGCCGGGGAACGTGCCGAAGTAGTGGTCGAGCGACCGGTTCTCCTGCATCAGGATCACGACGTGCTTGAGGTCGGACATGTCGCCTCTGAAACCTCTGGGCAGACCGTTGCTGCCGAGAGGGGCGGCGTTCGCGGCGCCGGCGTCGGCGATCCCGCCGAGCATCAGCGCGCCCGCGGCGACGCCCGCGCCCTGCAGGAACCGGCGGCGGGTGGGGCCGGAGTCGGGCTCGGGGGTGGGGATGATGGAGTCGGCGGACAAGGTGGAACTCCTCACGCGGGATGGTGTCGGCCGTTGATCCAATCGAGTGGACACCAACAGAGCGTGAACAGCTGCCGATCGAGTTCTGGCTGGAACCCGACGGTTGTGCGCAGCCGGCCCCCGAGCCCGCGGCCGTGCCCGAATCGTCAGGTAACGCCTGGTGCCGCCTGTGGTCAACGTCGCTCGAGTAGCTGCCCGTACACGAAACTGCGCAGCCGGCCGGTGGCTGCGAGCGGGGTGAAGAGCTTGTCGTGCGCGGCCCGGATCACGTCCGGACCGGCATTGTCGGTAACGGACAGTGCGCGGATCGTGTAGTTCGAGTCAGCGGTGAAGTCCGGGGCGCCCGAGCGCGCGTACGCGCCGCCGAGCAGGTCGACGATCAGCACGGTCGCCACGGGCGCGCCGGGGCCGGCGTGCTCGAGGATCGCGTCGAGCGTGGTGTCGGGAAGCTGCGCCACCACGCGGTTGTCGCCCAGGTACGCGTGGGGGTGCGGCGGCTCGGCGGCGATCGAGCCGGATTCGGTGAACGGCAGGGGTTCGAGCGTGTCCACGAGCGGTCCCAGCGCGCGCAGGGGCGCGACCAGCCGCGGGCCGTCGGCGCCGAGGTAGGCCACGCGGACGTGGGCGATGTGCTTGCCGCGCAACGGTTCCGGCACCATTGGCAGGTCCGGGTACGGGATCAGGGCGAGCGACGTGGCGAGCGTTTCGGGGGCGTCGGCGGTCCAGTCGCGCCAGGCGCGCAGGACCTCAGGCAGCTTCGGGGTGTCGAAGTACAGGCCGCCGCCGTACAACACGGTCACGGGCACGAGCCCGAACTCGAGTGCTGTGACCACGCCTTCGCCGAGGCCTGTCGTGCGGTCGATCGTGCCGTCGGCGGTCACGACGTCGGCGGAGACCACGTGGTCGGCGGCAAGGCCGTAGCGGCGGCCGAGCAGGCTGAAGCCGCCGCCGAGCGTGTAGCCGACCACGCCGACGCCGGGCGCCGAGCCGCTGAGGGGCGCGAGCCCGTGCTCCGCGGCGGCGGTGATCACCGCGCCCCACGTCACGCCCGCCTCGACCCGGGCGGTGGCGCGGGCCGGTTCGATCTCGATGCCGGTCATCCGCCGTGTCGAGATCAGCACCCCCTCGGCTGGGGCACGCAGCCCGTGTCCGGTCGCCTGCACGGCCACGGGCAGGTGGTGGGCCGCGGCGTGGCGTACGGCCTCGGCGATGTCGTCGGCCGAAGTGGCGGCGACGACGAGCTTCGGCGTGGACTCGATGCCGGTCTGGAATCCGGCGATTTCCTGGCGGTAGCCACGCTGGCCTGGGGTGAAGGTTTGCATGCCTCCAGCGTGCTGCGCGGCCTTCGAGAAGTCCAAGAGATAGTACTTCCACGAGCTAGAATCAATGCTTATGGAATTGCACCAGCTCGAGTACTTCGTGGCCGTCGCCGAAGAAGCCGGCTTCACGCGCGCGGCGGCTCGCTTGCACGTCGCGCAGCCTGGGGTCAGCGCGCAGATCCGGCGGCTGGAACGCGAGCTGGGGCAGCCGTTGTTCGACCGGTCCGCTCGTGCGGTGCGGCTTACCGACGTCGGCGCCGCGGCCCTGCCCCACGCGCGGGCGGCGCTCGCCGCGGTGGCCGCCGTGCGCGAGACGGTGGCCGAGCACGAAGGTCTGGTCCGCGGGCAGGTCGCGATGGGGATGGTGACGTCGGCGGGACCGGTCGCGCTGCCCGATTTCCTCGCCGGTTTCGCCGAGCGCCACCCCGGCGTGGAGATCACCCTGGGTGAGGCCAACTCCGACGTCATGGTCGAAGCCCTGCGCGAAGGCCGGCTCGACGTCGCCGTGATCGGCCTCGCCGACGGAGTGCCGGCGGGGCTGGCCACTCAGGTCGTGCTCGACGAGGCCGTCGTCGCGGTCACGGCGGCGAACGATCCGCTGGCATCACGCACGGAGGTCACGTTGGCCGACCTGTCCGGCCCCGGGTTGATCTGCCTGCCGAAGGGCACCGGCGTGCGCGGGGTGCTCGACCGCGCCTTCGCGACGGCGGGGATCCACCCGCGCGTGACGATCGAGGCGAGCGACCCGAACGTGCTGGCGCAGCTGGCGATGCGTGGTCTGGGCGTGGCGATCGTGCCCGAGTCGTTGGCGCGGTACTACTCCACGGAGCTGCACGCACTGCAGCTGCGGCCGCGGCTGCGCGGGCAGCTGGCGCTGGCGTGGCGGGCCGACGGGCCGAGCGGTCCCGCCGCGCGTGCGTTGATCGAGTTCGCCCGCTCGGTCCTCTAGTGCGTGGTGAGCTCGCCCGAAAGCCGGCCGTGCATGCGGGCGCTCGGGGTGTTGAGCCCGACGATCTCGACGGTTTTGCCGCGGGCCTCGTATTTCGTGGTGATCGCGTCGAGCGCGGCGACGGTGGAGGCGTCCCAGATGTGGGCGTCGGTGAGGTCGAGCACGACGTGGTCGGGGTCGCCGGCGTAGTCGAAGCGCGTGACGAGGTCGTTGCTGGAGGCGAAGAACAGCTCGCCGGTGATCGCGTACACGACCTGGCCGCCGTCGGGGTCCACGGCCGCGGTCACGTCGACCAGGCGCGCCACGCGGCGGGCGAAGATCACCATCGCGGTGATCGTGCCGACCACCACGCCGATCGCGAGGTTGCTGGTCGCCACCACCACGGCGACGGTGAGGACCATGACCGCGATCTCGCCGGCGGGCATCCGCTTCAGCGTGGCGGGCGCGATGCTGTGCCAGTCGAACGTGCCGAACGCGACCAGCACCATCACCGCCACCAGCGCGGCCATCGGGATGCGGGACACGAGCGGGCCGAACACGATGCACAGGATGATCAGGAACGTGCCGGCCAGGAACGTCGACAAGCGGGTGCGGGCGCCGGCGGTCTTGACGTTGATCATGGTCTGGCCGATCATCGCGCAGCCGCCCATGCCGCCGAAGATGCCGGTCACGACGTTGGCGATGCCCTGGCCGATCGCCTCGCGGGTCTTGTTCGAGCGGGTGTCGGTGATGTCGTCCACGAGCTGCGCGGTCATCATCGACTCCATCAGCCCGACCAGCGCGAACGCGATGGCGTAGGGCGCGAGCAGGGTGAGCGTGCTCATCGTGAACGGCACGTCGGGCACGCCGGGCACCGGCAGCGAAGACGGCAGTGCACCCTTGTCGCCCACGGTCGGCACCGCGATGCCGGCGGCGATCGTGAGCGCGGTGAGCACGACGATCGAGATCAGCGGCGCGGGGACGACCTTCGTGAGCTTGGGTACGAAGATCATGAGCAGCAGCCCGCCCGCGAAGAGCGGGTAGACGGCCCACGGCACGTCGATCAGCGAGGGGAGCTGAGCCAGGAAGATCAGGATGGCCAGGGCGTTGACGAAGCCGACCATCACGCTGCGCGGCACGAACCGCATCAGCTTCGCCACGCCGAGCGCGCCGAGGACGATCTGGACCAGACCGCCGAGGATCACGGTCGCGACGAGGTAGCCGAGGCCGTGCTCGCGCGCGAGCGGGGCCACGACCAGGGCGATCGCGCCGGTCGCGGCCGAGATCATCGCGGGGCGGCCGCCGACGATGGAGATGACCACGGCCATCGTGAAGGAGGCGCAGAGTCCGACGCGCGGGTCGACGCCGGCGATGATCGAGAACGAGATCGCTTCGGGGATCAGGGCCAGCGCCACGACCAGACCACCGAGGATCTCGACGCGCGCGACCTTCGGCGACAGCCACGAGGGCCGGGACAACACCTTCTGCACGGAACACGACCTGACTTCACTCGGCCCGGTCACGCCCGGGGCGGTTTTCCGCCCGGCGAACGGCAGTGGTGTTCGCACGGCCCGTTCGTGGAGCGGGCCGCCCCCGCTGGCGACTCCGCGACCACGTTAGATCAGCGTGAACCGTGGCACGGGGGTGTCCCCTCGGTTGTGCGGCGGAGATCACTGCCGTGGTGGGCTCTTGACGTGTGGTAAACAGTCGCGTTTCCTTGATCGCGAGCGGAGGTGCGCGATGGGTGACGTGCTCGAGCGGGCGATGGTCGGGGTCGGCCTGATGGCCGGGGGCGCCAACGTGATCATGCAGCTCGGGTGGCCGCAGGTCGGCTACGGCGTGCTGGAGAGCCGGGTCGAGAGCGGCAACGTGTTCAAGCACCCGCTCAAGCGCGCACGCACCACGGGGACCTACCTTGCGGTGGCGGCGTTCGGGACCGATGAGGAGCGCAAGGCGTACCGCAGGGCGGTCAACGGCTCCCACGCACAGGTGCGGTCCACAGTGGATAGTCCGGTGCGGTACAACGCGTTCGACCCCGAGCTGCAGCTGTGGGTGGCGGCGTGTCTCTACAAGGGACTGGAGGACGTGCACACCGCGTTTTTCGGGGGGCCGGCGCCGGCGGGGCTGTACGACGAGGCTGTGGTGCTCGGGACGACGTTGCAGGTGCGGCCGGGGATGTGGCCGGACGATCGTGAGGCGTTCGCGAAGTACTGGGCGGAGGGGCTGGCGCGCGTGCACATCGACGATCGCCTGCGGGCCTACCTCACGGACATCGTCGAACTGCGGTTCCTGCCCCAGCCCGTGCCGTTCGTGTTCGGAAAGTTTCACCGGTTCGTCACGACGGGGTTCCTGCCCATCTGTTTCCGGGAGCACATGAACCTGTCGTGGACCGAACAGGATCAGCGCAGGTTCGACCAGCTCACGCGCGTGGTCGGACGCGTGGTGCGGCGGCTGCCTCGCGGGGTGCAGCGGTTTCCGTACAACGCGTACCTACGCGACCTCCGCAAGCGCCGCCGGGCGGGTCGTCCGCTCGTGTGAGGTGGTTGACCGGCGCCCGCGGGGTGGGCGAAGGTAGGCCGATGAGCAGCGACGACGTACGCGAGGGTGTCTCACTGACCAATCTCGACCAGCCGCTGTTCGCCGACGCGCAGGCGACCAAACGTGACCTGGTCGACTACCTCGACGGGGTTTCTTCCCGGCTGCTGCCGGTGCTGCACGACCGGCCGCTGTCCGTGGTGCGGGTGCTGCGGGGGCAGGACGCGTTCATGCAGAAGAACCTGCCGAAGTACACGCCGGAGTGGGTGCCGCGCGTGAAGCTGTGGGCGGAGAGCTCCAAGCGGGAAGTCTCCTACGCCCTGTGCAACGATCGCCCCACGCTGCTGTGGTTCGGCAACCAACGGGCGATCGAATACCACCCCACGCTGACGCTTGTCGAACACTCCGAGGGGCCGACCCACTTGATCATGGACCTCGACCCGCCGGAGGGCGCGCCGTTCGCGATCGCCGTCGCCGCGGCGCGCCTGGTCCGTCAGGCCCTGGCCGACGCGGGGCTCGCGGGCGCGTTGAAAACGAGTGGTTCCAAGGGTGTCCACGTGTTCGTGCCGCTGGCTCCCGGCCAGGCGCACGACGACGTCGCCGCCGCGACCCGCGCGGTCGCTGCCCGCGCCGAACGCCTCGACCCGGCCCTGGCGACCACGGCCTTCATCCGCGAAGACCGCCACGGCAAGGTGTTCCTCGACTCGACCCGTGCCGGCGGGGCGACCGTGGTCGCGGCCTACAGTCCCCGCGTGCGGCCCGGGCTCACCGTGTCGTTCCCGATCCCGTGGTCCGACGCCGACGACGTGGTGCCTCAGGACTTCACCGTCCACACGGCACTCGACCTGCTCGGGGACGCGGATCCGTGGGCGGCGGAAATGCCTGAGCCGCAGGTGCTTCCGGAGGACCTGGTGGCCGAGGGGCACACGATCCCGATCGCGCGCGTCGCTGCGATGCACGAGGGGAAACGGCGGGCGAAGGCACGGCGCGAAAGCGGCGAGTAAGCCGAGCCCGGCAAATCCAGCTACGGCAACGCCAGCAAGTCCTCGTGCTCGACCACCACCGCGTCGAGCGCCCGGCGATAAGTCAACAAATCCAACGACGGGTTCTCCTCCTCGGCCGCCGAAACCCAACCCTCGAACCACGTCTCGATCAACGCCGCCTCATCGGCGCCCAGTCGCCACGGCGTGGCCGCGCGGTGCACCGTGAAGCCGCGCGCCTCGAACTCCGCGGCGGCGAACGCGACGGCATCCGGGCCCAGCCGGTCGGCGCGGCGCTGGTGCGCGTTGAACGCCGCCCTCACCACCTCGTCACGCGGGTCCGTCGGGGTGAGCGCGACGCGCCCGACCACCGACAGCGTCAGCAGCGCCGGCACCCGAGCGCCGGCGCACGCGTCGGCCAGACGGCGGATCTCGTCGGCCGTGAACAGGTCCAGCAGGGCCGACGCCGTGACCAGCGACGTGTCCGCGAGGTCGTCGGCGGTCAGCCGCGTGACGTCGAGGACCGAGCCGGTCGCCGACGGCACGCTCGCGACGGCCAGCCGCACGAGCGCCGGGTCCTGGTCGTGCAGGATCCAGCGCTGGGGGTGCGGCAGGCGGCCCGTGAGCCAGCGGCTCATGGAACCGGTGCCGCAGCCCAGATCGCGCACCACGACGGGCGCGGACACCGCGAGCGAGTCCACAAGGGACGCCGAGCGTGCGCGAGCGTCCGCGCCTTCGCGCAGCCGCAACCACTCCGGTGCGTAACCGGACGGATCCACTGTGGTCAAAGTGAACGCTCGTACCCGGCCGAAGCGACGTGGGACTCGTTCAGCGTCACCGAAATCGCCGACAGGCCGTGGGCGCCCTCGCCGAGCTCGCCCGCGTGCACGAGGTCGGCGAGGCGGTCGGCGATCACCTTCGCGAGGAACTCGGTGGAGGTGTTGATGCCCTCGAACTCCGGGACGTCGTCGAGGTTGCGGTAGTTGAGGTCGGCCAGCACGGCGCCCAGCTGCTGGGTGGCGAGGCCGATGTCGACGACGATGTTGTCGGCGTCGAGGTCGGTGCGGCGGAAGGTGGCGTCGACGACGAACGTGGCGCCGTGCAGCTTCTGCGCCGGGCCGAACACCTCGCCGCGGAAGCTGTGGGCGACCATGATATGGTCGCGGACGGTGACGCTGAACAATGCGTTTCTCCTTACGTATTCAGGGGTACACGATCCGGTGCGCGAGCCCCGGCAGGTCCCCGCCGGCGAGGCGGGAGATGAGGTCCGGCAGGTCTTCGAACGCGGTCTCGCCGGTCACGAGCACGTCGAACGCCGGGTCGGCCAGCAGCCGCAGGGCGGTGGCCATGCGGTCGCCGTAGGTGCGGCGCGCCGAGCGGGTCGGCGAGACCGTGCCCACCTGGCTGCTGCGGATGGTCAGACGCCGCGAGTGGAAGTTCTCGCCCAGGGGCACGCTCACGCGGCGGTCGCCGTACCAGCTGAGGTCGACCACCGTCGCCTCGCGGCCCAGCAGCTCAAGCGACCGCGCGAGCCCCGCGTCGGTCGCGCTGGCGTGCACGACGAGGTCGAGGTCGCCCTCGGCGTCGTCGGGGTGGACGTACCGGATGCCGAACGCCTCGGCCACCTTCGCGCGCGCCGGGTCGGTGTCCACGAGCTGGACGTCGACGCCCGGGAAGCGGGACAGCAGCCCCGCGACGCTGCTGCCGACCATCCCGGCCCCCACCACCGCGATCCGGTCGCCGACCAGCGGCGCGGCGTCCCAGAGCGCGTTCACGGCCGTCTCGACCGTGCCCGCGAGGACGGCCCGCGCGGCCGGCACGTCGTCGGGCACCACGGTGACCGCCGAAGCCGGCACCACGAACTCGGTCTGGTGCGGGAACAGGCTGAACACCGTGCGCCCGAGCAGCTCACCCGGCCCGGCCTCGACCCGCCCGACGTTCAGGTAGCCGTACTTCACCGGGAACGGGAAGTCACCCTCCTGGAACGGCGCGCGCATCACCTCGCGCTGGCTCTCGGGCACACCGCCCCGCAGCACCAAACTTTCCGTGCCGCGGCTCATGCCGGAAAACAGGGTCCTGACCAGCACTTCGTCCGCTCCGGGCGCCGGCACCTCCGCCGTCCGGATCTCGCCGGTTCCAGCGGATTTGAACCAGAAGGCCTGTGCCGTACGTGTCATGGATGTCCTCCTCTGCCGCGAGATCGAGGCGATATGGCTGTCACCACCACTACACGATCAACTTCCACCATGGGTTCACTCGTTCGGCAACAGGCCGCGGGGGCCGGAGCCCAGGTGGTGTTGCTGGGCGTGCTCGCTCTGACCGTCGGCCTCGGTGCCGCCGGCTGGATCGCGGGTCTGGTGTTCACCGTCGGCCTGTGGGCCCTGCTCGCGGGCGCCGCACGCAAGGCGGGCGCCCGCTCGCTCGGCCCCGCCGACCACGTCACGCTCACGCGCGCCATCCTCATCGGTGGCGTCACGGCGCTGGTCGCGGACCACCTGAACGCGGGAGCCCCCCTCGCCGTGCTGGTGCCGCTCGCCTCGGTCGCGCTCGCGCTGGACGCGGTCGACGGGCAGGTCGCGCGCCGCACCGGCACGTCCTCGGCGCTCGGCGCGCGGTTCGACATGGAGTCCGACGCGTTCCTCATCCTGGTGCTCAGCGTGCTGGCCGCGTCGACGTTCGGCTACTGGGTACTCGCGATCGGTTTGATGCGTTACGCCTTCGTCGCGGCTTCGTGGGCACTGCCGTGGCTCAACGGCGCGCTGCCGCCCAGCCGGGCGCGCAAGGTCGTCGCCGCGCTGCAGGGCGTGCTGCTGGTGGCCGCGGGCTCGGGCCTGCTGCCGCACGTCGCCGGCTCGGCCGTCGCCGTCGTCGCCCTGGTGGCACTCGTGTGGTCCTTCGGCCGCGACGTCCTCTGGCTGAACCGCGCACACCGCGCGGCCACCCGCCCGGCGCCCCGCGTGCTGCACCCGACGTGCGTCGTGCGGCGCCCTCCGCAGCACCGCCGCACCCGCCGCGTGGCGGCCCGCAACCCGTAGCGGACGAGACGCGGATCACGGGTGCGCGGTGCCCGGTTGTCCACCGCGTGAGGGTCTTGCGGGTAGGGGCTGTCTCCTGCACCTCGGCCGACGCCGGCCTCGTCACCCCTGGGCCGAACACGCTGCACGACACGCGCGCCCCGCGGCCTTCCCGCTCGACGAGCGGATGATGCTCGCCCGCTCCCTCGCCGGGGGCGGGCGCGGTCGAGCACCACGACCGGACCCGCCGCCGGAGTACGGCACCGACCTCGGCCGTGCTGCACCAGCGGCATGCTCGCCGCCGCCCCCGCGCTCGGCGCCTCCCGCGAGCCGCGCGTGCCGCGTCAGCCTCCCCGCGCCGCCGCGGCGGTTCGTGGGGCGCGACGCCAAGCGGTCCGAGCTGACGCCGCGATGGCCGGCGGCTCGGGCACGGCCGTCCGCTGAACAGCTCCGCTCGCGTCCCGCGTGGCGAGTGCACGGCACCGCGACACGTCGACACTGTCGGCACGGTGATCACGTCGCCGCTGGGAGCGTGGTTGATCTCGACGCCCTCGGCCGCCGGGACAGGTAACCGGCGAGGAGCCGGTGCGCGCAGCGTCCGGTCAGGCCACACCCGTTCGACGACCCGCTCGGTGGACGCGGGCCGGTTGCCGCCGCGAGCACCCAGCGCCGCCGCGCGCACTGAGGCCGACCTACTCGCCCGCGAGGTGCGCCTCGACAGGTCCGAACTGGGTCATGACCGCATGCCTGTCCCGCCGGCACCGCAGCGTCGAGCGGGTGCCGTTTCCCGATCGTCCCCTTGGCGGTTGCCCGATTTTCCAGCCCTTTCGGACTGTCCGAAGTCGACACTCACCCTGAACTGGGCAAACGAGGAGCTCGAAAAATTTCCGAACTCGCGTGAACCGGACAGGCCGCGAGCCCCGTGTCATGGGCATCACCGGCTCGGAAAAACGCCCTGGGGCCGGGCCCGAATTCTTAGGAGCCAGAACCATGTTCCGCAAGCAAGCCATGTTCCTCGCGGCCTTCGTCGCGGCCGGCGCCACCCTGCTGTCGGCCTGCAGCGGGGGCGAGACCTCCGGCACGGCGAGCGCCGCCGGTGGCGGAAGCGACCTCGGCGGCATCCAGCTGCTGTCGGGCGCTGCCGCAGCTGCCGCTCCCAAGCCCGCCGCCGGCACCGGCGACTACGCCCCGGCGAGCGCCCCGACGTCGACCAAGACCCAGTGGATCAAGCTTTCGGTCGCCACCGTCGGCGGTCTCAAGAACGTGGTGCGGGACGGTGCCGGGCGGACGCTCTACCGCTTCGACAAGGACACCCCGAACCCCTCGAAGTCCAACTGCAACGCGGGCGACGGCTGCTCGACCAAGTGGCCGCCGCTGCTCGTCGTGAAGGGCACCAAGGTCATCCTGCCCGGGAGCATCGACGGATCCGACATCGGTGTGGTGAAGCGCGAGGACGGCTCGCTGCAGCTGACCCTCGGCGGCTGGCCGATGTACCGGTTCTCCGGTGACAAGAAGAAGGGCGACATCAACGGCCAGAACGTCGGCGGCACGTGGCACGCCCTGAACCCGAAGGGCGGCAAGGTTCTCGGCGACCCGAACAACACCGGCACGCAGACCGGTTCGCAGAACAACGGCTCGACCGGCGACACGTCGGGCACGGGCACCGGGACCGGCACGGGAACCGGCACCGACACCGGTTCGGGTTCGGCCGGCAACTCCAAGGCCGCCACCAGCGCGATTCTGTTCGACGGTGCGGGCGACGACCAGCAGTCCTCGTCCGCCGAGGGTGTCTCGTTCGACCCGGCCAAGGACAAGGCCTGCCAGGACCTCAGCCAGAAGGACTCGGCCTCGTCCATCGTGGTCGAGGGTTCGCTGAAGGTGTGGACCGGTCCGGGCTGCACCGGCCAGTCGATGGTCGTCAACGGTGACACCAACTTCACCGGGACCGCGTTCGACAACGCCATCGAGTCGGTCAAGTTCAGCGCCTGATTTACTTCGAGCCGGTGCGGCCAGGGTGGCCGCACCGGCTCTTTTCCTTGGAGGAGCTATGACTTCGCGGTTCACTTGGGTGGCGACGCTGGTCGCGGGCGCCGTGCTGCTGGCCGGGTGCACCACGGCCGTCCTGGGCAGTGCGGTCATCGACCGGACCGATCCGACCAAGGTCGCCGGCCTCGCCATCACCGACGGTCCGAGCGGCCCCAAGGCGGGCGTCGCGGACACCGACCTCCCCGTCGCCAACACCGACGGGGGCGCGATCGACAAGCTCGCCGCCAACGCCGTCGCCGACGTGCAGCAGTACTGGACCGAGCAGCTGCCGGAGAACTTCGGCAAGGACTACCAGCCGGTGGGCCAGCTGATCTCCTATGACTCCCGCGGCCAGGCCCTGAACCTGTGCGGCTCGAGCACGGCCGGCCTCGTGAACGCGTTCTACTGCCCTTCCGGTGACCTCGTCGCGTGGGACCGCGGCGAGCTGCTGCCGATGCTGAACGACTCGTTCGGCCCGATGTCCGTGGTTGCCGTGCTGGCGCACGAGCTGGGCCACGCCGTGCAGACGCGCCTGGGCCTCTCGCCCAACACGCCGTCGATCGTGAAGGAGCAGCAGGCCGACTGCTACGCCGGCACGTTCTTCCGCTGGGTCGCCGAGGGGAACGCTCCGCACTTCCAGGTCTCCACCGGCACGGGCCTCAACCAGATCATGGCCACCCTCTTCTTCATCCGCGACTCCGCCGGCTCGAGCTTCGACACGGCCGGCGCCCACGGCAGCGCGTTCGACCGCGTGTCCGCCTTCCAGTTCGGCTTCACCGACGGCCCGAAGCGCTGCGCCGCCATCGACAACGCCGAGGTCGTGAGCCGCACCAGCCAGCTTCCCTTCTCCTCCAAGGACCTCGACACGGGCGACGGCAAGGGCAACCTCGACGTCGACGACCAGCAGAACCTCCAGGATCTGGAAACCAGCCTGCGCAAGGCCTTCCCGAAGGGCGCCCCCCAGCTCACCACGGACGTGACGTCCTGTTCGGACGCTCGCGTCACCTCACCGGCCGCGTACTGCCCGTCCACCGACACGGTGTCGGTCGACCTGACCGCCCTGCGCCGCATCGGCACCCCGCCGGCCAAGGGCTCCACCGGCGGCATCGGAGACTTCGCTGCGTTCGCCGAAGTGGCCTCGCGCTACGCGCTGGCGGTCGAAAAGGCCTACGACCTGCCGCTCGACACCCCCGCCACGGGCCAGCTCACGTCGTGCCTCACGGGCCTCTGGGCGGGCACCCTGCTGCCCGACAAGCAGGCCGCCCTGTCCCTCTCGCCGGGTGACCTGGACGAAGCGATCGCCGAACTGCTGTCCCCGAAGAGCGTCATCGCGTCCGACCCGTCGGGCACCACGGTCCCCTCGGGCTTCGCCCGCGTGGAAGCCTTCCGCGACGGCTTCACGTCGCCGACGGTCGCCACGTGCACCAGCAAGTACGGCGCCTGAGCTTTTCGGTTGTGACGGCCCTCTCCCACCTTCGTGGCGGCGTCAGGCCGATTTCGAGCCGAACGTGAACCGCGAGAACAAGATCGGCCCCGGGATCGTCGGGTCCGGGCCGCGGCCGTAGCGCTGGGTGAAGGTGTCCACCGGGGACGTCGTGAGGGTCCAGCCGGCGGCGCGCAGGGCTGCCGGGGTGTCCGGGCGGGGGTCGGCGTCGAACAGGGTGCCCAGGTGGGAGCCGGTTTGTTCCGGGGTGGTGTCGAAGAGGGCGTGGTCGCGCAGGGAGTCCTGGCCGGGCAACGTTTCGAGGCCGACGTGGCTGCCGGGCGCCGAAAGGCGGTCCAGTGCGGAGATGAGCGTGGTCTCGACGGCCGCGGGCAGGTGGAGCAGCAGGCCTTCGGCGATCCAGTCGCCCCGGGAAGTCGGTGCTCACGGTACCGGCAGGGTGCCCGGTTGAGGATTCTCCATCGGGGTGATCGACCGAAGCTGTCCTTTCCCGGTCACATTTTGGGCATCGATCGACCGTCGGCAGCTGTCGGTCACCCAGAACCTTGGCATCAGATATCCAGATTTGTATCGTTCGACGGCACCGACCGCTGACCAGCAGTGGTCGGTGTGGCCCTGGGAGGAGAACCCGGATGTCAAGGATCCCGACCGCATGCGTGTGCCGCTCGACCGGGTGCTCGGCCCGATCGGCGTGCGCCGCGTGGCCGGCACGGTGGTCGGTATCGACACCGGCGCGCGCACGGTCTCCGCGGTCCGCCGCGACGGCACCACCGAAACCCTTCCCTACGACCGCCTGGTGCTCGCCTCGGGCAGCCAGGTCGTGCGGCCCGGCCTGCCCGGCGCCGAGTACCTCTTCGACATCGACACCCTCACCGGCGCGGCCAGGCACGACGCGCACCTGCGCCGGCTGCCCGACCGCGAAGCCGCGCCCGGCCGGTTCACGGCCGTGGTCGTCGGCGCCGGGTTCACCGGGTTGGAGATCGCGACCGAGCTCGTCGGGCGGTTGAACGAAACCGGCCGGGTGGTGCTCGTGGAGCGCCTCGACGCCGTCGGTCCCGAGCTGGGTGAAGGCCCGCGCCCGGCGATCGAGAAGGCGCTCGCCGACCTCGGCGTCGAGGTGCGGCTCGGAGTCAGCCTCCAGGCGGTGGCGCCCGACGAGGCGCACCTGTCCGACGGCACGGTCATCCCCACCGCCACGGTCGTGTGGGCGGCCGGCATGACGGCGAGCCCCCTCACGTCGTTCATCGCGGCGGAAAAGGACCACCTCGGCCGCCTGGAAGTCGACGAGTACCTGCGGGTTCGTGGTGTGCCCGGGTGTACGCGGCCGGCGACACGGCCGCCGCGCTCTCGCCCACCGAGGGCTGCGTGGTCAGGCAAAGCTGCCAGCACGCCCTTCCCCAGGGCAAGGTCGCGGGGCACAATGTCGCCGCCGACCTGCTGGACGAGGCCCTGGTCCGGTTCGAGCCGGCGCCGTACGTCACCTGCCTCTCGCTGGGGCCGGCGGGTGCGGTGGTGACGTCGGGCTGGGACCGTGAGGTGCAGCTGACGGAGCACCTCGCGAAGGACCTCAGACACACCATCAACCAGCAGTGGATCTACCCTCCGGTCGACGATCCGGCAGAATTGCTGAACCAAGCGGGTCCGCAGTCGGCTTGGCCCGAATACGAGCCGATCGCGGCGTGAGCCGCGCACGATGGGCGAGGACGGTGAGGCGCGATGGAGCTGCGGCACCTGCGGTACTTCGTCGCCGTCGCCGAGGAGTGCCACTTCGGGCGCGCCGCCGACCGGCTGCACATCGCCCAGCCCGCGTTGTCGCACCAGATCAAGCAGCTCGAGGCCGAGCTGGGCGTCGAGCTGCTCACCCGCACCACCCGCAAGGTGCAGCTGACCCCGGCCGGGCAGCGGTACCTCGAACGGGCCCGCGCGGTGCTGACCTCGGTCGACGCGGCCGGCCTCGAAGCCGGCCGCGTCGCCCAGGGCGACGTGGGCCGGGTGGCCATCGGCTTCACCGGCTCGGCCACCTACGAGCTGCTGCCCTCCCTCGCGCGCGTGCTGCGGCGCGATTTCCCGGGCATCGAGCTCGACCTCAAGGGCGAGATGCTCACGCCCGACCAGGTGACGGCGCTGGTGGAGGAAACCCTCGACATCGGTTTCCTGCGCCCGCCCGTGCGTGAGCCGGGGCTGGTGGTGCAGGTGCTGCGCCGTGAGCCGCTGATCGCGGTCCTGCCCGCCAGCCACCCGCTCACCGAACGCGACACCGTGCGCCTCGCCGACCTGCGCGACGAGCCGTTCATCGGCTACCCCTCCCGCCACCGTTCGGTGGTCTACGACGCCGTGTTCGACGCGTGCCAGCAGGCGGGTTTCGTGCCGTCCGTGGTGCAGGAAGTCGGCGAGACGTCCACTTTGGTCTCGTTCGTGGCGGGTGGGCTCGGCGTGGCGCTCGTGCCCGCGTCGGTGCGGCACCTGCAGATCACCGGCTCGCAGTACCGGCCGTTGGCGGGCACCACTCGCGAGGTTCAGCTGGCCGCCGCGACACGGGCCGACGACCTGTCCCCGCACGTCGCCAAGGTGCTTTCGCGCGCGCACTCGCTGCTCGGCGGGCCGCGCTGACCCCTTCCGATTGATAAGCCACGGCTATCGATCCGGAAGTTCCAGGTATTTCTCATTTCCGAATCCGTCGGAAACAATCGGGAACCACAAGGTATTCCGGACTCGAGGAGGAGCCGTGACCCCGTTCATGCTGGCTGTCCAGTCGCTGCTGGACGGGGAGGAAGCCCCCGTGCCGGCCACCGAGCCGGCTGCCCCGAGATCGGTCGCCGTGGCCACCGACGAGCAGGTGATCATCCGTTCCCTCGCCGAGCAGCTCGTGTGCGAAGCCAACGCGATCCTGCGCGAGCACGGGCCGGTCTTCAACCTCGTCGACGACAGCGCCGACGGCGAACTCGCCTTCACCGTGGGCTTTTCCGACCGCAGCGCCCGCATCCGCACCGCGATGTCCGGGCGCGAAGCCACCGTCCAGCTCGTGATCGCGGGCGAACCCGACGACGCGCCGCGGCGCCTGGCCGGCGAGGACGAGCTGCGTTCGCTGTTGCTGAACCTGCTGACCGCGCCCCCGTTCCCGCACCCTGACCTGGAAGAGGACTGATGCAATACGAACTGCGGTATCAGGTCATCGAGCCGAAGAGGCAGACCTACCAGAACGTGATCGACCGGTTCGGCGACCAGCCGGCCAGCCGCTACCTCGAGGCGACGCTCGACGTCGAACCGCGCGAGAACTTCCACTACCGGCCCACGTGGGACCAGCACCGCGAGCTCTACGACGCCGACTACTCGGCACTGAAGCTCACGGACCCTTACAGCTACACGGATCCACGCCAGTTCTACTACACGCCGTACGTGACCAACCGCGCGAACCTGCACGACGAGTTCACCAAGCAGATGGCCTACCTCGAAGAGCGGGAGCTGCTGGCGAAGCTGCCCACGGCGTGGCGCACGGTGCTCACGTCGGCCATCCTTCCCTTGCGCCACTACGAATCCGGCGCGCAGATGGTGAGCGTCGGCGGCGCGCGGTTCGCCTACGGCACGTCGCTGGAACAGTGCTGCACCTACGCGGCGTTCGACCGCATCGGCAACGCGCAGATGCTTTCGCGCGTGGGCATCGCGTTGGGCGCCGGCACCGGCGACCTGCTGCAGGTGGCCAAACGCGAGTGGCTCGACAGTGAACACTTGCAGCCGCTGCGCCGCTTCACCGAGGAAGCCATGGTCACGCAGGACTGGGCGGAAGGCCTGGTCGCGGTCGACCTCGTCGACTCCCTGGTCTACCCGGTGCTCTACCGCGAGCTCGACGAGGTCGCGCTCACCAGCGGCGCCGGTGCGTACAGCCTGTTCACGCAGTACCTGCACACCTGGTTCAAGGACCAGCGCAAGTGGCTCGACGCGCTGATCAAGGCGTGGGCCGGCGACGAGAACCACGGCGCCGAGAACCGCGAGCACCTCTCGCGCATCGTCGCGACGTGGAACCCGCTCGCGCACGAGGCCGCCACCGAGATCGCGCGCGTGGTCGACGCGCAGCTGCCCGACGCCGGCACGGTCGCCGCGCTCGCGCGGACCACTGCCACCGGCGAGCAGCGCTGGGCGCAGGTCACCGGGGGTGCGGCGTGAGCGACACCCTGCGCCAGGTCGGCATCGACATCCAGGAGTCCGAAGAGAACCGCGGCCTCGTCGCCGCCATCCGCGCCGACAACCCCGAGCTCACCGTTCGGCACCTGCCGGGGCTGGTGAAGATCCAGGCCGCGGGCCAGATCGTGATCAACCGGGAAACGGTGGAGCGCGAGATCGGCCGCGAGTGGGAGACCGGCGAGTTCCAGCTGGCCATCGTCTCGTTCGCCGGGAACCTCTCCGAATGGGACGACGACCGGATCATCGTGAAGTGGGAGCACTAAGGACATGACTCAGACCACCCCGCGCCGCAAGCTGCCGCTCAAGGAGCGCTACGCGCTGCTCACCCGTGACCTGGACTGGGACCCGAGTTACGTCACCAAGGAACAGCTCTTCCCGTACACCAGCTACGAAGGAATCAAGATCCACGACTGGGACGGCTGGGAAGACCCGTTCCGCCTCACCGTGGACGCGTACTACAAGTACCAGGCCGAAAAGGACAAGCGCCTCTACGCCGTGCTCGACGGGTTCGCGCAGAGTCAGGGCCACCTCGGGCTCGCGGACGCCAGCTACCTCAACGCCATCAAGCTGTTCATCCAGGGCGTCACCCCGCTGGAGTACGCCGCGCACCGCCACTTCGCTTACCTGGCAAGGTATCTCGAAGGCCCGGCGCCCCGGTTCGCCGCGCTGTGCCAGAGCGTGGACGAGCTGCGCCACTGCCAGACGCAGATCCACACGATCAGCAACTACAACAAGTACTACGGCGGCTTCCACAGCTGGTCGAAGATGCACGACCGCGTGTGGTACCTGTCGGTGCCGAAGTCGCTGTTCGACGACGCCATGACGGCCGGGCCGTTCGAGTTCCTGATCTCGATCTCGTTCAGCTTCGAGTACCTGCTCACCAACCTGCTGTTCGTGCCGTTCATGAGCGGCGCGAGCTTCAACGGTGACATGCCCACGATGTCGTTCGGGTTCTCGGCCCAGTCGGACGAGAGCCGGCACATGACGCTCGGGCTGGAGGCCATCAAGTTCCTGCTGGAGCAGGACGAGGGCAACGTGCCGATCATCCAGGACTGGATCGACAAGTGGTTCTGGCGCGCGTACCGGATGTCCGCGCTGGTCGCCGGGATGATGGACTACATGCTGCCGAAGCCGGTGATGAGCTGGAAGGAGGCGTTCGAGCTCTACTTCGAGGACCAGATGCTCGGCGGACTCTTCCCGGACCTCGAGTTCTACGGCATCCGCCCGCCGCGCCACGTGCAGGACGCGATCGCCGAGAAGGACAAGCTGTCGCACGAGGTCTACAAGGTGCTGCACAACTTCTCGTTCGCCGCTTCGTTCACCACGCAGGCGCCGAACGAACAGCACATGAAGTGGCTGGCCGAGCAGTACCCGCAGACGTTCGACCAGCACTACCGCCCGGTGTGGGAGAAGCACCACCGCATCGAGGCCGGCGGCGGCCGGATGTTCTTCCAGGGCTTGCCGCAGCTGTGCCAGGTCTGCCAGATCCCCATGGTGTTCACGGAAAAGGACGACCCGGCGAAGACGTCCTTCCGCTCCAGCGAGTTCCGCGGCGAGCAGTTCCACACCTGCAGCGACGGCTGCCAGTGGATCTTCGAGCGCGAGCCGGAGAAGTTCGTGCAGGCGTGGCTGCCGGTGCACCAGATCTACCAGGGCAACTGCGGTGGCCCGTCGGTGCCGGAAGTCCTGGAGTGGTACGGGATCCAGGAAGGCGACAACGGCGAGTACAAGGGGTCGCCCGACCACAAGTCGTGGATCGGCTGGCACAGCGGCGACGTGGAACAAGGAGTCTGACCATGCCGGTGAAAGCGCTTTACGACTACGACTTCCCCTCGGCCGACCGCGCCGAGCTGTTCGGCGACGACCAGCTCGTGTACGTGCACTGGGAAGGCAACCCGATGTTCTGCTCGGCCGCCTGCTTCCGCGTGCCGAAGGCGCTGGGGTTCGGTGAGTTCGTGGAGACGGTCGTCGGCCCGTGGGCCGGCTCCGATCCCGACTTCGACCCGGCCGCGGTGCGGGGCTGGCGGGTGAACGGCCGGCCGCTCGGCGAGACCGGCGACACAGCGCTCACCGAACTCGGCATCGGCCACAAGGCACTGCTGCAGTTCACGGCCTGAACGGAGACATCAGAAGTGGCGACCCACACCATTCGCGTGGAACCGATCGGCGCCGAGATCCAGTGCCGGGAGGACCAGACCGTGCTCGACGCGTGCCTGCGCGAGGGCATCTGGCTGCCGCACGCCTGCACCCACGGCACGTGCGGCACCTGCAAGGCCCAGATTCTCGACGGCGAGGTCGACCTGGGTGACGCGTCGCCGTACGCGCTGCTGGAGAGCGAACGCGACGAGGGTGCCGCGTTGATCTGCGTGGCCCAGCCGCGCGGCGACGTGGTGCTCGAGGGTGAAGTCGACATGGACGAGGGTGTCGGGGTCCACCCGGTGCGCGACTTCCGTGCCCGGGTGGCGAGCCTCGAAGACATCGCGCCCGACGTGCGCCGGCTCGTGCTGGCGCTCGAGGAACCGATGAAGTTCAACCCCGGGCAGTACGTGCTGCTGGACGTGCCGGGCGGGCACCAGCGGCCGTACTCGATCGCGAGCACGCCGGCCGACGGGTCCGTGATCGAGCTGCACCTCAAACGCTCGGAGAACGGCGTCGCCACCGACGGCTGGGTGTTCAAGGACCTGACCGCCGGTGCCGAGGTCACGCTTTCCGGTCCGTACGGCAGGTTCTCGTTCCGCCCACTTCGGACGCAGCCGATCCTGCTGCTCGGCTCGGGCACGGGCCTGGCGCCGCTCAAGGCGATGATCCGCCACATCGACGAATCCGGCGGCGAGCACGAAGTCACGCTCTACCACGGCGTGGCCACAAAGGACGATCTGTACGACCGGGAGTACTTCGAGGAGCTCGAAGCCCGAGCCGACTGGTTCACCTACCGGCCGGCGCTGTCCCGGGACGACTGGAACGGCCGGTCCGGGCGCGTTCCGGCGTTGCTGGCCGAGGACTACCCGAGGGCGGGCGGGCACGTCGCCTACATCTGCGGCAGCCCCGACATGGTCTCGGACACGATGAAGGCACTGATGAAAGCGCGGCTGTTCCCGCGGGACATCTACCGCGAGGACTTTTTCGACTCCGCCGACCGCGCCGCGGGCACCCACGTGGTGCGCAGTCCGCTGATCCGGCGTTGACCAGGCAACTGAAGACGGGATCGCGAGGCATAAGTGAAAGTCACCGAAATCGAGGCGATTCCCTTCGCCATTCCGTACCGCAAACCCTTGCGGTTCGCGAGTGGAGAGGTGGACACGGCCGCGCACGTCCTCGTGCGGGTGCACACCGACGAAGGCCTGGTGGGTGTCGCCGAAGCCCCGCCGCGGCCGTTCACCTACGGCGAGACCCAGGGCTCGATCAAGTCCGTGATCGACTCGATCTTCGCGCCGCAGCTGCTGGGGATGTCCCCGCTGGCGCGCGAGGCCGTGCACGCCAAACTCGACCGCACGGTGGGGAACCCGGCCGCGAAGAGCGCGATCGACATGGCGCTGTGGGACCTCATCGGACAGAGCCTCGGCGTGTCCGTGACCGAGCTGCTCGGCGGTTACACCGACCGCATGCGCGTGTGCCACATGGTCGGGTTCGCGCAGCCCGGCGAGATGGTCGACGAGGCCGAGCGCGTGCGTGATCTCTACGGCATCACGACGTTCAAGGTGAAGGTGGGCCGCCGGCCGGTGCGCCTCGACGTGGACGTCTGCCGCGCGCTGCGCGCCGGGCTGGGTGACGACATCGAGCTCTACATCGACGGCAACCGCGGCTGGACGGCCTCGGAGTCGGCCACCGCGCTGCGGGCGCTCGATGACGTCGGCCTGCTCTTCGCCGAGGAGCTGTGCCCGGCCGACGACGTGCTGGGCCGCCGGTGGCTCGCCACGCAGAGCCGGATCCCGCTCTACGCCGACGAAAGTGCCACCCGGCCCGGAGAGGTCACGCGCGAGCTGCTGGCCGGCGCGGCCCACGGCGTGAGCATCAAAACCGCCCGCACCGGCTTCACCTACTCCCAGCGCGTGCTCAGCCAGTGCGCCGGGCTGGGGGTCGAGGTCGTGATCGGCAACCAGATCGACGGGCAGCTCGGCTCGCTGTGCGCGGCGACGTTCGGGGCCGCGTTCGAGCGCACCTCCCGCCGCGCCGGGGAGTTGTCCAACTTCCTCGACATGACCGACGACCTGCTCGCCGAACCGTTGCGGATCGAGTACGGCGAGCTGCGCGTGCCGCAGGGCCACGGCCTCGGCATCCGGCTCGACGAGGACAAGCTCGCCCGCTATCGCCAGGACTGATTCCCACCACGAAGAGAGGTAGCACCATGACCGAAGTCGTTTCCCCCACCGCCGCGGCCTCGGGCGCGTCGGCGACCGAACGGTTCCAGGAACGGGCCAAGGGCTCCGCCGCGTCCGACGCCGCGCGCGTGGACGCCATCGCGACCGATGCGCTGGCCGCACTGCACGAGGTCGTGCGCAAGCACCAGCTGACCTACGACGAGTACAACGCGTTCAAGGCGTGGCTCATCCGCGTCGGTGAAGACGGCGAGTGGCCGCTGTTCCTCGACGTGTTCCTGGAGCACGAGGTCGAAAAGGTCGCCAACGCCAGCCGTGCGGGCACGGCCGGCAGCATCGAAGGCCCGTACTACGTGGAGGGCGCGCCGGAGTTCGGAGCCGACGCCACGCTGCCGATGCGCGACGGCGAGGCTGGTGTGCCGCTGCGGTTCTTCGGCCAGACGCGTTCGGTCTCGGGCGAGCCGCTCGCGGGCGCGGTCGTGGACTTCTGGCAGGCCGACGACAACGGGCTGTACTCGCAGTTCGCCCCCGGTATCCCGGAGTGGAACCTGCGCGGCCGCTTCACCACCGACGCCGAGGGCAACTACTCCATCCACACCATCCACCCGGCGCCGTACCAGATCCCGACCGACGGCGCGACGGGCGCGCTCATCGCCGCGGCCGGCTGGCACGCCTGGCGGCCCGCGCACCTGCACATCAAGGTCTCGGCCCCGGGCCACCAGCTGATCACCACCCAGCTGTACTTCGACGGCGGCGAGCACGTCGGCGACGACATCGCCACCGCCGTGAAGGACGCGCTGATCCTGTCGCCGACCACCACCGGCGACGGTGAAGAGGTCCGCTACGACTTCGTGCTCGACCCCGCCTGAGGCCGGCATGTTGTTCGCGGTGCGGATGGACGTCAGCCTGCCCCTGGACCTGGAACCGACGTTTCGTGACGAGCTCCTGGCCACGGAGAAGGCGTACAGCCAGGAGCTGCAGCGGAAGGGGAAGTGGGTGCACCTGTGGCGGGTCGTGGGCGAGTACTCGAACCTGAGTGTGTTCGACGTCTCGGACAACGGTGAGCTGCACGAACTGCTGTGGAACCTGCCGCTGTTCAAGCACATGCGGATCACGGTGACGCCGTTGTCGCAGCACCCGTCGGCGCTGACCGGCTGAGTTTGTGGAGACGGGCGCGTGAGCCTCCTCGCGCGCCCGTCTCCAACCAGGATGTTGGCATCTCCGTCTCGTAAATCTGGATAGGAAAAATCCAGATAAACAGGCTGACTAGGCGGAGGAGGACTGGGATGAGCCGGAGCCAGGCGCTGCTGGTGCCGGCCCTGTCCGGGGTCGGTGTCTGGTGGCATCTGCGCAGGCGGGGCCGGTCGGGCGCGGTCGGCCGAGCGTCTCGATGGTGGTCTCGCTCGTGCTCGGCGGGTGGATCGTGGCGCCGGATGTCACAAATGGGGTGCTCGCTGTCGTCCAGTTGATGGGCACCGTGTTCGCGGTGGCCGTCCTGCGGAGGCGAGTGAGGATCGCATGAGCTCACTGACGAGACCGACCAAGACCGACCCGCCGGCGCTCGAGGCGGCGGGCGCGGGCGCGAAGTGGGTCGACGACCGCTACCACGTGTCGAAGGGCCTTCGGCACCAGATGAACAAGGTGTTCCCCACGCACTGGTCGTTCCTGCTGGGGGAGGTGGCGCTGTACAGCTTCATCGTCATCCTGCTCAGCGGCGTGTACCTCACCCTGTTCTTCGACCCCTCCATGCAGGAGGTCACCTACCACGGCGCCTTCACCAACATGCAGGGCGTGCAGCTGTCCCGGGCGTTCCAGAGCACGCTCGACCTCTCGATGGAGGTCCGCGGCGGCCTGTTCGTGCGGCAGCTGCACCACTGGGCCGCGCTGATCTTCATCGCCGCGATGATGGTGCACATGTGCCGGGTGTTCTTCACCGGCGCGTTCCGCCGGCCGCGCGAAGCGACCTGGGTGATCGGCGCGACGCTGCTCATCCTCGGCATGTTCGAGGGCTTCTTCGGCTACTCGCTGCCCGACGACCTGCTCTCGGGCACCGGCATCCGCGCGACGCTCTCAGGCATCATCCTGTCGGTCCCCGTGATCGGCACGTGGATCCACTGGGCCGTGTTCGGTAGCGAGTTCCCGGGCGACCAGATCATCCCGCGCCTCTACACCGTCCACATCCTGATCATCCCGGGCATCATGCTGGTGTTGGTCGCCGCGCACCTCGCGATCGTCTGGTACCAGAAGCACACGCAGTTCCCCGGCGTGCAGCGCAAGGAAACGAACGTCGTGGGCATCCGCATCTTCCCGGCGTTCGCACTCAAGGCCCTGGCGTTCATGACGATCGTGACCGGCGTGCTCTCGCTGCTCGCGGGCCTGTTCCAGATCAACGCCATCTGGAACATCGGCCCCTACAACCCGTCGATGGTCTCGGCCGGCTCACAACCCGACTGGTACCTCGCGTGGGCCGACGGCCTGCTGCGCATCTGGCCCGCGTGGGAGGTCTACCTGGGGAACTACACGATCCCGGCCGTGTTCTTCCCCGGTGCCGTGGGCATGCCGGTGCTGTTTGCGCTGCTGCTGTCGTACCCGTTCCTGGAGCGGAAACTCTCGAAGGACACCGCGCACCACAACATCCTGAACCGTCCGCGCGACGCGCCCGTGCGCACGTCACTGGGCATGATGGCGCTGGGCTTCTTCGCGGTGATCGAGCTGTCGGGCTTCAACGACATCATCGCCGACCAGTTCGACATCTCGCTCAACGCCACCACGTGGGCCGGCCGCATCGGCGTGCTGATCGTGCCGCCGCTGGCGTACCTCATCACCTACCGCGTCTGCCTGGGCCTGCAGCGCGCCGACCGCGAGGTGCTCGAACACGGCATCGAGACGGGCATCATCACGCGCTCGCCGTCGGGCGGTTACGTGGAGATCCACCAGCCGCTCGCCCCGGCTCCGCTCGAGTACCAGGGCGCAACGGTGCCGAAGAAGATGAACAAGCTCGGCGCCGCCGGCCGGGCGGTTCCGGGTTCCCTGCTGACACCCGACCCGCCGGAGGAAACGGCGGCGATCAGCAGACGGGGGCACTGAGAACCCGGGCACAGGTGCACTGCGTCCGGGTCAAGCACGAGCCGGAGGTCGTGGTCGGCGGCATCCAGGCTTTCTTCGCCGCATGGCTCGGCCGGTACGACGGCCTGGCCGGCGGCCCGGACGGCGCCCACGCGATCGCCATGACCACGAAGAAGGACGGCGTCCGGTTCTACGTGACCGGCCAGAGCTCCACGGCGGGCAGCCTCGAGACCGGCGTGGAGGTGGAGATGACCACCATCGCCTACGTCGATCCCTGGCAGCAATGAGCAGCTGACCACCTGCCGTGAAAGGCGCTTTCGGGACGCTGGACAACCCGAGAGCGCCTTTCACGGCGTACGGCATCCTCACTCCGGGCGGGGCGTTTCCGCCAGGCTGGGTGTCCGAAATGGACGCTCGGTCTGAGTCGGGGTAAGTGTCGATGGCATTGAGCAATGGTACGAAAATCAGGTACTCAAAGCAGCGGAGTCCGTTGTGGACTTACTGAGTGCTGACCAAATCTTCCTGTCGTTGGCCCCCGTTGCCACCGCCGGGCCGGCCGCGTGGGGTGTTGGAGGCGGGGCTCCGCGCGTGCCGGCGGGTAGCGGCGCGGCCCCGGAGGGGTCGCCTTGATGGTTCCGGGTTGACGGCGCGCGAGATCGCCGACTACCTCGGGCACGAGCGCATCAGCACGACCCAGGAGGACTACCTGGAGCGCGGGGTTGTCGGCGAAGACGTCGGCCCAGCGCTGGCGGCTCGCCCGACGATTGAACTTCCCAAACACCAGGGTTAAGCGTGGGCCCCCGGCAAACAAATCCCCTGGCCACACCCTCTGGCCAGGGGAGTTGTGCCCCCGGCAGGATTCGAACCTGCGACACCCGCTTTAGGAGAGCGGTGCTCTATCCCCTGAGCTACGAGGGCGGCGACCGTACCTTAGCACTCGGCCGCGGTCGTCCGGCGGGCGAAGGGGGCGGCTGACCCCGCCACGAGCAGGGCCAGTGCGACGACCGCCGCGAGGACGACGGGGGCGATGGGGAGGTGTCCGGAGAAGGAGGTGGAGTTGAGGATGGCGCCGAGGACCGAGACGGAGATCAGGGCGCCCGCCTGGCGGCTCGTGTTCTGGACGCCCGCGGCGGTGCCGGCGAGCGCGGCGGGGACGCTGGGGACCAGGAGCGCCGTCACCGCGGAGAAGCCGAGGGTGCTGGAGCAACCGACGAGCAGCAGGCCGGTCGCCAGGGGCAGGTACGACGAGCCGCTCGTGAAGGCGACGAGGATGGCGATCCCGGCGGCGCAGCAGCTGAAGGCGACGAACAGCGTGGCGGGGTTGCCGAAGCGGCGGGACAGCGGGCGGTAGAGCACCAGGGGGCCGAGGGTCGACCCGACGGTGAGTGGGGTGAGCGCCAGTCCGGCTTCTCCGGCGGGCCAACCGCGCAGCTGCTGGAAGTACAGGGACATCACGAAAAGGGTGCCGTAGTAGAGGAAGCTCAGGAGTCCGGCGCTGGCCGTCACAACCGAGCGCGTGCGGGCCGAGAAGAAGGACAGTGGGAGCATCGGCCCGCGGGCGTTGCGTTCGACGAACCAGAAGGCAATGCCGGAGCCGAGGCCGCCGGCGAGCAGGGCGAGGGTGAGCGGGGCGGTCCAGCCCCGGCTCCCGGCGACGATCAGGCCGGCGGTGAGCAGGCCGAGCGCCGACACGGCCGTGAGCTGGCCCAGGCGGTCGACCTCGCGGTGGCGGCGAGGGGTTTCCACGATCCCGCTGCGCGCCAGCAGGATCGCGCCGACGCCGACCGGCACGTTGATCAGGAAGATGCTGCGCCAGCCGAACGAGTCGATCAGCACGCCGCCGGCCAGCGGACCGACCGCGGCGGAGACGGCGCCGCTCGAGACCCAGATCGCGGTGGCGCGGGCGCGTTCGGGGAACAGGGTGCCGATCAACGCCAGGGTGGCGGGCAGCAGCGCCGCCGCGCCCACGCCCTGGACCACCCGCGCGGCGATGAGGAAATCGACGGACGGCGCGAGCGAGCAGGCCGCCGAAGCGGCCGTGAACAGGGCGGTGCCGACGAGGAAACTGTGCCGCAGGCCCCGGCGGTCGCCGAGGGCGCCGGCGGTGAGCAGCAGTGCCGCCAGGCAAAGGGTGTAGGCGTTGATCACCCATTGGACGCGGCCGAGCGACGCGTTCAGATCCTGCCGCAGGGCGGGCACCGCGATGTTGAGCACGCTGCCGTCGAGGATGATCGCGAAATACCCCAGGCACAGGCCGGTGAACCCGAGAGTTCGGGGGGAGCGGGAAAAGTGCACGTTCGTTCCTTGGTGGGAATTCGGCTGAGCAGGGAGGCCGCCCGGGTCGTCCGACGGTGGACGGCGCGGCCCGGAGTTCGATCCGGCCGCGATTCCCGTTGGGTTTCAACGGGTTCGGCGGTCGCCAGCAAGAATTGCCGGTCGTGATCAAGCTCGGCCACAGTTGAGGCGGCGTTACACCTGGCAGGGCGGGACCGGAAGTACTATTGCCCCTCCGGCTTCCCCGGAATCGCACGAAAATGGTCAGATCGGAAAGCAGGGAACAATTTTCGAGATGCCCGATAATATTGTCCAGACCTCTCGAACCGGCGCCGAATGGCCGAATCTTGGCTGGAGCGTTTCGGTGGGGTCGGCGGCGTGGGGGATCGGCGGCCGGGGGAACCTGGCCGGCCCAGGCCGTCGGCTCTACTGCCGCGGTGCCGACACGAACATCCGACGGATGGCGTCGCCCGTGTGGGGGACCCCGAACAGCGGGGACCAGCACGATCGGGGACCCGGCCGGACCAGTCGCCTCACCTGGTCGTGTCTGGTTTCGAAACCTTGAACAACAGTAGGTAATCTTCCTTAACGGGAAGCGGGGAGCCGCTTCGACCACCGGCTGCCGGAGGGCTTCGTTGATCAAGCTCATGTTCGCGGACGACGAGGAACTGGTCCGCACGGGTCTGCGCGCCATGATGTCCGGGGCCGCGGACATCGAGATCGTGGGCGAGGCGAGCGACGGCAGATCCGCGGTCGAGGTGGCGCGCCGGTATCACCCGGACGTGGCGTTGCTCGACATCAAGATGCGGGCCCCCGACGACGGGATCCGCGCGCTCAGGGCGATCCTCGCCCTGCCGGACCCGCCGATGGTCGCGATGCTGACCACGTTCGACATCGACGAGTACGTGAGCCTGGCGCTGCGCCTGGGCGCCAACGGCTTCCTGTTGAAGGACATCGACCCCTCGGCGCTGCTGCGCGCCATCCGTGACCTGGCCAAAGGCGGCGCCGTCCTCGATCCGGGGGTGGCGGCGCGCATGGTGCAGTCCCACCGCGACGAGCAGCGGGCCGCGCAGCCGGCGCGCAAGCTGCTCGCCAGCCTGAGCGAGCGGGAGCGCGAGGTCGTCGCGTTGATCGGACAGGGGCTGTCGAACGCGGAGATCGGCGGACGTCTGCACCTGTCGGAGGCGACGGTGAAGGGGTACGTGTCCGCGGTGCTCTCGAAGATCGGCGCCGCCAACCGTGTGCAGGCCGCGCTGCTGGCCTACCGCGGCGGGCTGCTCGACCAGTAGATGGTGCTCACCGCGCTCGAGTTCGTCGGGCTCGTGGCTTTCGCGGCGTCCGGCGCGCTGGCCGCGGTCCGGGCACGCCTCGACGTGTTCGGCGTGATCGTGGTGGGCCTCACCACGGCGCTGGGCGGCGGCATCATCCGCGACGTCCTGCTCGGCATCCACCCGCCCACCACGTTCTCGAACTGGCCCTACCTCGCCGTCTGCGCGGCGACGGCGCTGGCCGTGTTCGCGTTCCACCCGCAGGTCGCGCGGCTGCGGCGCGCCGTGCTGCTCGCCGACGCGCTGGGCCTGGGCGTGTTCGCGACGGCCGGCACCACCGTGGCCCTCAACGCCGGCGCCACCGCCTACGCCGCGTGCTTGATCGGCATGACCAGCGGCATCGGCGGGGGCGCGCTGCGTGACCTGCTGTTGCGGGAGATCCCGCTCGTCCTGCGCCGGGAGATCTACGCCGTGGCCGCGCTCGCCGGGGCGGTGCTGGTCGCGGTCGGTCACGCTCTGCCACTGCCGTCGGCCCTGGTCACGGTCGTGGCGGCCGCCGTGGTGGTCACGATTCGGCTGGTGGCTCTGTGGCGGCACTGGAACGCGCCCGTCGCGCGCCCGGGTGATACAGAGTCTTTGTGAGTTCTGCGTGTGTTCTTAGGCGGGTCTCAGCACTCTGCGTAAGACTGACTTCATGCGCATCCTTGTGGTGGACGACGATCGAGCCGTCCGTGAGTCGCTCAGGCGGTCCCTGGAGTTCAACGGGTACACCGTCGAGCTCGCCAGCGACGGTGCGCAGGCCCTCGAGACGATCCTCGCGAACCGACCGGACGCGATGGTGCTGGACGTGATGATGCCCCGCCTCGACGGGCTCGAGGTGGCCCGCCGCCTGCGCAGCACCGGCGACGACCTGCCCATCCTCGTGCTGACCGCCCGCGACACCGTCTCCGACCGGGTCTCCGGCCTCGACGCCGGCGCCGACGACTACCTGCCCAAGCCGTTCGCCCTCGAAGAACTGCTGGCCCGCCTGCGCGCCCTGCTGCGCCGCGCCGTGCCGGACCCCCAGCAGGGCGAGACGAGCGAGGTGCTGTCGTTCGCCGACCTCACGCTGGACCCCGGCACCCGCGAGGTCCGCCGCGGCGGCCGCGAGATCAGCCTCACCCGCACCGAGTTCGCGCTGCTCGAGTTGTTCCTCTCGTATCCCAAGCACGTGCTGACCCGCGGAAGGATTCTGGAGGAAGTATGGGGTTACGACTTCCCGACGTCGGGCAACGCGCTGGAGGTCTACGTCGGTTATTTGCGCCGAAAGACGGAAGCGGGCAACGAACCGAGGCTGATCCACACGGTGCGGGGAGTGGGCTACGTCCTGCGCGAAACCCCGCCGTGACCGACACTCCCGCCTTCGGCAACACCGCGCTCGGGAACAACGCCATCCCCACCGTCGACGTCACCGACCCGCGCGGCGACCGCTGGGGCACGCGCCGCTTCTCGCTGCGCGGTCGCGTGACGCTGCTGGCCGCCGCCTGCGTGGCCGGTGCGGTGGCGCTCGTGTCGCTGGGCGCGTACATGATCGTGTCGAGCAACCTCTACCAGCAGCTCGACGACAACTTGCTGGCGCGCGCGGAGGCCGCCGTGGCCTCGCCGCAGGTGCAGACGCAGCTCGAGCGGGTGCCCGGCGCATTCCTGGCGAGTGCTGACCTGCAGATCGGTCAGCTCAACGCGTACAGCAACAAGCTGGTCTACCCGCAGGCCGGCTCGCCGCCGCCGTACGGGCCGCTGGAGCTGGCCGTGGCCACGGGCCAGTCGCCGCAGTCGCTGCGCACCGACGTGGCCACGGACACGCGCGTGGTCGCGCTGCCCTCCGGGCACGGCCAGGCCATGGTGCTCGCGCAGTCGATGGAGCCGACGAAACGCACGCTGAACGAGCTGGCCGTTGTCCTCTTCCTCGTGGGCGGCGCCGGGATCGTGGTCGCCGCGGGGGCGGGCACCGCCGTCGCGCGCACCGGGCTGCGCCCGGTCGATCGGCTCACGTCGGCCGCGGAACGCGTCGCCGCCACCGGTGACCTGCGTCCGATCCCCGTGAGCGGCGACGACGAGCTCGCCCGCCTCACCCAGAGTTTCAACACGATGCTCGGCACGGTCGCCGACTCGCAGGAGCGGCAGCGCCAGCTCGTCGCCGACGCCGGCCACGAGCTGCGCACCCCGCTCACCTCCTTGCGCACCAACCTGGAGCTGCTGCTCTCGGCCAGCCGGCCGGGCGCGCGCACGCTGCCCGCGGAGGACCGCGCCGAGATCGAGGCCGACATCAGCGGCCAGCTCGACGAGCTCACCCAGCTCATCGGCGACCTCGTCGAGCTCGCCCGCCAGGACGAGCCACGCGAGCAGACCGAACGCGTCGAGCTCGTCGACGTCGTCGAGCGCGCGCTCTACCGCGCCCGCCGCCGCGCAGGCGACATCGAGTTCGACGTCGACCTGCAGCCGTGGGTGCTCACGGGCGACAACAGCTCGCTCGAACGCGCCGTGCTCAACCTCCTCGACAACGCGGTGAAGTTCTCGCCCGCCGGCTCCCGCGTGCGGCTCACGCTGCGGCCGCTGGGCGACGGCACGGTCGTGGTCGAGGTCGCCGACTCCGGCCCGGGCATCGCCGACGAGGACCTGCCCAAGGTGTTCGACCGCTTCTACCGCTCTTCGGAAGCCCGGACGCTGCCGGGTTCCGGCCTCGGGCTGTCGATCGTGAAGCAGGCGGTCGAGCGCCACGGCGGCGCTGTGTACGCGATGCACGCCCCGGAAGGGGGAGCGCTGTTCACGATCCGGCTGCCCGGCGCACCCGGCTGACCTGTCGCCCGCTCGGGTGGCACGTCCCACGCCACGCATGTTTGTTCATGTAGGATTTTGTGTGGTTGATGGTTCGTGCTTGAGGAGTGGTGGTGCTCGCACGTCAGCGACAGGCGGTGATCCTCGAAGAGGCGCGCCGGATCGGGGCGGTCCGGGTCAGTGACCTCGTCGCGCGGCTCGGCGTGTCCGACATGACCGTGCGACGAGACCTCGACGTGCTCGCCGGCCGCGGCCTGGTCGAGAAGGTCTACGGTGGCGCGACCTCGGTGGTCGGCAAGAGCACCGACGAGCCCGGCTTCGAGGCGAAGTCCGTGCGCCAGCGCGCGCAGAAGGAGGCCATCGCCGAACTCGCTGCCGGCCTGGTCAAGCCGGGCACCGCGATCGGCCTCTCCGCCGGCACGACCACGTGGACGCTGGCCCGCGCCCTCGATCCCATCCCAGGGCTGACCATCGTCACCAACTCGATCCAGGTCGCCGACGTGCTGCGCGCGTCCGCACAACCGGAGCGCACGGTGGTGCTCACCGGCGGCGTGCGCACGCCGTCCGACGCGCTCGTCGGCCCGGTCGCCGTGCACAGCCTGCGCTCGCTGCACCTGGACCTCGTTTTCCTCGGCGTGCACGGCATGGCCGAGGGCGCCGGCTTCACCACCCCGAACCTCACCGAGAGCGAAACCGACCGCGCGCTCGTGGAGGCCGGCCGGCGGCTGGTGGTGCTCGCCGACCACACGAAGTGGGGCACCGTCGGCATCTCCACCATCGCCGATCTCGAAGAAGCCCACGTCGTGGTGACCGACGACGGACTTCCCGACTCGGCGAGGGAGAGCCTCACCGAGCGGGTGGGAGAACTGATGATCGCCGAAACGGCGGAGAACCTCGAGGCAGAAGACGCGTGAAACGCACCTTGCGACACCTGGCGGACGGCCGGGAGATCATCTACTTCGACCACGACGGCGAGCACGAGCGCACCGCCGAGGACAGCCGCGACCTCCCGCCGGTGGCCGCGGCGTCGGAGATCCGCCTCGACCCGCTCACCCGCGAGTGGGTCGCCATGGCCGCGCACCGGCAGACGCGCACGTACAAGCCGCCGGCCGACCTGTGCCCCCTTGACCCTTCGGGGCCCGGCCGGCCCACCGAGATCCCGGAACCCGACTACGACGTGGTCGTGTTCGAGAACCGCTTCCCGTCGTTCTCCCAGAACGCACACGGTGATCCGTCCACTGTGGACGAGCTCGGCCTCGTCCCGACGGCGCCGGGCCGCGCGCGCTGCGAGGTCGTGTGCTTCAGCAGTGACCACAACGGCTCGTTCTCCCGGCTGAGCCCCGAGCGCGTGCGCCTGGTCGTGGACGCGTGGGCCGACCGCACGGCCGCGCTGGGCGAGACGCCGGGTGTCGAGCAGGTCTACCCGTTCGAAAACCGCGGTGAAGAGATCGGCGTGACGCTCTCGCACCCCCACGGCCAGATCTACGGTTACCCCTTCGTCACGCCGAAAACCGAGCGGATGCTCGACGTCGCGCGCGCGTACCGCGAAGAGCACGGCCGCGAGGTGATGGGTGATGTGCTGGCCGCCGAACAGAAGTCCGGCGCCCGCGTGATCGCCGAAGGTGAGCACTGGACGGCGTTCGTGCCGCCCGCCGCGCGCTGGCCCGTGCACATCCAGGTCGTGCCGCACCGGCAGGTGCCCGACATCCCCGCGCTGTCCGACGCCGAGCGCGATGACTTCGCCCGCGTGTACCTCGACGTGCTGCGCCGCTGCGACGCACTTTACGACCGCCCGTTGCCCTACATCGCCGCCTGGCACCAGGCGCCGGTGCGCCGCGACCGCGACCTGGCATGGCTGCACCTCGAGCTGTTCTCGGTGTTGCGCGCCAAGGACAAGCTCAAGTACCTCGCGGGTTCCGAGTCCGGCATGGCCGTGTGGATCAACGACGCCACGCCCGAACAGATCGCCCAGCGCCTTCGCGCGGCGGGCTGAGTACCCGCCGCGGCATACTCATCCCCGAAACACAGGTTCGGCTCAGGAACCTCTCAGGCCCGGCAGCTTAGGTGAGGACATGACCGAGAACGACCCCCACGCGCACGACTCCGCGGCGGGTCGCCAGAACCCGGGTGCCCAGCCGGGCACCGAGGGGCAGGCGGCCTGGAGCCAGTCCACCGCCCCTGGCGCGACGCCCACCCCCGCGACGCCCGCCTCCGGCGAGCAGCCCACGTATGGCGAGCAGGCGCACCAGGCGCCGGGCTATCCCGCGCCGAACCCGTGGTCCGCGCAGGGAGCCCAGTCCGCACAGACCGGTCCGATGGGCTACAACCCGTACCCGCCCACCGGCGGGACCACGCAGCAGCAGCCGTACGCCGCCCCCGGCACGTACAACGTTCAGCCGGCCCCGCCGAAGAAGAAGGCCGGCCCCGGCAAGCTGCTGGCGGGCGTGGCCGCGATCGCGCTCGTGATCGGCGGCGTCGCGGGCGGCACCGTCGGTTACCTCACGGGCGGCTCGTCCGGCCCGTCGGTCAACGCGCTCGACCAGCCGCGGCCCGCGCAGCAGACGGGCAACGCCCCGGCCGGCTCGATCGAGTCGGTGGCGCAGAAGCTGTCGCCGAGCGTCGTCGAGCTGCAGGTCTCCGGCCGCACAGCCGCCGGCGAGGGCTCGGGGTTCGTGCTCAGCACCGACGGCTACATCCTGACCAACAACCACGTGGTCGAGGTCGCCGCCAACGGTGGCCAGATCCAGGCCGTGTTCCAGGACGGCAAGAAGGCCGCCGCCAGCGTCGTCGGCCGCGACCCGACGACCGACATCGCGGTGGTGAAGGTCAGCGGCGTCAGCGGCCTCACCCCGGTCGAGCTCGGCCGCTCCGACGACTTGCGCGTCGGCCAGCCCGTGGTCGCCATCGGCTCGCCGTTCGAGCTCAGCGGCACGGTCACCTCCGGCATCGTCAGCTCGCTGCACCGCCCGGTGCAGGCCGGCGGCGACGAGACCGACCAGACCACGGTCATGGACGCCATCCAGACCGACGCCGCGATCAACCCGGGCAACTCCGGTGGCCCGCTCGCGAACATGAACGGCCAGGTCATCGGCATCAACTCAGCCATCTACAGTCCCAACAACGGCCAGGGTGGCCAGGGCGGCCAGGCCCAGGGCGGCAACGTCGGCATCGGCTTCGCCATCCCGATCGACCAGGCCCGCCGCACGGCCGACGACATCATCAAGACCGGCCACGCCACGCAGACCTTCATCGGCGCCAAGGTCGCCGACGCCCCGCAGGGCGGCGCGCAGCTCGGTGACATCACGTCGGGCAGCCCCGCCGAGAAGGCCGGCCTGAAGTCGGGCGACATCGTCACGAAGATCGACGACCGCACCATCGACAGCGCCGACACGCTCATCGCGGCCATCCGCACCCGCGCCCCCGACGAGAAGGTCACCTTCACCCTCTCCGGCGGCCGCACGGTGCAGGTGACCCTCGGCGGCCAGCCGGTTCCGGCCAACTGATCGCTCGGCTGCCGGGCGCAGCCGAGACCAACCACGGCTCGACCCCCTGAGCAGGGGCCGGACCCTTGAAGGCCACGCGCGACCGAGCTCCTTGTGCCGGTCGCGCGTGGCCGTCTGCCCGCCCGAATGAGCGGCAGGTGTGCCCTGCCGGGGCGAGGTGGCAGGTCGGCGAAAGTGTCCCGCGCGCTGCACCGCGGCTCGGCTCCCGGCGAGGCCGGTTGAGCCGAGCATCTTGAGGGGCGGCGGCTCGGTAGCCTGTGCCCGGGCTGGCGCGAGCGTGGTCCGGCGGCTGGCGAGCGCTGTGGATGCCGGGCCGCCGCGAGGTTGCGGGGCTGATTGACGTGAGTATCCCGAGGGGCGGCGGCACGAACGCCTGCGCCTGGGCGGAGCGGGTGCGGTTCGGTGGCTGGCGAGCGTCGTGGACTCCTCGTCGCCGCGAGGTTCCAGGCTGGCCGAGGCGAGTATTCCGAGGGTTGGCGGCTCGAGTCGCCTGCGTCCGGGCTGGCGCGAGTGCGGTTGGGCGGGTGTCGAGCCTCGTGGATGCCGGGCCGCTGCGAGGTTGCGGGCTGGAGCGAGGCGAGTGTCCCGAGGTTCGTCGGCTGGTGCCGCCTGTGCGCGGGCCGGCGTGGCATCGTTCGGCCGGTTTCGGGCATCGTGGGTTCCGGGTTGCGGTGAGGTTCCAGGGCAGGTCAGCCCGGGGCGAGTATCACGAGGGGCGGCGGCTCGAACCGCCGGCGCTCGGGCCAGGCGCGGGCGTGGCTCGGCGGCTGGCGAGCGCCGTGGATGCGGGGCCGCTGCGAGGTTGCGGGCTGGAGCGAGGCGAGCATCCTGACGGTTCGGTGGCACGAGTCGCCTGTGGGAGGGCCGGCGCTGGCGCGGTTCGGCGGGTGTCGAGCGTCGTGGATGCTGGGTCGCTGCAAGGTTCCAGGCTGACCGAGGCAAGCACCCCAAGCAGCGACGAAGTGCTCAGGTGGATGTTCCGCCTGGCCCATGAGGAAGAAGTCGCGCCGCTCGTGGCGCTGCGATCGCTGCTCGTCGAGGCTGTGACCAGGTTCTTTGCCGGGCAAGGAAAATTCGTGGGTTCGCGATGTTTGGAACCTGCAACCGGTGGGTATCCCACATACCGCACGGAGACCTCGCCGTACCGAGTCGGAGGCGGTACGGAGAGGTCTTCGGCAGCTACCCGGCCTACTGGGCGCCGACGGCTGCCGGGCGTTTCCTCAGCGCGAGCACCATCCGCGCGACCCCGGTGAGCAGCACGACGGCCCACACCGCCGCGAGGGTCAGCACCAACCCCAGCCACGTGTTGCCGTCGTGCAGACCCGGCTTCGGGATCACGCCGTAAGTGCGCCACAGCAACGGGAACGCGATGAAACCCAGCACCGCCGTGAGCACCGCCCCCACTTGCACGGGCGCTCGCCACGCCTTCGGCAGTACGCGCGAGAGCAGCAGGCCCAGCACACCCGCCACGGGCGCGAAGACGGCGTCGTTGACGATCGGGCCGCCCCCGATCCAGAGCACGGTTTTCACGCTGTCCGGCCACGCCGGCGCGGCGTAGTCGACGAACAGCGACGCCCCGAACCCCAGCGCGGCCAGCCCGGCCAGTGCGAGCACGATCCTGACGACCTTCACAGCACCTCCAGCTTCTCGACCCACTTCGTCTGCAGCACTCCGGGCCGGCTCGGCGCGATCACGCGGCACGGGTAGCCGTGGTCGACGTCGAGCACCTCGCCGTTGAGCTCCAGCGCGAGCAGGGTGAGGTCGTCGGCCGTGTGCTCGCCCGGCAGCGTGCTGGCGCCATAGAGCCCGGTTTTGTCGAGCGACGACACCCGCACCTCCGCCCCCGGCTCGGCCCCCACCGCGCGCAGCAGTGTCGGGAACGAGATCCCGCGCCAGCTCGCCATCTGGCTCCAGCCCTCGACGCACGCGATCGGCAGATCGGCGCTCACCTGCGGCAATGCCCGCAAGTCGGCCAGCGTGAACTGCCTCGTCCCGGCCCGCGTCACCACCGACAGCCGCCACGCCGGGTCGACCGCCGTCCGCGTCACGCGCGCCGCGACTGCCGTGCGGTTCACCGGCAGCTTCTGCGACCCCTTGTCGGTCTTCCACGACAGCCCCGAAACGTCCTTCAGCCACGGCACCGTCGCCCCCGCCGTGGACACCACCGCCACGCCGGTCGCGATCCACGTCGTCCGCAGGAAACCGCGTCGCGTGAGCCCGCGCGTCGGTTGCGCGGCCGGTTGCGCCTCGCGGGTCAACGCACGCCGCACGATCGGCAGCTTCACCGCGACGTGCACCACCACCGACCCGATCGCCACCCACGCCACCGCGTAGTGCACTTGCGGGAAGTAGAAGTTCCACGGGTAGTTCTGCGCGACGTTCAGCAACCCCGAACTCAGCTCGAAGAACGCCGACCCCGACAGCACCAGGATCGACACGCGCTCCAACGCGTGCGGAAGCGACTTCACCAACGGTCGCTCGAACAGCTTGGGGAACACACTCCACAGCTTCGCCAGGAGCAACGGAATCGCCGCGATCCCCGAGATCACGTGCGCGCCCTGCGTCAGGCGGTACAGCCACACCGGCCGGCTCGGCCAGAAGAACCACGCCGTGGGGTGCTGGATCAGGTGGCTGAGCAGCCCGGTGACGAAACAGATCAGGAACGCCAGGCCCAGCAGCATGCCGATGCGCGCCGTCACCCGTTCGCCGTGCGCGCCGCCCTTGAACTGCTCCTCGTGGGGGATCGGCAGCTTCTCGATCCGCTCGTCCACCCGCGCTTTCGCTTGCTCGGCACGGACTTTCGCGTTCGCGACCCCCGCCCGGGCTTGCGCGGCCCGCTCGCCGAAGCGAGCCTGCGCGCCGGACACGCGCGTGTCGAACCTTCGCCACGCCGCCGCGAGCCGACCTTCGGTGACCACAGATCCCTCTGCTCGCGCTTCGCCGGCGGGCATTTCACCGGACACTGTTTCGTCACTCATGCCCGCTCCAGCTTCGCGAACCACCGGTGCCCGCGGCTCGTCGTCCAGTCCACCCGGAACCCCGCTCGCATCGCCACTTCCGCGATCGCGTCGGCTCCCACCCACGCCCAGCCGAACCACCGCGCCGCCGCGCCCGGCAGCAGCCGCACCGCCGAGCGCCGTACGCCACGGCCCGGCGGTTCGAGCTCCACCAGCACGTCACCGTCCGACGAGATCAGCTCACCCAGCCGGCCGAGCAGCGCCACCGGGTCGCCGCCGATGCCGATGTTCCCGTCGGCCAGCAGCGCGTGGTGCCAACGGCCCTCGCCGGGCAACGGCTGGAAGACGTCCCGCCGCAGCGCCACCGCGCCCCGCTCCTGCGTCAGCCGCACGGCGGTGGGGGAGCTGTCCACGCCCAGCGCCACCACGCCCCGCTTGGCCAGCGCCGCCGTGAGCCGCCCCGGGCCACAGCCGATGTCGAGCGTCGGGCCGTCGCACGCGTCGAGCAGCACCGTGTCACCCAGGTCGCAGCCGTCGGTCCAGCGGTCGACCGGCAGGTCGACCCGGTCGCCGTTGGCGAGCTCGAGCCAGCAGTGCTGCCCCAGCAGCCCGCGGTCGAACTCCGTGCCGATACTCAGTTTCCTCACGCGACTTCCCGTCCTTCGACCGCGCGCACGGCCGCCGCGAACCGCCCGTGAGGCGCCTCCTCGGCCACGCGCACGGCGTCAACCATGGTGTCCACATCGGACAGTTCGGCGAGTGTCCCCACGGACAGCCCGGCCGCGAGCGCCCGACGCGTGCGCACGCCCGTGTCCACTTCCGACATCGGCACGTCGGCGAGCACCTGCGCGTGGTGCGGATCCCGCAGCCCGAGTGCCCACCAGCCACCGTCCACGGCCGGCCCCAGCACCGCGTCGTGCACGCCCCGCTGCACCGGCTCGATCGACGCCCCCAGCAGCTCCGGCGTCACCTGCGGCGTGTCCATGCCGAGCTGCAGCACCGGTAGCCCGGCGTGCACCGACGCCACGTCGGCGTGCGCGTTCGCCAGCCGCGCCCCGAAATCCCAGCCGCGCTGGGCGATCACCGTTGTCCGCCGCAACGACCGGCCGAGCTCGCTCGCACACGCGGCCGCGCCCAGGTCACCCGTCATCGCGACCACGGGCATCACTCCCGGCGTCGCACACACCGCGTCGAGTGTGTCCAGCAACGCCGCAGCCGCGATCTCCGCCGCCTGCCGCGCCGTCGCGGGCGGGCACAGCCGGGTCTTCGCGAAGCCGGGCACGGGCGCCTTCGCCACCACCAGCACGCAGAACCGGGCGCTCATCGGGCCAGCACTCGCACGAAGTCGCGGACCGCGCGCAGCGTGCCCCGCACCGAGCCGGACACTTTCGACTTCGTGCCCTTCGCGCGCTCGCCGTAGCTCACGTCGAACTCCCGCACGCGCCAGCCCGCGCGCTGCGCCCGGATCAGCAGCTCCAGCGGATACCCGAACGCGCGATCGGTGACCCCCAGCCCCAGCAACGCCTCCCGTCGAGCCGCCCGCAGCGGTGCGATGTCACGCACGGGCAGCCCCCGGCTGCGCAACAGCAGCGAAAGCACGGCGTTGCCCGCCCGCGCGTGCCACGGCCACACGCCCCGCCCCGTCGGCACCCGCCGCCCCACCGCGAGGTCGGCGCCACCCTCCACCGCGGCCACGAGCCGCGGCAGGTCGCCGAGATCGAGGGAGCCGTCGGCGTCGGCGAAGCACACGACGTCCGCCGTCGCCGCTTCAAGCCCCGTGTGCACGGCCGCGCCGTACCCACGCCGGGGCTCGTCCACCACCTTCGCGCCGAGCGCGGCCGCCACGTCGGGCGAGCCGTCCGACGAACCGTTGTCCACCACGATCGCGCGGAACCCGGCCGGCAGCGCGGCCAGCACACCGGGCAACGCCCCCGCCTCGTCGAGGCACGGAAGCACGACGTCTACCTGAAGATCGCTCACCCCGCGTACGGTAGGTCCGTAAAGGACGGACGAGAACCCTTGTGGTGCTTACCGAATCATGACGCGACCGCAGTTCTTACCGAGTTCTCACAGCTGCGGCGTTCACCCCGGTGCCCGAGCCGAACCGGGGTTATCGTGCGGTCGATGAGCGAGTCGACTTCGGCCGCCCGGCTCGCCGAGCCGCCCGCGCCACCACCCGAACCCACCCGCACCGGCGTGCGGGCAGACGTGCTCGTGGTCGGCGCCGCTCTCGTGCTGGTCGCCGCCGCGGCCGCCGTCGGGCTCTACTACAACCGCCCGAACTCCGGCGTGGTGATCTACGCGTTCGCCCCGCCGATCTTCGCCCACTGGCTGCCCCACGTGGGCCCGGGCTCGGTGTTCGCCGTGCTGGTCGCGGCCGCCGTGGTCCTGTGGGGACCCACCCTCGCGGCCCGGCTGTCCTGGCGACGGGCGCTGGCCGCCGGCTACGCGACGTCGCTCGCCTGGATCTTCTCCCTCGCCATGGTCGACGGCTGGTCCCGCGGCTTCACCGGCCGCCTCACCACCCCGCAGGAATACCTGCACGAGGTCCCGGGCATCACCGACATCCCGCGCTTCCTGCGCGAGTTCACGTCCCGCATCCTCGACTTCCAGCCGAACTCGTGGACCACCCACGTCTCCGGTCATCCGCCGGGCGCCACGCTCGTGTTCGTCTGGCTCGACCACCTCGGCCTGCGCGGCGGCGCCTGGGCCTCGACGGCCGTGGTGCTCGTGGCCGGCCTGGTCGCCGTCGCCGTCCCGGCCACGGTCGCCCTGCTCGGCCGCGCCGACGCCGCCCGCGCCGTGCTGCCGTTCGCCGTGCTCTCCCCGGGCGCCGTCTGGTTGGGCGTGTCCGCCGACGGCCTCTTCGCCGGCGTCACGGCCACCGGCGTCGCCCTGCTCGCGCTGGCCGCCGTCGGCTTCAGCCACGGCCGCCGCTACGCCGTGCCCACCGCGCTGGCCGCCGGCGTGCTGCTCGGCTACGGCGCCTTTCTCTCCTACGGTCTCGTCCTGCTCGGCCTCGTCGCCCTCGCCGTCGCCGTGCTCGGCCGCCAGTGGCGTGCCGCCGCCCTCGCCGTGGTCGGCGCCCTGGCGGTGGTGGCCGCCTTCGCACTGGCCGGGTTCTGGTGGCTCGACGGTTACCACCTCGTCGTCGAGCGCTACTACCAGGGCATCGCGCAGCTTCGGCCATACTCGTACTGGGTGTGGGCCGACCTGGCCGCCGTCGCCGTCGCCGCCGGCCCGGCCGTGGTGGCCGCGGCCCGGCGCGGTGTCACCGGTGGGCTCCGGGAACGCCGTGGCCTGCTGCAGGACCCGGTGCTGCTGCTCGGCATCGCCGCCGTGGCCACGATCGTCTTCGCCGACGTGTCCGGCCTGTCGAAGGCGGAGGTCGAACGGATCTGGCTACCGTTCGGCGCGTGGCTGCTGCCGATGACGGCACTGCTGCCCGCACCCGGCCGCCGCTGGTGGCTGGCCGGACAGGCGGTGACCGCACTCGCGGTCAACCACCTTCTTCTGACGAGCTGGTGAGGTGAGGCATGGAGGACCAGGCCGGGCGGGTGCTCGTGGTCGACGACGACGAGACGGTGCGTGACGTCGTCCGCCGCTACCTCGAGGTCGCCGGGTTCACCGTCGACGTCGCGGGTGACGGCGCCGCGGGCCTCGCGCTGTTCGCCGAACGCGCCCCCGACCTCGTGGTGCTCGACGTGATGATGCCGGGCATCAACGGCCTCGAGGTCTGCCGCCGCCTGCGCCAGGTGAGCCAGGTGCCCGTCGTGATGCTCACCGCCCTCGGCGAGGAGGAGAACCGCATCGCCGGGCTGCAGCTGGGCGCCGACGACTACGTGACGAAACCCTTCAGCCCCAAGGAACTCGCGCTGCGGGTGGCTTCCGTGCTGCGCCGCGCCCGCATGCCACGCGCGGCACCACCCGCGCCCGAACTGGTCGACGGCAACCTGCGGCTGCAGATGACCGCCCGCCAAGCCACTCTCGACGGCGCCGAACTGCCGCTGACCACCCGCGAGTTCGACCTGCTCGCGTTTTTCCTCGGTCACCCCGGCGTCGCCTTTTCCCGCTCCGACCTGCTGGAGAAGGTGTGGGGCTGGGACTTCGGCGACCAGTCCACGGTGACCGTCCACGTGCGCCGGTTGCGGGAGAAGATCGAACGTGACCCGGCCAAGCCGACGCGGGTCGCCACCGTCTGGGGTGTCGGCTACCGCTACGACCGGGAGCAGCCATGATCAGCGCCGGTGACTCCGCCCTGGAGATGCTCACCCACATCCTGCACATCCTGCCGTTCGCGCTGTTGATCGTGCTGCCGGTCGCCGCGGTCGGCGGCGTGGTGCTCTACCGGCTACGCCGGCGTTCACTGGCCACCACGCTGACGGTGCTCGTGCTCATCCCGGTGATCTCCCTGCTCGCCGGTGTGCTCGGCATCAGCGGGTTCATGTTCACCGAGGCCCTGATGACGGAGCTGCTCGTCTGCCTGCTGGTCGCCCTGGTGACGGTGCCCGCCGCGATCGTGCTCGGCCGCGTGATCGCGCGCCGCAGCGTGTGGGAACGCGAAGCGCGTGACCGCGAACGCGCTGCCGAGGCCTCGCGTCGTGAGCTGGTCGCCTGGATCAGCCACGACCTGCGCAGCCCGCTCGCCGGCATCCAGGCCATGGCCGAGGCCCTGGCCGACGGCGTGGTCTCCGAGCGCGAGGAAGTGGCCGACTACGCCCAGCGCATCAGCGGCGAGACCACACGCCTTTCGGGCATGGTGGGTGACCTGTTCGAGCTCTCCCGCATCACCGCGGGGGCGCTGGAACTCACCATGTCGGCCGTGCCGCTGCGCGACGTGGTGAGCGACGCCGTCGCCGCGCAGTCGCCCGTGGCCGAGCGCAAACGCGTGCGCGTGCTGGAGAACGCCGAGGCCTGGCCGGTCGTGTCCGGCAGCGACCCCGAGCTCGCGCGGATCGTGCGCAACCTCGTGTCCAACGCCATCCGCCACACCCCGCCCGACGGCACGGTCGCCGTGCAGCTCGGCATCGACGGCGACCAGGCCCTGCTCGCCGTCGACGACTCCTGCGGCGGCATCCCCGACGACGAGATCGGCCGCGTCTTCGACGTTGCCTTCCGCGGCACCCAGGCCCGCACCCCCGACCGCAGCGGCACGACCTCCGGCGGTGGTCTCGGCCTGGCCATCGCCAAGGGACTCGTCGAAGCCCACCGCGGTCACATCGGCGTGCACAACCACGGCCCAGGCTGCCGGTTCGAGGTCCGGCTGCCGCTGGCCAAGGTCGCCGCGGGAGTCTGACGCCCAACCGGCCACAGTGGACGGATCAGCCGACCGAGACCGCGTCCACCGGCTCGGCCACCCGATCCGCGCTCACTCGGAAGAACTGCATCCCCGGGAAGTGCGCGGGCGCGACGATCGTGTCCGTGCCCGCGACCCCGTGGACCAGTCGATCGCCGGTCCCGGCGGTCGGAGGTCCAGGTCGGTCCTTGGTCGTTGTCGTGGCCGTCCGGCTGTGCTCGCCGATGAACCCGGTCAGCGGGCCGGACAGCACCTTTCGACCGCCACAGTGGGCGGATCAGCCGACCGAGACCGCGTCCACCGGCTCGGCCACCCGATCCGCGCTCACTCGGAAGAACTGCATCCCCGGGAAGTGCGCGGGCGCGACGATCGTGTCCGTGCCCGCGACCCGGCGCAGCCACTGCTGACGCGTCAGCAGCGCGAGCGACGGATCCGTGTCGCTGATGAACCGGACGTTCGAGTCGACCAGCTGCGCCGGCGTGTGCAGCACGTCGCCGAGCAGCACCACGCGGCGGTCGTCCGCGGTGACGTCGACGACGTAGTGACCCGGCGTGTGCCCGGGTGCGTGCCGCGCGACGATGCCCGGCGCGATCTCCACGTCGCCGTGCAGCTCCTCCAGATGTCCCTGCGCGCGTACGGTTTCCAGCCCCATCCGCGTCCAGTCGTGGCGCCCGACCGGGTCCACCAGCGCGGCCCAGTCCGGTGCGCCGTAGTGCACCACGGCGTTCGGGAAGTACGGCTTTCCCTGCGGCGCCAGCCAGCCGACGTGGTCGGAGTGCAGGTGCGTGAGCACGATGGTGTCGACGTCGGCCGGTGAGCACCCGGCCGCGGCGAGCGCGATGGGCAGGCCGCCGCCCGCGCCCATGTCGCCGTCGTCGGGCCGCTGGCCTTCCGGGAACTCGATCTCCCGCGGCCCGAGGCCCGCGTCGACGAGGATCGTGCGGCCGCCGCCGCGGACCAGGAACGCGCCCGTGGGCACGTGGACGGTGCCGTCGTCCGCGAAGGCGCCGGGATGTCTCTGGGCGTCGAGTCCCGGGAAGAAGGGCGCCGGCAGCCGGATCCGGCCGTCCGCCAACGCGTGGATCTCGATGTTCCCCACCCCGATGGATCGCATGAACACGACCAAGATCACGGTGCGGGGAAATAATTCCGGGAAGTGACCTTCGTCTCAGGCATCGACGGGCGCGCGCAACTCCGCCGTGGCGAACGAGGCGATGCCTTCGGAGAACGTCGTTTCCGCCGTGAACCCCAGCAGTTTCCGGGCCAGTGCGGGGTCGGCGACCACGTGCCGGACGTCCGCCGGCCGCGCGCCCCCGACGATCCGCGGCTCCGGCCCGCCGTACGCGCGCGCCAGCTCACGCGCGAGATCCCCCACGGTGTGCGGCTCACCCGAGCACACGTTGAGCGGTGTGAGGTCCGCCCTCGGCCCGTCCGCGTGCAGGGCAAGGGCGTTCACGCGGGCGACGTCGTGCACGTGGACGAAATCCCGCTGCTGGTGCCCGTCTTCGAGCACGGTCGGGGCCTCGCCGCGTTCGAGCGCCGAGCGGAACAGGGACGCCACCCCGGCGTACGGCGTGTTCTGGGGCATCCGCGGCCCGTAGACGTTGTGGTAGCGCAACGCCCACACCGTGCCCCCGGTCTGCCGAGCCCACGCCCCGGCCAGGTGCTCCTGCGCCAGCTTCGTTGCCGCGTAGGTACTTCTGGGCAGCAGCGGTGCATCTTCGGGCACGAGTTGCCAGTGCAGTTCCGCACCACATTCGCCGCACGTCGGTTCGAACCGGCCGGCGTCCACATCGGACTGCCTCCGTGGCGACGGCGGCACGAGCCCGTGGCGCGGACACGAGTAGCGGCCCTCGCCGTAGACCACCATCGACGACGCCAGCACGAGCTTGCGGACACCCGCGGCGTGCATCCCGGCCAGCAGCACCGCCGTGCCGTAGTCGTTGTTCAGCGCGTACGACGGCGCGTCGGAGGGGTCCACACCGTGCCCGACGACGGCGGCCTGGTGGCACACCGCGTCCACGCCGTCGAGCAGCTCGGCGACCTCGGCCGGGTTCGTGACGTCGCCGCGCACGAACCGGTGGCGGCCCGTGTACTCCGGTGGCATGGCCGTGCCGTGGGCGGTGGGCAGCAGCGTGTCCAGCACCACGACCTCGTCGCCCGCGTCGGCCAGCCGGTCGGCGATATGGGACCCGATGAACCCGGCACCGCCGGTGATCAGTACTCGCACGTGACTGACGCTAGGGGCGTGGGCGGGCCCACGCCCGGCCGAACCGGACCACGTCATCGAATCGTCAGGAATCACCCGCCCACGGCGGCGGGCGGGTGCCGTCACCGGATACGGTGTCGGCATGGAACGGAGCGCACAGCGGCTGGGCCGGGCCCTCGTCGTGATCGTGGACGACCGGGTCGCCCACGGCGAGCACGAGGACAACACCGGACCGCTCGTCACCGAGTTGCTCGAGGAAGCCGGCTTCATCGTCGACGGCGTCGTCGTGGTCGAGGCCGAGACCGCCGGCATCCGCAACGCGCTCAACACCGCGGTGATCGGTGGTGCCGACCTCGTGATCACGGTCGGCGGCACCGGCGTGTCGCCGCGCGACCGCACTCCCGACGCCACGGCCGGCGTGCTCGACCGGCCGATCCCGGGTATCGGCGAAGCGCTGCGCGCGTCGGGCCTCGCCGCGGGCGCGGTCGACGCCGGCATCTCGCGCGGCCTCGCCGGCGTGTCCGGCAGCACGCTGGTGGTCAACCTCGCCGGCTCGCGCGCCGCCGTGCGCGACGGCATGGCCACCCTGTCCTCGCTCGTGCCGCACGTGATCGACGAGCTCTCCGGCCTCGACGAGGTCTGAACCCCCGCCCGCGGGTCAGTGCGTCTCTCTGCAGTTGTCAAACAGCGGGTGGGACGATGGGGCCATGCCACGTGAAGAACGCCCCCCGGCCGACACCGCGGCCGAGCGCCGCCGGGTCGACGAGATCTTCGGTGACGTGCTGCCCGAGACCACCTCGGACGAGCGAGGCCTGAGCGGGGACACCCCGGACTCCTGGTACCTGGAGAACCGGCCACCGCACCACGACCGCTGACCCCTCAGTCGTCCGACTTGACGGTCTGGGCCCGCAGCAGGTCGCGGATCTCCTTGAGCAGCTCGACGTCGGTGGGCTCCGCCGGACCCGGCTCCTGACCGCGCTTGCGCCGCTCCTGCAGCTTCTTCACCGGCAGCACGAACAGGAAGTAGACGATCGCGGCGACGATCACGAAGTTGATCGCCGCGTTGATCACGGACCCGAAGTCCAGGAACGACCCCTTGTTCGATTCGAAGATGTAGAAGCCCAGACCCTGCGCGGCGTCGCTGCCCCCGATCGCGTTGATCAGCGGCTTGATCAGACCGTTCGTGAACGCCGTGACGATCGCGGTGAACGCCGCGCCGATCACGACCGCGACCGCGAGGTCCACGACGTTGCCGCGCATCAGGAAGTCTTTGAAGCCCTTGAGCATCTGCTACTCCTCGAAAGGTTCGGGGGGACGCGTGTTGCCGCCCATCGGAACAGGGACGGGTTAGCGGAGAGTAACCGTAACGGGTCGTTCCAGCGACGTCGCAGCGACCTCGGTGGCCAAGCTCACCGGGAGGGCGAGCAGGACCAACGGGCCCTTGTCGCCGTCCTCCGGGCGGTGCACGGTGACCACCGTGGCGTCCTTCACCAGTTCAGCCGAGCTGTGCGTGGCATCCGGTACCGCGACGACACCCACGTGCTGACCCGGCCGCAGCAGCTCGGCGACGCCCGCGTCGGCGAGCCGGACGGCTACCGTGACCGAGCCGGAATCCCCCTTGGCGGGTACGGCCGTTCCCAGCAGGCGGACGTCCGTGAGCGGCTCACCGGCGCGTGCGGCCCCGGACAGCAACCGGCCCACGGCCGCGTCGACAGATCCGAGCGCGCCGGCGGGCCGGACGTCGTCGGGCAGATCGGTCAGCCGCAGATCGGCCGCACGCAGCACCGAGCCCGCGGGCAGATCCCGCGCGGACACGACGGTGGCGGTGGCAGGCGCACCCCGGGCAGACGCGGGGTGCAGGAGAACGAGCAGGCCAGCCAGCAGCAGACCGGCGGCCAGGAAGCGGCGCAAGAGCCGGGCGCGCCGGCCGCGCAGGAAGTGGAGCTGGTCGAGCAGGGTGTCCACGGTCGTCCCCTCGTCGGTTCCGGTACGGCGACCTGCCGCACGAAACCGACGTTAGAGACGGTCTGGACCAGCGGAAAGAGGAACTTCCGCGACCTGTGGACAACTACCCCCTTGTGGACAACTCAGGGGGTCAGGAGGCCGTCGACGCGGTTTTTGTCGTGGTGGAGGAGGACGATGAAGAGTTCGTCTTCGACTCGCTCTTCGTCTCGGTCTTCGTCTCGCTCTTGCTCTCGGTCTTCGCCGGGGTGGCGGCCGTGGTGCTGGACTTCGACGAGTCGCGCGAGTCGGTGCGGTAGAACCCGCTGCCCTTGAAGACCACGCCGACCGAGCCGTAGACCTTGCGCAGCGGACCGGAGCACTGGGGGCAGACGGTCAGGCTGGGGTCGGAAAAGGACTGCACCGCCTCGAAGCGGTGGTCGCATTCCTTGCAGGCGTACTGGTACGTGGGCACTGGAGCTCCTTCATGCAACTGGCACTCGTGAGACAAGAGTGCCAACCCAATTGTGCTGGACGGCATTCCCCGTGCGCAATTCCCCCCGGCTCACATCACTGTGGGAGCGGGCAACCGGACGAGTCCGGCTGGGGTCAGTGCCCCGGTCATCGGGACGTCGTGGGCTTCACCGGGGAGGGAATCCACCAGCTCCTCGGCTCGCACGACCGCGAACCGGTCCGCGCCACCCGAGTCGAGCGACCGGTCGTAGTGACCAGCGCCACGTCCGAGCCGCACCCCGCGACGGTCCACGGCCAGCGCCGGCACGAGCACCACGTCGGCTTCCGACACGGCGCCGACCCCCAACCGCGGCCCTGACGGCTCGAGAATGCCGCGCAGCCGGCCGGGCACGAGCGTGGACTCGTCCGTGTACACCGCCCAATCGAGTGGCCCGACGACGTCGGGGATCACCGGCAGCAGCACGCGTGAACCAGCCTTGACCAGGGCGTTCAGCAGCGAAACATCCCCCGGCTCGGTGTCGAACGGCACGTACGCGCACACGGTCGGGGCAGCCACCGACGCGGCCACCGCAGCCAGGGCCTCGGCCTCCGCGGCGTGCTCCGAAGGGGTCAACGCGGCTCGCGCCTGAAGAACTCGTGCACGCCACTCCGTCTTGCTCAGGTGCTCATTGCCCGGTGCCCGCATGCGACCACGTTAGGCTTTGCGCCCATGACGGGCGCCTCAACCTCCCAGACGTTCAGAACAGCCATCGTGCCTGCGGCCGGACTCGGGACCCGGTTCCTGCCGACCACGAAAGCGGTGCCGAAAGAGCTGCTGCCGGTGGTCGACACGCCGGGCATCGAGCTCGTCGCCACCGAAGCCGCGGCCGCGGGGGCGAAACGCCTGGTGATCGTCACCTCGCCGGGCAAGGACGCCGTGGTCAAGTACTTCGAGGCGCAGCCGGAGCTGGAGAAGACGCTCGAGGCCAAGGGCAAGACCGAGCTGCTCGAGAAGGTCCGCCGCGGGCCGGGGCTGCTCGAGGTCGAGGTCGCGATCCAGGAGCAGGCCCTGGGACTGGGCCACGCAGTCGCGCAGGCCGAACCGAACCTCACCGACTCCGACGATGCCGTCGCCGTGCTGCTGCCCGACGACCTCGTGCTGCCCACCGGTGTGCTCGACCGCATGTCGGCGGTGCGCGCGCAGCACGGCGGCAGTGTGCTCTGCGCGTTCGACATCCCCAAGGAGCAGATCTCGCCCTACGGCGTGTTCGACGTCTCCGACACCGACGACCCGGACGTGAAGCAGGTTCACGGCATGGTCGAGAAGCCGCGGCCGGAAGACGCGCCGTCGACCTACGCCGCGGCCGGGCGTTACCTGCTCGACCGGGCGATCTTCGACGCGCTGCGCCGGATCGAACCGGGGTCCGGTGGCGAGCTCCAGCTGACCGACGCCGTGGCCCTGTTGATCAAGGAAGGGCACCCGGTTCACGTGGTCGTGCACCGCGGCGGACGACACGACCTGGGTAATCCGGGTGGTTTCCTGCGCGCCGCCGTCGATTTCGCGCTTGAAACGCCCGAATACGGGCCATCGTTACGGACGTGGCTGACCGAACGGATCGGGACCGAACGCCCATGACGGACTCCCTCGACGCTGCCCCGGCCGAAGAGGCCCCGGAACCTGCCGAGGCGGAGCTGCGCTCCGTCGACGCGCAGATCGCGCTGACGCTGGAGGCCGCCGTGCGGCCCCGGCCGGTTCGCGTGGCGATCTCCGAGGCGCAGGGCCTGCTGTGCGCGGAGGAGGTCGTCGCCGAACACGCCCTGCCCGGCTTCGACCAGGCCGCCGTGGACGGTTACGCGGTCCGCAGCGTCGACGTCCGCGCCGCCGGCCAGGAGCCGGTGCAGCTGCCGGTGGTCGGCGAGATCCAGGCCGGTTCCCGGCAGCCGCGGCGGCTGCAGCCGGGGCAGGCGGTGCGCGTGGACACCGGCGCGCCGCTGCCGACGCTCGCGGACGCCGTCGTGCCCACCGGGTACACCGACGGGCACCAGGCCAAGGTCACCGTGCACAAGTCGGTGCCCTCCGCCGCCTACGTGCGCCGCGCCGGTGAAGACGTGCAGATCGGCGACGTCGCCGTGCGCAAGGGCGACACCATCGGGTCCGCGCAGGTGGGCCTGCTCGCCGCCGTCGGGCGCGCGAAGGTGCTGGTCTACCCGCGGCCGCGCGTATCGATCGTGTCCGTGGGCGACGAGCTCGTGGACGTAGACCGCACGCCTTCGACCGGCCAGGTGTACGACGTCAACTCCTACGCGCTGGCCGCGGCCGCGCGTGACGCCGGCGCCGAGGTGAGCCGCGTCGGCATCGTGCCGAGCGACCCGAAGCGGCTGCGCGAGATCGTCGAGGGCCGCCTGCTGATGTCGGAGATCGTGGTGGTCGCGGGCGGCGCCGGCGGCGCGTCCGGCGACGAGGTGCACGCCGCGCTGTCCGACCTCGGCCGCATCGACATGACGCGCGTGGGCATGCACCCGGGTTCCGTGCAGGGTTTCGGGCGCCTCGGCCCCGACTCCGTGCCGACGTTCCTCATCCCCGGAAACCCGATGAGCGCCCTGGTGGTGTTCGAGGTCCTGGTCCGGCCGCTGATCCGCGCGGCCCGCGGCACGCGCAACCCGCACCGGCGCATCGTCGGCGCGCGGTTGCTGTCGCCGATCACGTCGACGAAGGGCCGCCGAGGGTACCTGCGGGGCCAGCTGTTGCGGGACGAGGCCAACGGCGAGTACCTCGTGCAGCCGCTCGGCACGTCGGGCGCGCACCTACTGGCGTCGCTGGCGGAGGCGAACTGCCTGATCACCGTGGACGAGGACCTCACCGAGGTGGCCGCGGGGGAGCAGGTGAAGGTCACGTTCCTCGCGCAGCGGGCGTAGTGGGCTCGTACGCGTACCCGGTCGAAAGCCGCCACCCGGGCTGGCCCGCGAGGCTCGCCGGGCTGCGGGTGCCGGCGGGGGTCGTCGGCGTGCGGCCCGTCCGGCTGCGCGACGCGGGCGAGTGGAGCCGCATCCGGCTGCGCGACCGTGACCACCTCGAACAGTGGGAGCCAACCGGGATCGGACCCTGGCCCGACCGCAACGCGTTCTGGTCGTGGCCCTCGCAGTGGGCGGCCCTGCGGGGCCTCGCCCGGCGCGGGCAGTGCCTGCCGTTCACGATCACGGTCGACGGAAAGTTCGCGGGCCAGATCACGGTGGGTAACGTCATCCGCGCGTCGCTGCGATCGGCCTGGATCGGGTACTGGGTGTCGTCGGAGATCGTGCGCGGCGGGGTCGCCACGGCGGCCGTCGCCCTCGTGACGGATCACGCCTTCGAAGCCGCCGGTCTGCACCGGCTCGAGGCGACGGTGCGGCCGGAGAACAACGCGAGCATCCGCGTCCTCACCAAGGCCGGCTACCGGCAGGAGGGCCTCTTCGAGCGCTACCTCGACGTCGCCGGCGCGTGGCGCGACCACCTCTGCTTCGCCGTGACGAAAGAGGAGATCGGCGACGGCCTCGTGTCCCGTCTCGTGGCCCTGGGACGCGCCGACCTGGCCTGATGGTGACTACGGGTCCAGTTCCGATCACGCGTTACCACATACTGTGAGATTCACCTAATCCGGTGAGGCGATTTCGTGATCGAACCCGGCGAGTCTGCGTCTCGTGTGTGACTGTTGTGGCTAGCGTGACTACAGCAGAGGATCGGGGGAGGTGACGGGGGATGCCCAGCTCGCTGATCATCGTCGCGCTCGCCGCGGCATGGCTCGTCGTTCTCGTGCCCATGGTGGCTCGCAAGCGCCAGCAGGTCGCGCGGACGCCGTCGTCCGCGCTCGCCGCACGCGTCGTGCGTAGCGGGGGAGCTCGCAGCGAAGGACAGGAGGAGTTCGCCGTGTCCGAAAATGCGAAACCTTCGGTGGAGGACGACCTCGCCGAACTCGAGGCGGAGCTCGACGCCGACCTCGAAGATGAAGATCTCGAAGAAGACGAACCGCTGCCCCAGCCGGCCGCGGAGGTGCGCGACGAGCCGTCGCGCCCCCGCTCCTCCGGCTACCGCCCGGGCCGCGGCGGCTTCGACCCCGAAGCCGCGGAGATCGCCGCGCGGGCGAAGTACTCGTTCCGCCAGCGGATCGTCGTGATCCTGCTGATCCTCGCCGTCGCGTCGGCCGCCTTCGCGGGCTTCGTGATGTCCGTGGCCTGGTGGGGCAACGCCATCGTCGACCTGGTGCTGGTCGGGTACCTCGCTTACCTGCGCCGCCAGGTCCGCATCGAGAACGACATCCGGCAGCGGCGGATGGCGCGGTATTCGGGCCGGGACGGCGGCCGCGAGACCCGCGAGCCTCTCCCGGCGCCGCGTCGCCCGGAACGCCCTGCCGCTCCTGCGCCGGCGTCGACTCCGGCTTCGGCTTTGGCCTCGGCTTCGGCCGAGGACCACGTCGAGGTCGTCTCGGCGGCGCCGCGCGAGATCGTGGAACGCAAACCGTCCCCGATGTCGCGCATCCGCCGCCAGGCCGTCGTCGTCGACCTGGACGACGAGGACCCGGCCTTCGAGGAGCTCGACGAGCCCGGGACCAGCCCGTATCGGCGAGCGGTCGGGGAGTGACCCCCGGGTTCGGTGCTTCCGTGGGGGCTGATACGCTCTACGAGCACTGAACAAGGGGCTCACGCTCCTTGGGGGCTGTAGCGCAGTTGGTAGCGCGTCTCGTTCGCATCGAGAAGGTCAGGGGTTCGATTCCCCTCAGCTCCACTCCGTTCGTAAGAGAGCCCTGTTTGCCGAAGACGCAAACGGGGCTCTCTTCGTAATGTCTCCTGGGAGTCGGACTCCAAACCCCCGCCAAGGGGCTCCGCCCCCTGGACCCCTGGCGGTGGTCGCCTTGTTCGAGTAAGTATCCGCAAGGTCCGCATCACGTCGAGAGCCGTCCACTTTGGAGTGGGCGGCTTTTCCGTTGCCTGACGGCAGAAGGTGCTCGAGCCGTTCGGCTGCGTCCTGGGTCGTCAGCAGCGACATGAACGCGAGGGCGGCGCAGTAGGTGGGGTACTCCGGAGTGAGGCTGGCCAGCAGTTCGCGCAGCCGGTCGTAGGCGAGCTCGGGGCCCGCCGAGGTGATCGAGTAGACGGTTCGCTCGGGACGGGCGTCTGGTCTCGCCCCTCTGCTCGTTCCAGCGTCAGGGCTCCAGCAACCGAGCCAGCAACGCGGTGTCCTGCAAGTACCGCTACTACGGGAAACCGGCCTCCAGCAGCGCAGTACGAAACTCGTCAAACAGCGGTTTCCCGCTCTGTTCGCGCTGGTCTCCGCCCCTTGGCGCGTACTTGCGAACCCGTCGTAGCCTGTCGAGGAAAGCTGCGCTGGAGCCCTGGCGGCGGTCATGATCTTCCTGGCGCGGAAGACGCATAATTTGTCCACTGTAGAGAGTCCGGTCCTCGTCTGACCAAGCAGTGTGAGAAGGGCCCGCAACCCGGTTACGCTGCTGCCATGACCGAGGACGCAAACCCCGACGAACTCGGCACGGCGGCCGCGGTTTCGTGTTTCGTGGCGAGGACGGAATGTCCGTGGGAAACCGGGATCGACGCCATCGTGATCTCCGTGGGCGGCACGCTCGGCAGCCTCGGCCGGAAGGTCAGCCAGGCATTTCCCGAGGCCGACTGGGAGGCGATCGCGTACGACTCGATCACCCCGGAGCTGCCGCAGGCCCTCCCCATCGGCGACGTGTTGCGGTTCGCCCTGCTCGCGACTCCGCACGACAGTGGTTCGTTCCAGGACCCGACGTTGCGGGCGATCGCCAAATCCACCGAAGCCGTCGTGCACAAGGCGGCGAACCTCGGTGTGGTCGCGCTGGGCCTGCCGTTGCTGGGCACCGGCAGCCTCGGGCTCGACGTGGATGGAGTGGCGTCGATCGTGGTGACCGCGGCGGTCAAAACCCTCCTCTCGATCGGCGCCGGAAGCCTGCAACGGCTGGTCTTCCTCTGCCGTGACGCCGGAACGGAAGCCGCGATCCGCGCGGCCTGGAACGGCGAGACGAACGCGGCCGATCTCGCCGGCGGGGTGTCGAGCGACCGTGTCGACCCGAACGTCGGGATCCCGCTGGATCGGGACCGGCTCGGGGTCGCGCCGTACGTGTCGATGCTGGCGACCGTGATCGCCGACCGGAGCACCCCGTTGCCGTTGTCGGTGGGGGTTTTCGGTGAGTGGGGGTCCGGCAAGAGCTACTTCATGGGCCTGTTGCGCGAAGAAGTGCGCCGGCTGGGGGACTCCGGCAACCCGGCCTACACGCACGAGATCGTGCAGATCGGCTTCAACGCCTGGCACTACGCCGACGCCAACCTGTGGGCCAGCCTCGGCGACGAGATCCTCCGCCAGCTCGCCGGACCGGGCCCGACCGCGCAGGAGCGCCGCGTGAAGCTCCGCGACGAGCTGGGCGCGCGGCTCGAACAGGCCAAGGAACTGGAAGACGCGAAGCAGCAAGCACAGACCACGGTCGCGAGGCTGCAAGCCGCCGTCGACAAAGCCACTTCGAGGCGCGACACCACCGGGAAGGCACTGATCCGGGCGCTCGCGGGTTCGCGGCAGGTGTGGCGACGCCTGGGCGTGCAGGAGGAAGCCGAGCAGGGTGCGTTGCTGGTCGAGCAGCTGCGCGGTGCGTTGACAGACGCCGAGGCGTTGCGGCGTTCCCCCAGGGACCGCTGGGGCAAGGTCGCGCTCGCGGCGGCGGCGGTGATCCTGCTGGTTGGGTTCCTTCTCGCCGTCGTCGCGCCGCACGCCTGGCAGTGGCTGACGGCGGCGGGCGCCGGGTTCGTCGCGGTGGGGGGCACGGGCATCGCGTTCCTCGCTCGGGCGCGGTCGGGGATCCAGGCGTTGCGGGAACTCGGCGACGATCTGCGGGCGGGCATGGCCTCGCCGGAGGTCACGCGCCTGCTGGCCGCCATCCGCAGGACCGAGGTCGACCAGCGCGTGGCCGAGGCGCAGCTGAGTGAGGTGGTGGCCCGCGTCGGCGAAATCGGCCGGCAGCTCAGCGAGCTGACGCCAGGCCGCAACCTGTACACGTTCTTGGCCGAACGCGACGGCGCCTACCGGCGAAACCTGGGCCTTGTCTCGACGATCCGCAAGGACTTCGAGCAGCTCGTCGAGCTGATGGCCGACTGGCGTGCGCACCCCGAGCCGGGCGGCAAGGCGATCGACCGGATCGTGCTCTACATCGACGACCTCGACCGGTGCAGCTCGCGCCAGGTCGTGGAGGTGCTCGAGGCGGTGCACCTGCTGCTCGCGCTGGAGCTGTTCGTGGTGGTCGTCGGCGTCGACCCGCGGTGGCTCGCGCGGTCGCTGAGCAGCCACTACGACGAGATCCTGGCCGACGCGCCCGGGCACGTGACGCCCGAGGACTACCTGGAAAAGATCATCAACCTGCCGCTGGTGCTGCCCGGCATGTCGTCGGGCAGCCTGCGCCGGCTGCTGCGGTCGCTGATGCCGGTCACCGAAAACCCGCGGATCGCCGAGGTGCTGGCTCCTCCCGTCGCGCCGACAGCCGTACCGGACATCGAAGCCGGGTCCGAAGTGGACAGCCGGAGCCGAGGACGCGCGGCGAAGCCACCGCGGGCGCTCACCGACCAGGAGATCGACCTGCTGTCCGCCTTGGACCGGCTGGTCGGCACGCCACGAGAAGCCAAGCGGCTGTTCAACCTCTACCGCATGCTGCGCGCGACCCGGGACCTGTCCGACGCGTCACGGTTCCTCGGTGACGACGGCGAGCCCGGCGAGTACCAGGTGGTTGTCGCGCTGCTCGGCCTGCTCACGGCCCCGGCGCACCTGCTCGGCAAGGCGCTGGACGCCACGGCCGACCCGAGCCGATCGGTCGGCGGCGGCCTCGCTCGACGGGCGAGCACGACCACGTGGGCCGAGTTCGTCGCCGACTGCGAGCCGCGGCGCGAGAGCGAGACCTGGCGCAACGGGGTGGTCGGAGTGCTGGCCGAAGACGAGCTGCGCGCCTGGTTCCGGCTGCACCAGGGACTCACGCAGGTGCCGCTCGAAGTCGACAGCCTGGCGCAGCTGCAGAAGTGGGTGCCGGTGATCCGCCGGTTCTCCTACGTGCTCTGAGCGGGGATCCGGGCCGATTCGCCGGGCGAGTCGGCGCCGAAGCGCGTGATGTCGGCGGCCAGGTCGAGGGGGCCGTTGTGGGCGCGGTCGGCGTCGGTGATCAACGACTGCGGGACGAGCCAGCAGATCTCGAACTCGATGCCGTCCGGGTCCTTGGCGTAGAGGGCCTTCGTGGTGCCGTGGTCGGTGGAGCCGACGAGGGCGCCGGCGGCCTCCAAAGCGGCGAGGCACGTCCGCAGGTCCGCGAGGGTGGGGACTTCCCAGGCGAGGTGGTACAGGCCGACGGAACCCGAAGGGGCCGCGGTCGCGTCGGGGAGGGTGAAGACGCCGAGGTCGTGGTCGTTGCGGGAGTCGGGCGCCTGGAGGAACACGGCGCGGTCGGAGGTGTGCACCGCGCGGAAACCGAGGACGTCGACGTAGAACGCGCTGCTGCGGGCGGCGTCGCGGACCCAGAGCACGGCGTGGTTCAGACCTCGGATGGGCATGGCGACTCCTTCACGACGCGGGCAGTGCGAACGCGGAACCGCCGTCGTGCCACCACTTCCGGTAGAACCGCGAGTCCTCGACCAGCGCGAGGTACCCGGCCTCGATCCTGGCACACATCTCGTCGACCAGCGAAGCGATCGGGGAGTCGCTGCGCCACGCGAGGACCAGCTCGCGGTACAGCGGATTGCCGGTCAGCGACACCGTCGAGATGCCGGTGCGGTCGGTGCCGATCGGGTAGAGCAGGCAGATCGCGCGGCCCTCGGCGGTGAGGGCGAACGCGACGTGCGCCTCGTTCGTCAGGTGCGTGATGCGCTGGTCGAAGCCGGCGGAGGCGCACGTGCGGGTGAAGAACTCGTTCATGCCGCTGTCGTCCGGATCGGGCATCACCCAGCGCTCCTGCGCCAGCTCGGCCAGCGCGACCTCGCCGCGGTCGGCCAGCTCGTGGTGGTCGGCCACACCGATGAAAAACGGCTCCCGCAGCAGCAGCCGATGCTCGACGCCGTCGGGCGGGATCAGCGGGAAACCCGGGAACGCGCGCATCACGGCGACGTCGAGCTCGCCCGAACGCAGCAACGCCGAGAGCGCGGCGGTTTCGCGGATCGTGCGGCTGGTGACGTCGCGGCGGGGGAGCATGGTCGTCAACGCGTTGACCAGCAGGCTGAACTGCTGCGCCGGAATCCCGCCGACCCGCACGGGCGCACCGGCTTCGTGCTGCGCGTTGAGGCGCGCGGAGCGTTGCAACGCGTCGAAGCTGTGCAGCACCTTCTGGGCGTCGCGCACGAGCTCCGTGCCGGTGTGGGTCGGCAGCACACCCTCGGCCGAGCGGATGAACAGCGGCCCACCGAGGAACTGCTCGATCCGCTTGAGCTGCGTGGTCACCGCCGGCTGCGTGAGGTGGAGGCGGGCCGCGGCTCTGCGCAGGCTGCCGGCCTCGGCGATCGCGACCACGAGCTCGAGGTGCCGGATTTCCAGGCGCATGGGGAAAACATTATCGCCGGATGCAATAGGGCCGATCCCGTGATGATCATGGCCACGCGCCATCGCACCTGGTTACGGTGCCTCGCGTGACAACTCTGGTCCCCGTTCCGCTCATCGGGAAAACGAATGTTCCGGTGCTGTTCTCAGACGAAGTGCTGCAGCGGTTCCTCGACGCGGCAGCCATCGAATACGCGTTCATCACGCCCGAGGAACCGAGGCCGTGTTTCGCCGTGCTGCTCGGCACCTTCGCCGAAGACGCGCTGATCGTCTCGGACCTCGCGTTCGGCCGCAACGCGCGGATCACCGATCCCAGTGCGCGGGAGGAGTTCGCGACCACGATCGTGCCGAAGTTCGGCTCCGCGTATGAGAATTCGGTGCGCGCGTGGTGGCTCGACCCAGCCGATCTGCTGCGCATCACGCGTGAAGCCGACGCGCGCGGCCTCGAGGTGCTCGGGTCCGTGCACCTGCACCCGGACTGGCATCGCCTCGGCCCCGAGTGCGAGCGCGGCCGCCCGTTGAGCGAACACCCGACGCCGATGGACGCGTACGTCTTCCGCAGCGCCGGCTGGCCGCTCAACGTGGTGTGTTACCTCGAACGGCAGCACGGCGAGTTCTACTACTCCCTGGCCGCGTGGAACGGCGAATGCGAACCGCTGCCGCTGCGCGTGGGGATGGTGACGGCGTGACCGACTCCATTCGGGCGCTTTGGCAGACCATGGCCGACGGTTGGGCGAACGGCGACGCGGCCCAGTTTGCTTCCGTCTTCGCGGCCGACGTCGACTTCGTCAACGTGCGTGGCGAAGCGCTTGTCGGACGCGAAGCCGTGGAAGCGGGCCATGCGGCGCTGTTCGCCACGGCCTACCGCGACACGACGTTGTCCGCCGAGGTCACGTTGATCCGCAACCTGACGCCGGAGCTCTCGCTCGTGCACGCGATTTCGCGGATCGCGCCCGCCGGCGTGGTCACGCACGCGCAAGCCGTGGTCCGCCACGACGGCGAGCCGACGATCGCCGCCTTCCACAACATGATCGGAGAAAGGACCCACCGCATGACCCGCCCCCGCCTGCGGCACCTCGCTTTCGTCGTGCAGGACGCGAAGCGCATGGCCGCGTTCTACTGCGAACAGTTCGGCATGGAGCTGTTCCACACCGACCCCGACGGCAGCCACTTCGTGACCGATGGCTACCTCAACCTGGCGCTGATCCAGCAGCAGCTCGATGGCGACGTCGCCACCGGCTTCAACCACTTCGGCTTCCAGGTCGACGAGGTCGCGCCGGTCGCCGAGCGGCTCGCCGAAGCGGGCGTGCCCCGCCCGGTGCTGCGGGGTGGGGACCGCCCGTTCGCCGAATACCGCGCGATCGACCCGGAAGGCAACTGGTTCGACCTGTCGGCACACGGTTTCCTTCCGCCGAGCCTCTCGTCCTGAGTTCCTTCGGCACAGCTACTTCAGCGCGGCCACCAGGTCGGTCGCGATGCGGTGCTCGACGTCCGCGGGCACGGGCTGCACCTCGTCGGCCAGCCCGCCGGCGGCGACGGCGGCCAGGCTGCGGACCTGCAACGTGAGGCCGAGGTCCATGGCCTGGATGGAGTTCCCGTCGGCGGCCGTCAGGTTGAGCATCCGGCCCTGGTCGAGGAGCACGATCTCGCGGCCGTCGTCGAGGACGTGGCCGGTGCGTCGCGACGGCGCGCCGTATTCGACCGTGTGGACGGTCCTCTCGGCGAGCGCCGCTTGGTCGATCTCCCACGCGAAGTGCCCGACGCCGGCGAGCACGGATCCGTCGCGCGGGGCCGCCAGCTCGGCCGCGCCCAGCACGTTCGGGCGGCCGGTGGCGGTGAACACCAGCTGCGCGCCGGCTACGACCTCGGTGACGGTGCCGACGCGGTGGCCGTTGAGGATCGCGCCCAGCGCCCGCATCGGGTCGACGTCGCACACCCCCACGCGTGCGCCGAGCCGGCTCAACGTGTCGGCGACGCCCTTGCCGCACGGTCCGTAGCCCAGCACCGCGGCGCGCACGCCGGGCACCATGAGGTTGGTGGCGTTGAGGAATCCCTGAACCACGCTCTGGCCGACACCGAACTCGTTCTCCACCAGGAGCTTCAGTCGGGAGTCGCTGATCACGATCACGGGTTTGCCGAGCTGTTGATGGGTTTCGCGCAGCCGGATTCCGCCGGTGGTGGTTTCTTCCGTGCCGCCGAGATAACCGGCCGGGGCATCGCGGCCGAGCAGGGCCAGGGTGAGGTCGCCGCCGTTGTCGAGTGTGAGGTTGGGTTCCACCTCCAGGACGCTGTCGATGTTGCGGGCGTGATCGGCTTCGCCGTCGGCGCGGCGGGTGAACACGGCGACGCCGAGCCGGCTCAACGCGTGGGCGACGTCGTCGTGCGTGGTTCTGGGCGACTCGGCGAGCCACACGTCGACGCCGGCGCGCACGAGCAGCGTGACGAGCGCTGCCGTCTTCGGCTCGACGTGCAGGCACATCGCCAGCCGTTTCCCGGCGAGCGCCGGGGTCAGTTCGGCGACCGCCTGCGCGGTCAGCGGCAGGTGACTGAGCGCCCAGGCCGTGGCGGGATGGGTTTCGGGCATGACTGTGTTCCGCTTTTCTCGGTTGTGAGTTCGGAAGGGGACGCGCCGGGCGTCAGCCGTAGAAGTCACACCGGTAGGAGTGGTTACCGAAGATCGGCGTCACGCGCTCCTGCCGGCCAGAACACATGCCGCCACGACAATCCAGGTCAGAGCGGGTGCTCCAGCCACACGTTCGGTTCCACGTACACGGCCAGGTTCTGCGCCGTGGAGCCGACGACGGGCGCGATCCCGCCGGGCACGGTGGTGAGGCCGTCGCCGGGCCGCACCCCGGTCCACTCCTCCCACTGGTCCAGCGTGCCGATCACGGTCATCGCGAACGGTGCGATCTTCACCAGCCGTGCGCCCAGCCGCTCGTGGTTGCGCAGCCACGGATCCACCGGCCGTCCCCGCTCGTCGCGACGGGCGACGTAGTCCACAATGGACTCGGCCGCGTGCTTGGCCTTGCCTGTCGGCCGCACCGGCGCCACCAGTCGCTCCAGCTTCGCCTGCCGAGCCCGGTTCTTCAGCTCCGTGAGCGCCCGCGCCGCGACTCCCTGTCCGCGCGCCCGCTGCGCGACGTGCACCTCCAGCGCCACGAGCGTTGTCGGCTCCCGCCCGTCCATCACGTCCTGCGCGGCCCACAGCAGCGCGCCGTCCCAGCCGTGGTCGGGCAGCTCCGGGCGTTCCTCGGTGGGGTACGCCACGGGGATCGCCGCCGCGCGTGCCACCGGCACGTCGTCTTCGAGCAACACCAGGAAGAACTCCGGCCACCGCGCCGCGAGCCGCGCGGACGCCGCGAGGTCGCCGACGACGTCGTGCGCCAGGAACTCCCCGCCGACCACGCCCAGTTCCAACGCGGGCCTCCGGAGGTCGGGGCGCGTCGCGAGATCCTCGACACGGACAGCGCGCTCGTCGCTCATGCCGGGCCCGCGCTGTGGCACCGATCGGTGGGGTGTGACCGGCTCACCGGCCCCAGCCTGCCGGCAACCGGCTCCGCGCTCCCGGCTGTCTCGTCACTCACGACCGCATGCCCGTCTGCCGCCGGAAGCCGAAGGCGCTCCGGACGAGGGCGAAGGCAGTGGGCGATGTTCATGACACGCAGCGTAACGCCCGGATGCTCGGAACAGTCCCGGTTCTGTTCCGGTCCGGACCTTCTTCACCGCACCGGCAACGCCTGCCTCTTCCGGGCCAGGGCCGCCGGGTCGAGCGTGGCGCGCGTGCCGGCCTGATGGCCCTCGCGGTACCCCGACCCCGACAGCCGTCGCGGCGCTGCGGCGCGCAAGTCACCGTATTCGCGGTCGAAGGCGCTCTGCACGAGGGTGTTCCGGTCACGCACCACCAGCTCCGCCGACGGGCCACCCGCCCCCGCGTACTCGCGTGCCGCCGTGGTTTCGGCGCGCACCAGGCGGTCGTGGACCGCGCGCGCGAAGCCGTGCAGCCACGTGCGGCGGTACGCGGCGAGGGATTCGCGGAACACGCGTTCGTCGGGCCGCACCCGCGTGAGCTGGGTGCTCGCCTGCAGCAACAGGCTCGTGAACAGCAGCTCCACCCGGCCGAGGTCGGACTTGAAGCCGAACACCGTGACCGCCTCCACGCCCTGGCCCACGCGATGCAGCAACGTGCGACAGCGCAACGGGTACGCGATGTTCGTGAGCAGGCTCGCCTTGTCGCGGCTGTACGGGTTCTCGATGGGGATCTTCAGCACGGTGATGTCGTCCGAGCCCCGCCCGGTGGCGGCGAGCATCGCGTTGTCGATGCCGTACCGGGCGACCAGCTCGGCCGCCTTCGTGTTGTACAGCTCGGCTTCTTCCGCGGTCACCGCCGGGTCTTCGGCCTTGGCGAGCAGCTTGCGGATGCGCTCGAGCTGCGTGTCGTGGGCGGGCATGATCCCCCTCTCCTGGTGGGCCGGGCCCGGGCGGGCCGGCGTGGGGTCCACGGTAGGCGCGGGGTACGACAATATTCGATCAGGTGTTCGGACGCGTGGCAGGGTGCCCGCGTGTCGCTACGATCCGTGAGTGGAGTCGCCCGCAGACGTCGTCGTTGTCGGCTCCGGGCCCAACGGCCTGGCCGCCGCCGTGCTGCTGGCCCGCGCCGGTCTCGCGGTCGACCTGCACGAGGCGGCGCCGGAGCCGGGCGGCGGCGCGCGTTCGGCGCGGCTGTTCGACGCCGACGTGGTCCACGACATCTGCTCGGCCGTGCACCCGATGGCCGTCGCGTCGCGGTTCTTCCGGGGGTTCGACCTGGCCGCGCACGGCGTCGAGCTGAGCGCATCCGACGTCGCGTACGGACATCCCGTGGACGAGCGCCGCACCGGCCTCGCGTACGCGGACCTCGAACGCACCTGCGCACGCCTCGGCGCCGACGGCGGGCGCTGGCGAAGCCTGATGGCGCCGCTGGTCGAGCGCACCACGGAACTCACCGACCTGCTGCTCGGGGATCTCCGAACGCCACCCCGTCCGGCTCTGGCCGCCCTGCTCGCACCGCGGATCCTCGCGCTCGGCACCGGCGTCGACGAGGTCCTGTTCCGCGGACCCGAGGCCCCGGCGTTGCTCGCGGGCGTCGCGGCGCACCCGATGGGCCGGCTGCCGTCGCTCGCCGCCGGCGGCACCGCCGTACTGCTCGGCCACCTCGCCCACGCGGGCGGCTGGCCCGTTCCCCGCGGTGGCACGCAGGTGCTCACCGACGCGCTCGTCGCCGACTTCCGCGCGCACGGCGGTCGCGTCCACGTGAACAGCCGCGTCACCGATCTGCGCGAATTCGCGAAAACCCGCGCAGTGCTGCTCGACCTCAGCCCGCGCGGCCTGCTCGACCTGGCCGGTCCCTTCGCGCCCTCGGGTTACCGGCGCGCGCTCGAAAGGGTGCGCTATGGGCCGGGCGCGGCGAAGGTCGATTTCCTCGTGTCGGAGCCGGTCCCGTGGCGTGAGCCGGAGCTGGCGAGGGCCGTGACCGTCCACATCGGAGGGACAGCCGCGCAGGTCCGCGCCGGCGAGAACACCGTGGCCGGCGGGCGGCGTGCCGAGGAACCGTACGTGCTGCTCGTCCAGCCCATGGCCGCCGACCCCTCGCGCGGGTTGCCGCACAAACAACCGATCTGGGCTTACGCCCACGTACCCAACGGCGATCCGCTTGACGCCACCGACGTCGTGCGCCGGCGCATCGAGCGCTTCGCCCCGGGGTTCAGCGACACGGTCCTGGCGGCGCGCGGGATTCCGGCGTCGGAACTCGAGAACTACAACGCCAACTACGTCGGTGGTGACATCTCCGGCGCCGCTGTGACGCTGCGGCAGCTGGTTGCGCGGCCGGTCGTGCGCTGGAACCCGCACACGACTCCGTTGAGCGGGGTTTACCTTTGTTCCAGCGCCACGCCGCCGGGGCCGGGTGTCCATGGCATGGCCGGGTTGCATGCCGCGAAAGCGGTGCTGCGCAAGGAGTTCGGTCTCGCGCTGCCCGCCGGGTGGTGATCAGGCGCGCGGCCGCAGGGCGCCGGTCTCCTGTGGCGCGACCACGGCGGGGAGGCCCCGCAGCTGCTCGCCGCCGAGCGTCAACCCAGATACGCGTCGAGCGTCACCGCGAGGGCCGATTCCGGTGAGGGTGCGAAGCTCGCCCCCGCCAGGCCGCCCCACAACCACAGCTGGGCCAGCCCGTGCAGCGCGGCCCACAGTGAAGCGGCGACGAGCCGGGAGTCCGTGCCGGGTTTCACACGGTCGTCGTGGGCGGCTTCGCGGTCGAGGCGCACGAGGTCGGCGAAGTAGTCGAAGACGGCGCTGCTCGCGGCCACGAGCCCGGGTTCGGCCGGATCGATGAGGTCGCGGCGGAACATCAGCTCGAACATCGCGGGGTTGGCCAGGGCGAAGGCGACGTACGCGTGGCAGGCGGCCGTCACGCGCTCGCGCGGGTTGCCTTCGGGCAGCTTCGCGCCGCGTTCGAGCAGCTGCGCGAAACCGAGCGTCGCGACGGCCGACAGCAGTTCGGCGCGGCCGGAGAAGTGCCGCAGGGGCGCGCCGTGGGAGACGCCGGCGGCCTTCGCGATGCCCCGCAGCGTGACGGCGTCCACGCCTTCGTCGGCGAGCAGGGCTTCCGCGGTGGTGATCAGCCGCTGGCGGGCGCTCACAGCTGCGCTTCGGAGAAGGCGACGGGCAACAGTTCGGGGCGCTTGGGGAAGAAGCCGTCGCCGGGCGAGCGGCCGACGAGGCGGTTGTGCAGCCGCGTGACGGCGACCGGCACGACCTCCTGCCAGAACCACTGCAGGTCGGCGCGCAGGCTGGGGCGCGCGGGAACGCCGACGAGCGGCTGGAGCCAGCCGTCGTCGTGGCCGATGCCGAGGCGGTCGAGCACGTGGCCGGCCACGCGCAGGTGACCCGGTTCCGACAGGTGCAGCCGGTCGGGGCCGAAGTAGCGCGAATCGTGGGCGGCGTGGTCGGGCCAGAGGTCCACGAGCTTGGCGCCGTAACTCACGGAGGCCTCGCGGATGGCGTCGTTGAGGGCCGTCACGCGCGGGCGCATGCGGGCGCTGAAGGGCATGCGGTGGGCGACGTCGCTGAGGGTGAACGTGACCACCGTCGGCGCGATGTGCGTGCACCGGCGGATCGCGGCGTCGACCCGGCGCGCGACGGTGCGGGCGTTCCAGCCGCCGCTCATCACGTCGTTGCCCCCGCCGAACAGGGCGATCAGGTCGGGCTCGTGCCGCTCCGCGGCGGGCAGCTGCTCGACGATGATCTGGTCGAGGCGCCGTCCGCGCACCGCGAGGTTCGCGTAGCGGAACCCCGGCTCGTCCTGCGCGAGGCGGCCCGCGACGAAATCGGCCCACCCCCGGTACTGACTGCGGTCGGGGTACGGATCATCGAGCCCCTCGGCACAACTGTCACCGACGGCGACGAACTTCTGGAACCCCATGTCGATCTCCGTAACCCCTGGTTCATCTTGTAGACACTGTCTATCAAACTGGGGTAGACGGTGTCTACGTGGGGTTCACTTCATCTTGTCCAGTGCGACTGAAGCGGGTCGGTGTCCGGACCTGGTTGTCGGTGGTGGTGACGGTGTCCGCGGCGCCGACCGGTGCAAGCTGCGCTGGTGGCGCCGGCAGCTCGCGGGTATCCAATCGGGTTGGTATGTCTGAGCCGGCCGCAAGCGCACTGCCTCGGGCGCCATGATTCCCGCCACCCACCGTGCTCACGCCGTCAAGCGACCCACCACGTCGGCGATCAAGGCGAGCCGGTCGCGCTGAGGTTGGATGAGGTTTTCCAGCCGTGCGCTCGCGCTGTCCCGGATGGCGAGGGGATCGGGGTTGTCGTCGTCGACGGGGCCGAGGTGCCATTCCTCGATGGCGTCGATCCCCAGCTCGACACTCAGCTCCTTCCGCAGCTCGCTCAGCTCACCACTGCTGTACGTGAGCTCGGCGCCGACGGTCGCCAGCTCGCGTGCGTGGCGGTCCTCCCAGTTCGCCACGATGGGTCTCGCGTGGTCGTGGGCGTCGAGCAGGCGCTTGACCGCGGCTTCCCAGCCGTGGGGTGGGTCGTCGAGGTCCGACCAGGCTTGGTCGATGCGGGCGAAGGCCTCGGCGACCTCCGGCCACGCGGCCGCGGCGGCGAGCAGCACCGGCGTGGCCTCTCGCCGGTAGACCGCCTTCGCCCAGAGCGTGCGGGCCACGTCGAACTCGTCGCAGATCAGGCGCCAGCGCTCGTCGTCGGCGTCGCCGCGCTCGGGCCGGGCCGGCTCCGGCTCGTCGCCGGTGAAGTCGGCGAAGTGGAACTTCACGCGGTCGACGGGCTGCCCACCGGCTGTCATCACGGTGGCCTTGACGAACTTGCCGTGGTGCGCGATCGGGGAGTCGTCGCCCGCTTCGGCCAGCACGATCTCCTTCGGCTGCCGGGCTTCCCACGCGGCCTTCTCCGCCCGCACGGCTTCCAGTGCCTCCTCGGCCTCACGGGCGTGGCGCGCAGCCAGGTCCTCGGGACTCGGCGGGGCCAGCTCGGCCATCAGCGCGGTGATCTCGGGCGGCAGCCCGACGTGGCGCGTCCCGTCCGGGTGGAGGTACCAACCCTCGACGTCCGGCTCGAAGGCGCTGCGGCGGTTGTGGACGAGCACGCTCGTCAGAGCGGGCGCGTGCTGCTGCCACGCGGCGTGGCACCGCGCAGCCTCGTCGGGGTCGGTGAAGCAGCAGTGCGCGACGTTCCGCTCGTCGGCCCCCGGCTCGAAGGCGTCGTCGCGGACGCGCACCGAGGAGTACGGGCCGTAAGGCGTCAACGCCGAAACGTCGTCGCGGTCGCGGCGCCGGGGCCACAGTCTCATCGTCGGAACCCTCCCTGCCTGCGTGCACTGTGCTCCAGACCACACCCGAGAGCCGGTTGAATCAAGATCAATCGGTTCGTGTCGCTGCCTCGTTGACCTCGTTCTCCCGATTGCAGTAGCCAGGTCCGGTAGCTTCGGAAAGGTGACCACACTCGAACTCGCCGGGGTTTTCGTCGGCCGGCCCGCCGTGCTGGGGCACCGGCGTGACCAGCCCGTGCTCAGCGCGATCGTGAAGGGCCGGGCGGCCGCGCCCGAGCTGGAGCTCACGCCGCTGAACCTCGACGGCGACGAGCAGGCCGACCTGAGCGTGCACGGCGGTGTCGACAAAGCGGTCTGCGTCGCCTCCGCCGACCACTACCCGGCGTGGGTCGAGGAGGGGCTGGACATCGGGCCGGGCGCGTTCGGGGAGAACATCGCGGTGAGCGGCGCCGATGAGGCGACGGTGCGGATCGGCGACGTCTGGGAGTGGGGTGACGTGCGGCTGGAGGTCTCGCAGCCCCGGTCGCCGTGTTTCAAGATCGCGATGCGCACGGGGCGCAAGGACATCGTGGCCGTGATCGTCGATTCCGCGCGCTGCGGCTGGTACCTCCGGGTGCTGCGGCCGGGTCGCGTGCCGACGTCCGGCGCGGTGAAGGTGGTCCGCTCCGATCCGGCCGCGCCGACGATCGAGGAACTGCACAACCTCGCGTACGCGAACTTCGCGCAGCTCGAGCCAGCTGTCGCCGACAAGGCCGTGCAACGCGTCGAGCAAGTTCTGGAGCTGCCGGCGCTGTCGCCGTCGTATGCGCGCGGACTGCGATCCTCCGTCGAACGCCGGCGGCTCCGCCGAGCGGGCTGACGGACCCCGAAGGGCCCGCCAACCGGCTCACTTCCAGTCGACCTGCGGGGAGCGGTAGAAGTCGATCCCCTGCGCCACCCAGCGCGGCGCCTGCTTCGCCAGCCGGACGCGGTAGGAGTCCCAGTCGCGCGCCGACTGCGGCGACCAGCCGATCTCCGCCATGCCCGGCAGGCGCGGGAACGCCATGTACTCGATGTCGTCGTTCGTGCGGATGGTCTCCGTCCACAGTGGAGCTTCGATGCCGGAAACGTTGCTCTCGCCGACGCCCGGCACGAGCGTGGCCGGATCCCAGTCGTAGGCGTCCTTGACCTCCACGAGGCCGGCCCAGTCCTGGCCCAGCGGCGTGTCCTCGGTGTACTTCATGTCGAGGTAGGCGTGGTTCGACGGCGCCATCAGCACCTTGCCACCGCGCGCGGCGAACGCGGCGACGTCGGCGTTCGCGCCACCCTGGTCCCAGTACTCCGGCACGGCCGTGGCGGGCAGGTCCGTCTTCGCGATCTCGTGCCAGCCGGTGATGAGCTTGCCGTACTTCGCGACGATCGGGTTCACCTTGGCGTAGAAGGTTTTGTAGTCGGCGTCGGACGTCGAGTGGGCTTCGTCGCCGCCGATGCCGAGGTACTTGCCGGGCGTGATGGCGGCGAGCTCGCGGATCACGTCCTCCACGAACTCGTACGTCGTCGGCGAGCCGATGCACAGCGAGCTGTAGCCGACCTCGGTGTCGGTGCGCGGCGGGACCGCGACGCCGTCGCAGTTGAGCTCCGCGTACACCGACTGGGCCGCGTTCGTGTGACCCGGCATGTCGATCTCCGGCACGACCGTGATGTGCCGTGACGCCGCGTAGGCGACGAGGTCCTTGTACTGCGCCTGCGTGTAGTAGCCGCCGGGGTCGCCGTCCGCGGCGCCCTTGCCGCCCTCGGTGGCCAGGCGCGGCCAGCTCTTGATCTCGATGCGCCAGCCCTGGTCGTCGGCCAGGTGCAGGTGCAGCGTGTTGATCTTGTACTGCGCCAGCTGGTCGATGTACGTCTTCACCTGCGCCGGCGTGAAGAAGTGCCGGGCGACGTCGAGCATCGCGCTGCGCGTGGCGAAGCGCGGGTAGTCGAGCACGGTCCCACCGGCGATCGTCCACGTGCGCAACTGCACGCGCTTCGCCTCGATCGCCGAGGGCAGCAGCTGCCGCAACGACTGCACGCCCTCGAACAGGCCGTCGGTGGTGTTGGCCTTCAACGTCACGCCTGACTTCGCCACGGACAGCTGGTAGCCCTCCGTGCCCACGCGCTGGTCGGCGTGGCCGAGGTCCAGTGAGATCGCGGGCAGCCCGGCGTTGATCGGCACGACGGGCAGCGGGTACCCGGTCGCGGGACGCAGCAGTCCCCGCAGGTAGTCGGCCACCTGGCTCGTGCCCTTGCCCGCGCGGATCACGGTCAGCGGCGACAGCGTGAAGTTCGCCTTCGGGTCGGCCTTGGCCTGCACCGGCACCGGCACGATGTCGGTGACGCTTCGCTCAGGCCCCGCGGGCGCGGCCGTCGCCGCTCCCGGCAGCCCCAGTGCCGCGAGACTAAGCACGGTCGCCCCCAGCACGGCTCTGGACAAGCTCTTCCTCACGGAACCACCTCCGGTCGGGGAGAAGACGGACCCTAAGAGGTATAGACCACGCCTCCGACACGGACAACAGCCGAAAGACTGCCGTTCAAGATCAGCCGGGCCAGGCGACGTCGTCGATCGCCAGCCAAGGAGCCACCGCCACAGCTCCTGGCGTCAGGCCCGAGAAGCAGCGAAGCCGTCGACGCGAACCGGGCGTCCCACGACGGGGCAACCCGCAGCTGGTCCTCCCAACGGGCGGCGTCGCGGCCGAGGACGGCGTCGAGCGGGAACGCGCCGGCCAGGTCAGGCCCGAGGACCGCGGTCGCCAGGGCGGGCTCGAGCCGGATCTGCAGGCATTCGCCGATACGGCCGGTCGCGCGCAGCTCACCGGGACACAGCCCGGCGACGACACTGCCCCGCCCGCGCACGCCGAACGCGGAGTAGCCAGACCATCGCTCAGATCAATGAGCACCGTGACGGCCGGGTGCGCCACCATCGCGATGTCGACGGGCGCGGGCACTGGCTGCCGGAACCCCGCCATGCGGATGCCCGGCAGCCTTTGCGAAGGAACGGCGACGTCGACGCTCGCCCAATCGAAGGGCACTTGACCAGCCTACTGCGCCGATCGTTACCAATCCGACCACAGTCACGGCCGAATGACTTCGTAGCAACGGTTACGTGCCGCGAGGGGGTCGGCCTACCTTTGGTCGGATTGGTAAGTGAACGCGAGCAGCAGCTCGGCCGTTTTCGCCGGCTCCTCCACGAGCGGCACGTGCCCGACGCCCGCCAGGTACTCGACGCGCGCCACCCCCGCGTAGTCCCGCGCCGACGCCGGGTCCCAGCGCGGGTCGGCGTCACCGAAGACCACGAGCACCGGCGGGTCGAGCCCGGCGAGCCGCGTCGGCAGGTCACGAGCGGCGAGGTAGGCGCCGTTGTGCCGCAAGACCTGGCGGAACGCGCGATACGTGGTGTCGCGCAGCTCCGTGACCATCTCGTCCGGGATGGCGGCCGGACGAGCCATCGTGGCCCCGATCCCACGGCGGATCACCGCGTCCGAACGGCGCGGCCACAGCAGCGGCCCGAACGGCGGCGCCGGCAGCAGCCGCAGGATCAGCGGTTGCGGCAGGAGCGCGTCGAGCCGCGGGCCGGTGCTGATCAACGCCATCGAGCCCACCAGGTCGGGCCGCTGCTCGGCGAGCGCGGTGGCGACGTACCCGCCGCTCGAATGCCCCGCCGCCACGACGGACGCGAGCCCCAGCTCGTCGAGCAGCGCCGCCAGCCGATCCGCCTGCCGCGGCACGGCGAACGACGGTGGTGCCGTCGAGCGCCCGCACCCGGGCAGGTCGACGCGGATGAGGTGGTGACGTTCGGCGAGCGTCGGCACCAGCTCGCTCCAGGAGCCGCCCGTGGCTCCGGAGCCGTGGGTGAGCAGCAGCGGCGGCGCGTCGGCCGGGCCGTCGTGGACCACGTGCAGGTAGTCGGTCATGCGCACGACGATGCGCCCGGGTACCGCCGTCCGTCTTGGAAAAATGTCAGCGTTGACTCGTTCAGCGTTGCAGCACTGCCCGCAGCGCGTCGAGCACGCCCGGGTCCTCGATGGTCGAGGGCACCGGCTCGTCGCGCCCACTGGCGATGCCCCGCATGGTCTTGCGGAGGATCTTGCCCGAACGCGTCTTCGGCAGCGCCTCGACCACGGCCACGTCGCGGAACGCCGCCACCGGCCCGACGTCGTGGCGCACCACCGCCACTAGCTCGTCGCGCAGCTGTCCCTCGTCGACGTCCACGCCGGCCTTCAGCACCACGAACCCGCGCGGCACCTGCCCCTTGAGCTCGTCGGCGACCCCGATCACCGCGCACTCCGCCACGGCCGGGTGGGAGGCCAGCGCCGCCTCCATCGACCCGGTGGACAGGCGGTGGCCGGCCACGTTGATCACGTCGTCGGTGCGGCCCATCACGAACAGGTAGCCGTCTTCGTCGAAGTAACCGGAGTCGCCGGTGAGGTAGTAACCGGGGTAGCGCGTCAGGTAGGCCTCGCGGTAGCGCTCGTCGTCGCCCCACAGCGTGAGCAGCGAGCCCGGCGGCAGCGGCAGCTTGACCACGATCGCGCCCTCGCGGCCCGCGGGCAGCTCGTCGCCCGCCTGGTCGAGCACGCGCACGTCCCAGCCCGGCACGGGTTTCGTCGCCGACCCGGGTTTCACCGGCATCGGCTCGAGCCCGCGCGGGTTGGCGGCGATGGCCCAGCCGGTCTCGGTCTGCCACCAGTGGTCGATCACGGGCGTGCCGAGCACCTCGCCGGCCCAGCGGTGGGTCTCGGGGTCGAGGCGTTCGCCGGCCATGAACAACGTGCGGAACTTCGCCAGGTCGTACTTCTTCAGCTCCGCGGCGCCCGGATCGATTTTCTTCACCGCGCGCAACGCCGTGGGCGCCGTGAACAGCGCCTCCACGCTGTGTTCGGCGATCACGCGCCAGAACGCGCCGGCGTCGGGCGTGCCGACCGGTTTGCCCTCGTAGAGCACGGTGGTCGCCCCGATCAGCAGCGGCGCGTAAACGATGTAGGAGTGCCCGACGACCCACCCGACGTCGGACGCCGTCCACCAGGTGTCACCCGCGTGCACGTCGTAGACCGCGCCCATCGACCAGGCCAGCGCGACGGCGTGGCCACCGGCGTCGCGCACCACGCCCTTCGGTTTCCCGGTCGTGCCGGACGTGTAGAGGATGTAGAGCGGGTCCGTCGCCTTCACCGGCACCGGGTCGGCCGCCCGCGCGGTCTCGACGAGGTCCACCCAGTCCAGATCCGTGCCCGACAGCTCCGCCGGCGCCTGGTCGCGCTGGAAGACCACGACGTGGTCGGGCTGGTGCGCGGTCAGCGCCAGCGCCGCGTCGATGATCGGCTTGTACTCCACCACCCGCGCCGGCTCGATCCCGCACGACGCGGCCAGCACCAGCTTGGGCTTCGCGTCCTCGATGCGCGCCGCGAGCTCCTTCGGCGCGAACCCGCCGAACACCACCGAATGCACCGCCCCGATCCGCGCACACGCGAGCATGGCCACCACGGCCTCGGGGATCATCGGCAGGTACAGGACCACGCGGTCGCCGTATCCCACGCCGAGCGCCTTGAGCGCCCCCGCGAACGTCGCCACCTCGTCGCGCAGCTCGCCGTAGGTGTACCGCCGCTTCTGCCCCGTGACCGGCGAGTCCCAGATCAACGCGAGCTGCCCGCCGCGGCCGCCGTCGGCGTGGCGGTCGAGGGCGTTGTAGGAGGTGTTCAGCTCGCCGTCGGGGAACCAGCGGTAGAAGGGCGCCCGATCGGCGTCCAGGGCTTTGGTCGGGGGCTTCGTCCAGTCGATCGCCCGGGCGGCCTCGAGCCAGAACCCCTCGGGATCGTCCAGGCTGCGCCGGTAGGTCTCGGAGTAAGCGCCCACGGTGTCTCCCTCGACAGTGACGTTCGCGATCCGTCCTCATGATGGCCCCGGTAAGGGTGTCGTGCAGGTTTCGCGACGGTCACGACCCACCTACCCGGCAACCCCGGGAAGGCGGCGTGCGTCCTAAGCTGGACCACGGGGTTCGGCCGCGTGGCGGTACCAACTGACCACCGAGAGTGAGGGGAACCAGGCGGTGAGCGGATTCGCGAGCGCGCTGCTCTCGTTCGCCCACACCCTGTTCGGCCCGGGGTTCTGCCCGGGTGACTGGGTCTGGGCGACGACCACAGCCGGTGCGCTCGTCGCGCTGTTCCCCGCGCTGGGGGCGCTGGTGGTGGCCATCGTCCGCAAGGGCACGGGCAACCGCTACGACGCGACGACGCTCACCGTGTTCGGGTTGATCGGCGTGGTCACCGTGCTGGTGCTGCCGTGGCTGCTGTCCAACGGCATCTCCGAGACGTTCCGCGCGATCAACTCGGGTGGCACCGGCGGGCTGTCCGCGGCTTCGCGGGCGTCGCTGAGCACCGACTACTGCTTCGCCGGCGTGCAGAAGACGTACCTCGGCGGTGGCCCGAACGTCTACGAAGCGCTCTTCTACAACGGCAAGCTCAAGGTGTCGTTCGGCATCTACCTGCTCGCGTTCACGGTGTTGCCGGCGGGTTCGCTGCTGTTCGTGATGCTGCAGGCGCGCACGGCGTTCCGGCGCGGTCCGAAGTGGCCTTCGCGGTTCTTCTGGATCCCGTTCGTGGTGATGGCGGTGGCGAGCATCGGGATGACGGCCAACGTCGCCCTGCACTTCTGGCTCGGGTTCCTGCCGTTCAGCGTGCTGGGGCTGATTCCCGTGGGCCTGGTCGGGCCGCCACCGTGGTCGGTGATCAACCGGCCGGAGCCGCGCCGCGACGTGCCGCCGCCGGCGCCCGATCGTCCTGTTTCGCAGGTCGCGCCGCGGCCGAAGTTGCCGCCGCCGCCTCCGCCGCCCGTGAACAAGCCGTATCCGGCCACGGCGCTCGCGTCGGCGCCGGAGCCCGGGTTGCTGGCCGCCGCGCCCGGCCCGGTTCCGCCGCCGCCCGGTTCGCGCGGTGCCGGTGGCAGTCGGTACCGCCGCGTCCGCCGGTTGGGCCACGGTGGGTTCGGCACGGTGTGGGAGGCCGTCGACACGCAGCTCAATCGCACTGTCGCGCTGAAGATCGCGCACGCGCCCGACCGTGACACCGAGGAACGCATGCAGCGCGAGGCCCGCGCGCTGGCCGCGGTGAACCACCCGAACTGCGTGAAGGTGTACGACCTGGTGGAGGAACCCGACGGCCTCGCGCTCGTCATGGAGTACCTCGAAGGCCGCCCGCTCGCCGAGGTCGTCGACGGCCAGGGCCCGCTCGACGACGTCGCCGCCGGCCGCCTGTGGTCCACGATGGCGGGCGCGCTCGTCGCGGCCCACGAGAAGGGCGTGCTGCACCGCGACATCAAGCCGTCCAACATCGTGCTCGACCCGGCCGGCCTGGCGCACCTCATCGACTTCGGCATCGCCCGCAGTCAGGGCGACTCGAAGATGACGGCCACCGGCATGATGATCGGCACGCCCGACTTCGTCGCCCCGGAACAGGCCATGGGCGCCCAGGCCAGTCCGGCGTCCGACGCGTGGCAGCTGGCCGCCACGATCAGCTACGCCCTGAGCGGCCAGCCCCCGCGCGGCACCCGCGAGACGCCGATGGCCGCGTTGATGGCCGCCGCGCGCGCGGAACCCGTCTCGCGCCTCCCGACGCGCTCCGCGCACGCGCGGATCCTGAGTGCGTCACTGGACCCCGAGCCACGCCGCCGCCCGACGCTGAACGCGGTGCGCCGTGAGGTGGAGGGCTGGCTGTCGCGTGCGGGTAAGTCCCCGGACGGCCCGGTCACGCAGATCGTGCCTCGGCGGCTGCACCGCTGATATCCGCTTGCCGGGTGCGGCAGGATGTGCGGCATGACTCTTCGAAAGGGCTGTGGCGCGTAGACCGCTCGCCGTCGTGCGCGCGGGGTGCTCGTTCGGCCTCGCCCGGATCGCTCGTTCTCACGCGTCTCGGGGCTGCCCCCATGGGCCCTGGCCGACGTCCACCGCGTCGAGGCCATCGCTTTGGTGCCCCGGCGCCGTCGCACGGGCGGGACCGTCGCGGGCCTACTTCACCGCCACGGTCACCGCCAAGAAGGCAGCCACATCTCGGCGTTCCACTGCGCCGTCGTGATCGGCACGCCGTTGAGGATCGGCCACAGCCACACGAAGTTGGCCACCACGAGTCCCGTGTAGAGGGCGACGACGAGCAGACCGGTGCCCCGCCGCTCGAACCCGCGCCGCGCGCTGCCCAGGATCTGGCCCAGCACCAGCACGAGGCCGAGCACCAGGAACGCGGCCATGGGCGTGGCGTAGAAGAAGTACATCTGCCGGTCGATGTTCGTGAACCACGGCAGCAGCCCGGCGAAGTACCCCACCAGCACGGCGGCATAGCGCCAGTCCGCGCGGAAGAACCAGCGCCACAGGCCCCAGCCGAGCATGGGCAGCGCGAGCCACCACATCGCGGGCGTGCCGATCAGCATCGTCGCGCCGACGCAGCGCGACTCGCCGCAGCCGGTCACGGCGCCGTCGTAGTAGTAGAGCATCGGGCGCAGGCCCATCGGCCACGTCCACGGCTTCGACTCCCACGGGTGCGGGTTGTCCTTGGGTGTCAGCAGCGTTTCGTGGAAGTGCAAGACGTTCAGCGTGTAGTCGCCGAGCGAACGCAACGCGGGCGGCACCCAGGCGAACAGCCCGGGATCGATGTCCTTGATCTCGGTGTAGTGGCGGTCGGTGGCCGTCTCGCTCGCGAACCACGCCCAGAACGCCGCCAAGTACATCAGCAGCGGGATCAGCAGGATCGCCCACAGCGCCGGCGCGACGTCGCGTCGGATCGTGCCCACCCACGGCCGCTCGACGCCCGCCGCCCGCCGCGCCGCGACGTCGAAGAACACCGTGAGCAGCCCGAACGCCGCGATGTAGTACAGCGCCGACCACTTCACACCGAAGGTCAGCCCGATCATCACGCCGGCGGCGAAGCGCCACCAGCGGAACCCGAGCTTGGGCCCCCAGACGGACTCGTTCACCCAGCCCTCACGCACGGCTGTCGCGAGCCGTCGGCGCACCTGGTCCCGGTCGCACAGCACACACGCGAACGCGGCGAGGACGAAGAGAGCGATGAAGATGTCCAGCATCCCCATCCGCGACTGCAGGTGCAGCACGCCGTCGCTGATCACCAGCACACCCGCGATGCCGCCGAGCAACGTCGAGCGCGTGAGCCGCCGCGCGATGCGGATCGTCAGCAGGATGATCAACGTGCCCGCGAGCGCCGGCATGATGCGCCAGCCCCAGCCGTTGTAGCCGAAGAGCCACTCGCCGACCGCGATGAAGTCCTTCGCCAGCGGCGGGTGCACGATCAGCTCGTAGCCGGCGTTGTCCTCGTACCCGCCGTTGCGCAGCATCTGCGCCGCCTGGGGCACGTAGTGCTTTTCGTCGAACACCGGCGTGCCGTGGTCGGTGGGCACCCCGAGGTTCTGCAGGCGGACGACGCCGCCGATCACCGTGAGGATCAGCGTGACGAGCCAGCCGCGCAGACGGTCGGTCGGCATGCCGCGGCCCAGCAGCGTGGCCTCGCGGTCGGTCGGCGGACGCAGGGCGTCGACCGGGTCCGGCCGCACGCTCTCGTCGTCGGGACGGGTCAGCAGCGCGGTCACGGAGCCTGATACTACGGCCCCGGGTGTGATGGGCGTGTCGTTAGGCTGGCGGGCATGGGACGTCTCGTGCTCGCAGCCACCCCCCTCGGCGACCCGGGTGACGCCTCGCCGCGCCTGACCGCCGCCCTGGCCTCGGCGGACGTCATCGCCGCCGAGGACACCCGCCGTCTGCGGTCGCTCGCTGCTTCGCTGGGCGTCACGCTGACTGGGCGCGTTGTGTCCTTTTACGAGGACGTCGAGGTTTCCCGCCTGCCGCGGTTGCTGGAAGCCTTGCGCGCGGGCGAAACGGTGGTTTTGGTCACGGATGCCGGAATGCCGTCGGTGTCGGATCCGGGCTTCCGTCTCGTGTCGGCGTGTGTTGCGGAAGATCTTCCGGTGACCTGCCTGCCCGGCCCGTCGGCCGTCACGACGGCGCTGGCTTTGTCCGGTTTGCCGTGTGATCGGTTTTGTTTCGAGGGCTTCGCGCCGCGTAAGCCGGGGGAGCGTTCTCGGTGGTTTGCTGCGTTGTCGTCGGAGCCCCGGACGGCGGTGTTTTTCGAGTCGCCCCATCGTCTGGGCTCGCTGCTGGCGGATGCCACTGCGGCCCTCGGTGCTTCCCGTCGGGCGGCCGTGTGCCGTGAGCTGACGAAGACGTACGAAGAGGTCAAGCGGGGGACCTTGGGTTCGCTGGCTGCGTGGGCGGCGGAGGGGGTGCGCGGCGAGATCACCGTGGTGCTGGAGGGGGCTGCTCCGGCGGCGGTGTCGGTTTTGGACTTGGTGTCGGAGGTGTCCGCCCGGGTGGCTGCGGGGGAGCGGTTGAAGGCGGTTTCTTCGGAGGTGGCGGAGGCGGCGGGGGTGTCTAAAAAGGACCTTTATGACGCTGTGGTCGCTTCTCGGAAGTGAGCGCGATCGTGGCAGTCGAGGAAGGACCGGCCCGATCAGCTCAACAGTGCTGACACGGCGGCATGAGCCTTCGCGGCGTCGGGTTCCTCACCCGTGATCACGTCGGTGTAGATGAACGATTCGCCCAGGCGGACGAGGACGTAGGCGAGGTCCGGGGCGGGCAGCGGGGCGATCAGCCGGCCCGCGGAGATTTCCGTCGTCAGTAGGTCCGTCAGCTGGGCGATGGTGCGCGACTGGACCACACTCGCCTTCGTCGTCAGCAGCCGCAGCGCCCGCTCGGGTTCCCGCTGCAGAAAGGTCCGGAAGGCCACAGACCCGTTCACCAGAGAGACGAACGAGCCGATCGCATCCGCCACCCCTGCAGCGCCGCGGCCGGTGAAGGTGACGTTGGCGAAGGCCGCGGAAGTCTCGGACCACAGGATTTCCGCCAGCAGGTGATCGCGGCTGCCGAGCCAACGGTGGAGGGTGGCACGGGAGACGCCCAGCGCGCCGGCGAGTTCGCGCATGTCCACGCGGCGGCCCTCGAGGAACCACGCGCGCGCCAGGGCGAAGGCGGCTGCGGGGTCCGGACGGGAGGCAAAAGGCGTGTCGATGTGTGAGACGTTACCACGGAGTGTCGCAGGAGTGAGACATCCGGCAGGATGTCTCACAACCCAAGCGAACGAAGAGGTGGCGAAACCCAGATGCGTGCTGTGCAGGTGACCGAGTTCGGCGGGCCCGAGGTGCTCAACCTCGTCGAGTTGCCGGAGCCCACGCCCCGAACCGACGAGATCCTGATCGACGTCGACCGCATCGGGGTGAACTACGCGGACACGCATCAGGCGGAGAATTCGTACCTCGCGCCGAGCGAGTTGCCGCTCGTGCCCGGGGGTGAGGTGGTGGGGAAAACTGCCGCAGGCCAGCGCAAGGTGGCGCTCATCAACAGCGGTGGGTACGCCGAGAAGGCCGTCGCGAACAAGCACATGGCGTTTGACGTGCCCGACGGCGTCGATGACCTCCACGCGCTCTCGATGCTGGTGCAGGGGACGACCGCCTGGGTGCTGCTGAAGAAGAACGCCCACCTCGAAGCCGGCGAGTCCGTGGTGGTCCACGCGGCGGCCGGGGGTGTCGGGACGATCGCGGTGCAGCTGGCCAAGGCGTGGGGCGCGGGCCGCGTGATCGCGACCGCCAGCAGCGAAGAAAAGCGGAACCTCGCGAAAGAACTGGGCGCCGACGCGACAGTCGACTCGAACGCCGAGGACATGACGGAAACCCTCATCGAGGCCAACGGTGGCAAGCGCCTCGACGTCATCCTCGACATGGTGGGTGGCACCGACCGATCAGAGCATCGCGGCGCTGGCGCCGTTCGGGCGGCTCGCGTTCTACGGGATGGCCGGCCGGAAGCAGCCGAAGGCCCTGGAACTCAGGAATCTGCTCGCGCACAGCACGACCGTCACCGGGATGTGGCTGCCGCACGTCTTTCGCCTGCCTGGCAACGTGTTCGGGACCGCGTTGAACGACCTGTTCACCCTCATCCAGAGCGGCAAGCTCAAAGCCATCGCCGGCGGCGAGTACGCCCTCGGGGACGCCCGGAAAGCCCACGAAGCCCTCCGCTCGCGAGGCACGGTCGGCAAGCTCCTGCTCAACCCCCGCGGCTAACAGGTGTGGCCAGGAGTGTCTCCAGAGGCGCGGCCTTGTGGAGGCACTCCTGCCACTCCGCGGCGCTGTCCGAATCCGCCGTGATGCCGCCGCCGACGCCCAGGGCGATCCGGCCGGAAGAGATCTCGAACGTCCGAATCGCCACGTTCAGCTCCAGGCCGGCCACCGGTGACAGCAATCCCACGGCGCCCGTGTAAACCCCGCGCGCGAACGGTTCCAGAGCAGCGATCTCCGCAAGCGCCCGGATCTTCGGGGCGCCCGTCACCGAACCCGGCGGGAAAGTTGCGTCCAACAATGCAGAATCCGTCACGCCCGGAGCAAGCACGCCCTCCACAGTGGACGCCAGATGCCACACCCCCGGCGCCGGCATGACGGACAACAGCGAAGTCGCCTCGACGCTCCCCACCGCGCAAACCCGGCCCAGGTCATTGCGCACCAGGTCCGTGATCATCACGTTCTCGGCGACGTCCTTCACGGACCGCCGCAACAACGCAGCGTTCCCGTCATCAGAAGGATCCCGTCGGGGCAACGTGCCCTTGATCGGCGTCGACCGCACGCGCCGGCCGTGCCGGGACAGGAACAGCTCCGGCGACAGCGAAACCACCGAACCCCAGGGCCCGGCGAGAAAAGCCGCGCGGGCAGGGGAAAGCCGGGAAACACCCTCCGAAAACAGAGCCGCCGGAGAACCCGAAAAAGTTCCCGTGAACCGCGTGCACACATTCGCCTGGAAAAGCTCCCCGGCCTCGATCGCGGCGACGCAGGACTTCACAGCCTGCTCGTGCGAAGCCGCAGGAGGCCGCGACAAAGGAGAAGCACGCCAAGACAACGAAGCAGACCCGCTCAACGCTTGCTCCACAGTGGACAACATCGGCCCAGGGTCGTCCGCCAACGACTCGAACCAGCACGAGCCGGAAGAATCCCACCTCAGCACGTGATCCGCCCACCCCCAAGCGGAATCGGGAACCCCGGAAGACCGCCCTGATGGATCCGCCGAGTCATACGACAGGTACCCGAACCACCCACCCCCGACGCAGCCGGCCGGAGCAGCAACAGCCCCACCAGAAGGAAACGGCCCCGAAGACACCGACACGAACGGCGCCACCACCGCCGCCGAGCCGAACCACGATCCGCTCAACGCCGCCGGCTGCGGCAACCCCCGCGCGGCGGCGAAAGCCGACAGCAACACCACGGCACGTGAAGGCGTCACGTCCGTCGTCAACCGCTGCCGGGAGAAGCGCATGCGGCACATCTTGCCAAGCGACCCGGGCGAAAAACTCAGAGCAGTACGTCTGACATCGTGAATGGATAGACCACAGCATCCTGCGCAACCGGTCCCGCCACTCCGGGTAGCGCCGAAAACGCGTGCTGGTGCAACCCCAGCCGCGCGTGGAACCAGCCGGGACGGCCGGGGATGCCGTTGTGGCGCACGAGCCACAACACCACGTCGGGGTCGGCCCAGCGGTCCGGGTGGAGCCGGTGGGCCCAGCAGTCGTGGGCGGCGTACACGAGCACACGCCGGATCCGCGCCGCGTGGCGCACGTGCTTGATCCAGGACTTCACGAACCGGTCGTCGACACTCTGAGCGTCCACCTCGAGAGCGGGCGCGAGTGAGCCCGGCGCGAAGGCCCCGAGCTTGCTGGCCGTCCGCACGAAGTGGTCGGCCTGGTCGTGCACGGCGCCTGGCCGTGCGAAGTGCCGGGCGCCGGTGTGCAGGCCCGCGTGCTGAGCGGACGCGAGCATGCGTTCGGCTCCCGGGTCACGCCAGTTCACGTTCTCGCTGATGGTCACCGACGCGAAGCGGACGTCGGCGGCACGCACCGCCGCCCAGTCGAGCACCTGCTCGCGATGGGTGAGCGTGAGCCCACGCTCGCTTTCCGGTTCGGTCACGCTGCGCCAGCCCCACGTCCGGTGAAGTGAAAGGCCACCCTACGTCGCCGACCAGCGACAACGGGGAACACGAGACCCGGCGTGTCAGGCGTTTTCCCGCTGGAACGTCCGCGTGCCCCACCAGATCGCCAGCACGGCCATCACCAGCACCACCACGCTGCCCGTGAACAGCGCGTCCATCGAGAAGTCGCCGCGGAAGCTGTTGCGCTCCACGTCCACCACGTGCCGGAACGGGTTGATCTGCGAAATCGTGTACAGCCACTTCGGCGCGAGCCCCGCCGTGATCGGGATGAGGATCCCGGACAGCAACAGCAGCGGCATGAGCACCGCGTTGAGCAGGGCCGGGAACGATTCCTCGCTCTTCAGCGTGAGGGCCAGCGCGTACGAGCACGAAGCGAGCGTCAGCGCGAGCAGGAACACGATCAGCAGGCTCAGCAGCACCCCGCCGACCGGCGCGTCGAGGTCGAACACGAGGTACGCCAGCACGATGATCAGCACCGACTGCACCACAGCCTGCAACGCATTGGCCAGCACTTTCCCGAGCAGCAGCGCCGCGCGGCTCACCGGCGTCACGCGCAGGCGCTCGACCACGCCCGAGCGGTAGTCGGCCAGCAGGGAGAAGCCGACGAACGAGCTGCCGAACAGCGCGAGCTGCGCGATGAGCGCGGGCGTGAGCACCATCCAGCCGTCGACGTCGGACATGCCCTGCGCGTTGAGCGTCTTCACCAGCAGCGGTCCGAAGAAGAAGAGGTACAGCAGCGGCTGCATGATCCCGATCAGCAGCCACGCCGGGTTGCGCAGCGCCGCGGTCATGTCGCGGCGGAAGATCAGCCAGGTGTCAAGCAGCACCGGACACCTCCGGGGAGCTCGGCTGCTCGGCGTCCCGCAGGGTGCGGCCGGTCAGGGTGAGGAACACGTCGTCGAGGGTCGGGCGCGTGACCTGCATGGACGTCATGGCGATGCCCTTCGCGTCGAGTGCGCGCAGCAGCTCCGGCATGGCCGTGTCGCCGCGGGGCACGCGGAAGCGGATCGAGCCGTCGGTCACGTCGAACTCGTGCGCGCCCGGGAGCTGCCGTGCGACGTCCGCGGCCTCCGTGGTCAGCGACGGGTCCACGCCGATCACCACGCCGTCGCCGGACACCCGGGACTTCAGCGAATCCGGCGTGCCCTCGGCGACGATGCGGCCGTCGTCGATCACGATCAGCCGGTCGGCCAGTGCGTCGGCCTCGTCGAGGTAGTGCGTGGTCAGGAAGATGGTCACGCCGTGTTCGGCGCGCAGCCGCCGGATGTGGTCCCACAGGTTGGCGCGGCTCTGCGGGTCGAGGCCGGTCGACGGTTCGTCGAGGAACACCAGCCCCGGGTTGTGGATGAGCCCGAGCACGATGTCGAGCCGCCGCCGCTGGCCCCCGGACAGCGTTTTGGTGAGCCGCCCGCCCAGCCCGGCGAGGTCGAGCTGCTCGCTCAGCACCTCGCCGCGCGCGATCGCGCCGGCCTTCGACATGCCATACAGCCGCCCCTGCAGCTCTATCTCCTCGGCGACCCGCACCTCCGGCGACGCGCCCCCGCCCTGCGCGACGTACCCGATGTTGCGCCGCACCCCCAGCGGGTCGGTGAGCAGGTCGTGTCCGCCGACGGTCGCCGTGCCGGCCGACGGTTTCAGCAGCGTGGTGAGCATGCGCAGGGTCGTGGTCTTGCCCGCGCCGTTCGGCCCGAGGAACCCCACCAGCTCACCGGCCGCCACGTCGAGGTCGACCCCCTTGACGGCGTGGACCTCACCCCCGCCCCGGCCCTTGCGGCGGAACCGCCGCTCGAGACCCCGTGCCGTGATCATGAAGACCCTCTCCTCCCCGAGTTCGACCCGCGGACCGCCCACAAACGCCTTGGACGGTTTCCGTAGGCTAAACAGGTATGAGCACCTCTGTGTTGACAGCGGTGGCCTGGCCCTACGCCAACGGCCCCCGCCACATCGGCCACGTATCCGGATTCGGCGTCCCGTCCGACGTCTTCTCCCGCTACCAGCGAATGGCCGGCAACCGGGTGCTCATGGTGTCCGGGACCGACGAACACGGCACGCCCATCACCGTGCAGGCCGACAACGAGGGCCTCACCCCGCAGCAGACCGCCGACAAGTACACCCGCCAGATCGACGAGGACCTGCGCGGCCTCGGCCTGTCCTACGACCTGTTCACGCGCACCTCCACCGGCAACCACGCCGAGGTCACGCAGCAGATCTTCCTCGCGCTCAACCGCAACGGCTACGTGGTCCCGAAGACCACGCGCGGCGCGATCAGCCCGTCGACCGGGCGCACGCTGCCCGACCGCTACGTGGAGGGCACCTGCCCGATCTGCGGTTACGAGTTCGCGCGCGGCGACCAGTGCGACAACTGCGGCAACCAGCTCGACGCCGCCGAGCTCATCAACCCGCACTCGCGCATCAACGGCGAGACGCCGAAGTTCGTCGAGACCGAGCACTACTTCCTCGACCTGCCGGCGTTCACCAAGACGCTCGGCGACTGGCTGTCGACGAAAAACGACTGGCGCCCGAACGTCCTCAACTTCACCAAGAACCTCATCGACGACATGCGGCCGCGCCCGATCACGCGCGACCTCGACTGGGGCGTGAAGATCCCGCTCGACGGCTGGCGCGACCAGTCGATGAAGCGCTTCTACGTGTGGTTCGACGCCGTGATCGGCTACTTCTCCGCCAGCGTCGAGTGGGCCCGGCGCACGGGCAACCCCGACGCGTGGCAGGAGTGGTGGAACAACGCCGACGCGCGTTCCTACTACTTCATGGGCAAGGACAACATCACCTTCCACGCCCAGATCTGGCCGGCGCTGCTGCTCGGCCACAACGGCGAGGGTGACCACGGCGGCCGGCCCGGCAAGTACGGCAAGCTGCACCTGCCCGACGAGATCGTGTCCAGCGAGTTCCTCACCATGAGCGGCTCGAAGTTCTCCACCTCGCGCGGCACGGTCATCTACGTGCACGACTTCCTGCGCGAGTTCGGCCCCGACGCGCTGCGCTACTTCATCTCCGTGGCCGGCCCGGAGACGCAGGACACCGACTTCACGTGGGAGGAGTTCGTCCGCCGCACCAACTTCGAGCTGGCCAACGAGTGGGGCAACCTCGTGAACCGCTCCATCTCGATGGCGCACAAGAACGTGGGCGCCATCCCGCGGCCCGACGCCCCGACGGCGGCCGACGAGGAGCTCAAGGAGCTCTCGCGCAAGGCGTTCGACACCGCCGGCGCCCACCTGGCCCGCTCGCGCTTCAAGGCGGCGGCGTCGGAGGCGATGCGCGTGGTCACCGCGGCCAACCGGTACCTGTCGGACCAGGAGCCGTGGAAGCTCAAGGACGACCCGGCGCGCCGCGACAGCGTGCTGCACACCGCGTTGCAGGTGGTCAGCGACGCGAACACGCTGCTCACGCCGTTCCTGCCGCACTCGGCGCAGAAGGTGCACGAGGCCCTCGGCGGCACGGGCGTGTGGGCCGCGCAGCCGGAGCTGCAGGAGGTCGAGGACCTCGACATCCCGGGCCGGATCAACCCGATCCTCACCGGCGACTACGCGGGTGAGCAGGCCAAGTGGGAGTCGACGCCGATCGAGGTCGGCCGGCCGCTGCAGAAGCCGACGCCGCTGTTCACGAAGCTCGACCCGAAGCTCGGCGAAGACGGGCCGGACTGGGCGCCGATCACCAAGTAACACAGTGTTGTCGGCCCGCCTCCGGCAGGGCGTGCGAGATCGTCTCAAGCGATCTCGCGGCATGGTTGGGCAAAAGGTCGGCTGGTTTTGGCTGGCTAGGTCCGTGAAGGGCGCCTCGAGCACTCCCTCGGGGCGCCCTTCGCCGTCCGGGCTAAATTCAACCCATGGGTGAAGACAAGCGTGAACTGCCGCCGATCCCCGACCGCCTCCCGGCCGCCGTGGTCGACGCCCACACCCACCTCGACGCGTGCGGCGCGAAGACCGCCGCCGACGTCACGGCCATGGTCGACCGCGCCGAACGCGCCGGCGTGGCCCGCGTGGTCACCGTCGCCGACGACCTGGCCTCGGCGCGCTGGGCCGTCGACGCGGCCACGTGGGACGAGCGCGTGTTCGCCGCCGTGGCCATCCATCCCACGCGCACCAAGGAGTTCTCCGAGGCCGACAAGTCCGAAGTGGAACGTCTGGCGGCCGCCGAGCGCGTGGTCGCCGTCGGCGAGACCGGCCTCGACTACTACTGGGACTACTCGCCGCACGACGCCCAGCAGCACGCGTTCCGCTGGCACATCGACCTCGCCAAACGGCTCGGCAAGACGCTGATGATCCACGACCGCGACGCCCACGAGGACGTGCTGCGAATCCTGGACGAAGAGGGCGCACCGGACACCGTCGTCTTCCACTGCTTCTCCGGCGACGAGCACATCGCGCGCCGCTGCGTGGACAAGGGTTACGTGCTTTCGTTCGCGGGCACGGTCACGTTCAAGAACGCCCGGGGGCTCCACGAGGCCGCCCGGCTCGCCCCGGCGGGCCAGTACCTCGTCGAGACCGACGCGCCGTTCCTGACCCCCCACCCGTTCCGTGGGCGGCCGAACGAGCCCTACTGCACCGCCTACACCGTCCGGCACCTCGCCGCGCTGAGGGGCGAAGCGGTCCACGAGGTGGCCGAAGCGGTCCGGACCACTGCCGAGCGTGTTTACCAATTGCCGTCTGTCACAACGGGTTGAACGGATTGCGACGTTCGGGGAGCGCGATAGCCCACACTGACGAGTGACACAGGTCACGACACTCCGGGGGGTGTTTGCGCAACCCGGCGACCTCCGTTACTGTCCCGTGATCGTGCCGGTCGGAACCGCGGACGCGGATCCGGCTGATACGCCCACAGTCACGTCAGTGCACGTCGGGGAAGCGGCATCGAGGTTGGTACGACTCGGGACCGTGACGATGGCGCTGACTGGGGGTGTCGGACTTGAGAGGCGCGCCGAATGGCGCGTCGCGACGAAGGAACAGGTCGTGGCGACACGTCCTGTCCTGGGAAAGGGAACGACCCAGTGACTGGTAGCAGGCAGGGTGCCTCGCGCCATAGCACCGAGAACCGTGGTGCTGCGCAGACCCTATTCTCTTCCGCTGGTTCGGTGGCCGTGCTCGAGCGAGAGCTCGACGACACCGCGTACGGAGAGCTTGATTTCTCCGACGAGCTGTACGTGACGCAGCAGGACGTGCTCGCGGCCCTCGGGCCCGACGCCGACGCGATGATGGCCGAGATCGACGTCGACGTCGACGAGCTGATCCGCCTGATCAACGCCGAGACCACGATGCTCCCGCCGCTCGCCCTGCCGGACGAGCTGGCCGAGGACCGCACCGCTTCTCCGGAGGCCAAGAAGGCCGCCGTCGAGGACGGTCTGCGCGAGGCCACCCGCACCTGGAAGCGCCGCTTCCTCAAGGGTGCGGTGCTGTCGGTCCTGATCGCCGTCGGCGGCGGCGGTGCCGCGGCGCTGGCGATGAACAAGAGCGTGACCGTCGACGTCGACGGCCACGAGCTCACCGTCCACAGCTACGGCGACACCGTCGGCGAGGTCCTGGAAGACGCCGGCCTGTCCGTCGGCGCCCACGACTCGCTTTCGCCCTCGCCGCAGGCCGAGGTCGGCGACGGCGGCGTCATCAAGCTGGAGCGCGGTCGTCAGCTGAACCTCGTCGTCGACGGCGTCTCGCGCCCCTCGTGGGTGCGCGCGACCACGCTCGGCGAGGCCATGACCCAGCTGGGCATGGGCGACATGATGAGCAAGGGCGCCTGGACGTCGATGCCGGGCACCGGCGAGCTGCCGCTCGAAGGCTCGACCGTGCAGGTCAAGACCCTCAAGCACGTCACGGTCTTCGACGGCACGAACGCGCCGCGCCAGGTCACCACGAACGCGGTGACCACCAAGGAGTTCGTCTCCGACTTCAAGATGAACCTCGGCCCGGACGACGCCGTCGAGGGTGGTCTGGACGTCGCGCTGAAGGACGGCGCCGAGATCCACGTGAGCCGCATGGGCGTCTCGATGGTCAACCAGCAGGAGACCATCGACCCCGACACCCAGAAGGTCGACGACCCGACGCTCGAGCAGGGCAAGACCACCGTTCAGGACCCGGGCACCCCGGGCCAGAAGATGGTGACCTACAAGGTCACCAAGAAGAACGGCGAAGAGATCTCCCGCGAGCAGGTCTCGGTGAAGGTCCTCGTCGAGGCCAAGCCGAAGATCCTCAAGGTCGGCACGAAGAAGCCCGCGGAACCCGCCATCGGCGACGGTTCCGCGTGGGACCGCATCGCGGCGTGCGAGGCCGGCGGCAACTGGTCCATCAACACGGGCAACGGCTACTACGGCGGCCTGCAGTTCGACAAGAGCACCTGGGACGCCTACGGCGGCGACCAGTACGCGGCCTACCCGAACCAGGCTTCGCGCGCCCAGCAGATCGCCATCGCGGAGAAGGTCCGCGACGCTCGCGGCGGCTACAGCGCCTGGCCGGTCTGCGGCAAGCGGGCCTGAGCACGGTCTTTCGCGGCTCTCGGTAGGCTTCCCCGGTGGTTGAACTGCTGGGGCCTGCCGAGATCCGCGGGCTGGCCGAAGAGCTCGACGTCCGGCCGACGAAAAAGCTCGGCCAGAACTTCGTGCACGACCCCAACACGGTTCGCCGCATCGTCGAACTGGCCGGGGTGAAGCCGGGCGACGTCGTCCTCGAAGTCGGCCCCGGCCTCGGCTCGCTGACGCTGGGATTGCTCGACGCCGGCGCGCGGGTGGTGGCCGTCGAGATCGATCCCAAGCTGGCCGCCCGGCTGCCGCGCACCGCGGCCGACCGCGCCGCGGCTGTCGCCGATCAGCTGACGGTGGTCGGCGCCGACGCGCTGCGCGTCACGGCCGCGGATCTGCCCGAAGCACCGGTGTCGCTGGTCGCGAACCTGCCGTACAACGTCGCGGTGCCCGTGGTGCTGCACCTGCTGGCCGAGCTGCCGTCGCTGGCGCGGGGTCTGGTAATGGTCCAGACCGAGGTCGCCGACCGCATGGCCGCCGGACCCGGCAGCCGGATCTACGGCGTGCCGAGTGTGAAGCTCGCTTGGTACGGGCCCGCGCGCAAGGTCGGTGCCGTGCCGCGCTCGGTGTTCTGGCCGGTGCCGAACGTCGACTCTTCCCTCGTGGCCTTCGAACGCGGCACGCCCCGCGAAGGCGTGGACCGCCAGCGGCTGTTCGAGGTGGTGGACGCCGCGTTCTCCCAGCGCCGCAAGACGCTGCGCGCGGCTCTCGCCGGTTGGGCCGGGTCGGCCGACCGCGCCGGTGAGCTGCTCGTGGCCGCCGGAATCGACCCGAAGACCCGCGGCGAGCAGCTCGACGTGCACGACTTCGTACGGCTCGCTCAAGCCTGACTCGGGCCGAACAACCGGCCGAGGTGGTAGTCGAGTGTCGCGATGGCCTCGGCCGGGGTGAAGCGGCCGTGCAGCACGTCGAGGCCCAGGCCGGTGATGCCCGCGACCAGCAGGTTCGCCTCGTGCCGGGGCTGGATCCCCGGGGGCAGGGCGGCGCGGCGGAGCAGGCTGGTGAGCAGGTCCTCCACGGGTGTTTCGGCGGCGACGAACAGTTTCGCCAGCGCCGGGTCGCTGTGGGTGCGGCTGAAGTAGGCGCGGTGCACGCGCAAGGACAGCGAGCGTTCGGCGTCGAGCGGGAGCAGTTCGGTGAGCAGCGTCCGTGCGACGCCGCGCACGCTCTGGTCCAGCTGCGCGGCCACGCGGGCCTGGGTGCGCTGCTCGCCGCGTTCGTGGAGGTAGCGCAGGGCGAGTACGAGCAGGTTGTGCTTCGTCTCGAAGTAGTACTGCACCAGCCGCAGCGACACGCCGGCTTCGGCGGCCACCTCGCGCAGGCTCACCGATTCCAGGCCGCGCTCGGCCGCGATGCGCCACACCGCCATCGCGATCTCGCGCCGGCGTTGCTCGTGGTCGACCCGTCGCGGCATCGTGCTCCCTCGCTTTCGTGGTACGACTGTATCTGATACGGCTGTATCACAACGGGGGTGGCGGACGCCCGTGAACGGCTCACCGGCGGGACAAGAGTCCGGTCGGGAAGACGCGATGTCTCGCCCTCGCGAGGTAGTTCGCCGAACCGTCAGTTACCAACCGGGCCCGATCGCGAGCGCATTCACGACGAAAATCCTCGCTGCACCAGGGAATGGAACAGTCCACAGTGGAAAGAGCGACGGCGGTTGGCGGGCCGAGGAAGTTCGGTGCCGGAGCATTCGGGGTCCACGATGTGACTGCGGGTGTCCCGGTATTCGGGCACCACCACTCGTGTGATCTGCACCAACGCGCTTGCGTTCACCCAATGGGATCGGCTTTACTCAGAAAGTCCATCCCGAGCGACTGAGAGACCTGGCTCGCCGAAGTCGCAGCAACCACCCTCCGTGGGGCAGGTGCTACAGCCAGGACCGATGGAGGCTGTTTCCGATGAAGAGGGTAGCCCGCCCGCTCCTGTTGACCCGACGGCGTGTTGTTGACGAAGGTCGCCGCACGGTAAGTGCGTGTCGACGCTCCATGGTCATCGCCTGATCCTTATTCACGCAATTCTGCGCACCGTCCGAAAAGGACGGTGATTCGGTGACGCCCGGCGCGCCCGGAAACGGCGCTGCGCCCCATGCCTGGAGCTTCCTTCGTGATCACTGTCGAAAACGTGTCCAAGTCCTTTCCCCTCAACGGAAATCCGGTTTCCGCGCTGCGCGATGTGAGCGTGGACGTGCAGGCCGGTTCCCTCTTCGGTGTGGTGGGCCCCGCCGGCTCCGGCAAGTCCACCCTCGCCCGCTGCATCGCGCTGCAGGAGCGCCCCGACCGCGGTGTTGTGCGGCTCGACGGCCTCAACACCGGTGCACTCGACGGCCGCCGGCTGCGCGAGGTTCGCCGTCAGCTGGGTGTGGTCGGCACCAAGCCGGAGCTGCTCGCCGAGCGCACCGTCGCCGGCAACATCGCCACGCCGCTGGAGCAGCTCGGCGTCGACGGCCCGCAGCGCAAGAGCCGCGTCGGCAACCTGCTCGACCTCGTGGGCCTCACCGCCCGCGCCGCGCAGAAGCCGGCCGACCTCACGCCCGGCCAGCTGCGCCGGGTCGCCGTGGCCAAGGCGCTCGCCGCCGGCCCCGCCGTGCTGCTCGCCGACGACCCCACCGCCGGCATCGCCCCCGAGGAAGCCGGCGCCGTGCTGGCCGTGCTCGACCGGGCACGCGCCGAGCTGGGCACCACGGTGTTGCTCACCACGCCGGACGCCGGTGTCGTCCGCCGCGTCTGCGACGACGTCGCGGTGCTCGAAGACGGCGCGGTCGTCGAACGCGGCCACGTGCTCGACCTCATCGCCTCCCCCGGCAGCTGGACCGCGCAGGCGGTGCTGCCGGCCATCGAAACGGCCCGGGCGCAGACCGCCAAGTACGACCGGTCCGCCGACATCGTGCTGATCGGCTTCGCGTCCGTCGGCGCGCTGCTGCCCGAGGCGGCCGGCCGCTTCGACGTGGAGCTCGCCACCATCGGCGGCGGCCTGACCCGCATCGGTGACACCCCGATCGCCCGCTTCCGCGTGGGTGTCCGCGGTGAGCGGGCCGACGCGGCGCTGGCGTGGATCGCCGACCGCGGTGCCCACGTGACGCAGGCCGCCCGCGGTCCGCAGAGCGTCGCCGCCTGAGCCACGGTCTTCCGGAATCGAGAGGGCCCCTCGCGGATTCGAGGGGCCCTGTCGATTTCCGGGGAGCTCGTTCGACGTCCTCGTGTCCGGCGACACGAGGAGGATCACATGACGCACCACGGCGGACCGATCCGGCTGTACATGTCGATGTCCCTCGACGGGTTCATCACCGGGCCCGACGATCGGCGTGGGCAGGAGCTCGGCGAGGGCGGCGGGCGGCTGTTCAACTGGCTCGACGACCGTTTCGGCGACGGGCCCAGCGGTGAGATCTACCGCGAGGCCTTGGCGACCGGTGCCGTGATCTCGGGCCGGCGCACGTTCGAGCTGGCCGGGCGGTGGCAGGGCGACCACCACGACGGCGTGGCGATCAACGTCCTGACGCACCACGTCGAACCGGACGACACACCGCCCGGTAGCGCGCGGTTCTACACCGACGTCGGCGAGTGCGTGGCCGACGCGCGGGCCGCCGCGGGCGGGCGGGCGGTGCTGGTGCACGGCGCCGGCGCGGCGCAAGCGTTGCTGCGTGCGGATTTGCTCGACGAGCTGGAGATCCACCTCGTGCCGGTGCTGCTGGGCCGTGGGCGGCGGTTGTTCGGCGACACCCACGTCGAGCTGCGCCAGGTCCGGCAGTGGACCGACCGCGACGTGACCCACTTGCGCTACGAGGTGGTGCGCGGGCCCGCGCCGGACACGAAGTCCGAAAGTGGCGGGGACGTGTCCGAAGGGTTGGGACACGCGTCCTGAAAACGGCTGTTTTCTCCTGGTGGGGAGCCCAGGCGTCCGGCCACGTAGGCTTGACGGGTGCTCGCCGTAGTTCCACCACCAGTCACCGTCCGGGTCCCGGCCAAGGTCAACCTGCACCTGGCGATCGGTGACCTGCGTGAGGACGGTTACCACGACCTGGTCACCGTGTTCCAGGCGTTGTCGCTCACGGACGAGGTGACCGTCGCGGCCACCGACGATCCCGGGCTCGAGGTCTACGGCGAGGGGGAAGGCTCGGTGCCCACCGATGCCACCAACCTCGCCTGGCGCGCGGCCCAGGAGCTCTCCCTCTACACCGGGCGCCCCGAGGGCGACGACCCCAAGGTGCGGATCGTGCTGCGCAAGGGCATCCCCGTCGCCGGCGGTATGGCGGGCGGCAGTGCCGACGCCGCGGCGACGCTCGTGGGCCTGGCCTCACTGTGGAAGCTCGACGTGACGCGCGACGAGCTGGCCGCCATCGCGGGCAAGCTCGGCAGCGACGTGCCCTTCGCGCTCTACGGCGGCACCGCGCTCGGCACCGGCCGCGGTGAGCAGCTCGTGCCGGTGCTCTCGCGCCACACGTTCCACTGGGTGCTCGCGTTCGACTCCGAAGGCCTGTCGACGCCGAAGGTGTTCAAGGAGCTCGACCGGCTGCGCACCGACGGCAACCCGCCGCGCATCGGCTCGCACACGCCGGTCGTCGAGGCACTGGCGTCGGGCGACCCCCGTCAGCTCGCGCTGCTGCTGGGCAACGACCTGCAGGCGGCCGCCGTGTCCCTGCGTCCCGGCCTGCGCCGTACGCTGCGCGCCGGTGTGAACGCGGGTGCCCTGGCCGGCTGCGTGTCCGGCTCGGGGCCCACGTGCGCGTTCCTCTGCGCCGACGCGCAGGCCGCCGTCGAGGTGGCGGCCGAGCTGTCCGGCGCCGGCGTGTGCCGCACGGTGCGCGTCGCCCACGGCCCCGTGCCCGGTGCCCGGCTGGTCGGCGGCGACGACGCGCCCCGGGGCACGCCGCCGCGCGTGCACGCGTGACCCTTCTGTCCACTGTGGAAAGGATCGGCTGAATCGGATGGCCAACCTGGTCAACCTGGAGTCGGTGAGCAAGTCGTACGGCGTGAAACCGTTGCTGGACGGTGTTTCGCTCGGCGTCGCCGCCGGGCAGCGCATCGGCGTGGTCGGTCTCAACGGCGGCGGCAAGACGACGCTGCTGGAAGTGCTCGCGGGCATCAGCGAGCCGGATTCCGGTCGCGTGAGCCACGTTCGCGACCTGCGCATGGCCGTCGTCACGCAGCGAACCGAACTGCCGCACGGCAGCACGGTCGGTGACGTCGTGCTGGAGCGCTACGGCGCCGAACACGAATGGGCCGCCGACGCCCGCGTGCGGTCCATTGTGGACGGTCTGGGGATCACGGCCATCGGTCTCGACACCCCGACCGCCAACCTCTCCGGTGGCGAACGCCGGCGCGTCGCGCTGGCGGCCGCGCTGACCGGTGAGCTCGACCTCGTGGTGCTTGACGAGCCCACCAACCACCTGGACGTCGAAGGTGTCCGCTGGCTGGCCGACCACCTGCTGTCCCGCCGCATCGCCGTGGTGGTCGTGACCCACGACCGGTGGTTCCTCGACACCGTCGCGAGCCTCACGTGGGAAGTCGCGAACGGGCGCGTCGAGCAGTACGAAGGCGGTTACGCCGACTGGATCTTCGCGCGCGCCGAGCGGGCGCGCCTGGCCGCGACGGCCGAGGAGAAGCGGCAGAACCTGGCGCGCAAGGAGCTGGCGTGGCTGCGCCGCGGCCCGCAGGCGCGCTCGTCGAAGCCGCGCTACCGCGTGGAAGCCGCCGAGGCGCTGATCGCCGACGTGCCGCCGCTGCGCGACTCCGTGGAGCTGATGGCGTTCGCCAAACGCCGCCTCGGCAAAACGGTGCTGGAGCTGGAAGACGTGTCGCTGTCCGTCGGCGACCGCACGCTGCTCGACCACGTGACGTGGCGCATCGGGCCGGGTGACCGAGTGGGTCTCGTCGGCGTGAACGGCTCGGGCAAGACCTCGCTGCTCAAGCTGCTGGGCGGCGACGTCGAGCCGGAGACCGGACGGCGCGTCGAGGGCAAGACCGTGGCGCTCGCGCACCTGCGCCAGGAGCTCGACGACCTGCCGGGCGACCTGCGGGTGCTGCAGGCCATCGAGCAGGTGGCCGGGCGCGTCGTGTTCGGCAAGCAGGAGATGACGGCTTCGCAGCTGGGCGAGAAGCTCGGTTTCCCGCCCGAACGGCAGTGGACGCCCGTCGGTGACCTGTCGGGCGGCGAGCGGCGCCGGCTGCAGCTGTGCCGGCTGCTGATGGCCGAGCCCAACGTGCTGCTGCTCGACGAGCCCACCAACGACCTCGACATCGACACCCTGCAGCAGCTCGAAGACCTGCTCGACGGCTGGCCCGGCACGATGGTCGTGGTCTCGCACGACCGTTACCTCGTGGAACGCGTCTGCGACATCACCGTGGCCTTGTTCGGCGACGGCCACGTGACGAACCTGCCCGGCGGCATCGAGGAGTACCTCGACCGCCGCACGAAGCTGAAGGACGTGGCGCCGCGGCGCGAGGAGGCGGCTCCGGACAAGGCCGAGGCCAAGCGCAGCAACGCCGAGATCCGGGCGGCGCAGAAGGAGCTCGGGCGGCTGGAGCGCAAGCTCGACCAGCTGGCCGCGCGTGAGGAGAAGCTGCACGCGGCGTTGCTGGAAGCGGCGACGGACCCGGACAAGCTGATCGCGCTGAACACCGAGCTCAAGGGCGTGCACGCGGAGAAGGAAGACGTCGAGGCGCGCTGGCTGGAGACGTCCGAAGCCCTGGAATGACGTGTTGACCGTCGCTGTTCACGCCACCGCGGGCGGGCGTTGACAACCAGACAGTAATCTGTCGCGCATGAGTCGGTTCGTGGACACGCTCGTCGGCACGGCGACGGGGCGGGGTCAGCAGCGCGGCATGGTCACGGGCGAGCCCAAGGAGCCGGTGCGCCGGACCTGGGCCGAGGTCCACGACCAGGCCAAGAAGATCGCCGGTGGGCTGGTCGCGAGCGGGTTGAAGCCCGGTAGTGCGGTGGCGGTGCTGGCCGCCGCGCCGGTGCTGATCGCGCCCACCGTGCAGGCCGTGTGGCTGGCGGGTGGCAGCGTGACGATGCTGCACCAGCCGACGGCGCGCACGGACCTCGTCGAGTGGGCCGAGGACACGGTGAAGGTGCTGAACATGATCGGCGCCGGGCTCGTGGTGCTGGGCGAGCCGTTCGACCAGCTCGCGCCCGTGCTGGCGGAGAAGGGCATCGAGCACCGCCTGATCACGGAGCTGGCCGAGGCCGAGCCGCTGGCCGAGGTCGTGCCCACCGCCGAGGGCGACACCGCACTCCTGCAGCTCACCAGCGGGTCGACGGCCGACCCGAAGGCCGTGCGGATCACGTATGGGAACCTCTACACCAACGTCAAGGCCATGGTCGAGCGCGCGGAGTTCGACTTCGACGTCGACGTGATGGTGTCGTGGCTGCCGACGTTCCACGACATGGGCATGGTCGGGTTCCTGACCGTGCCGATGACGTTCGGCGTGGAGCTGGTGAAGATCACGCCGGTCGAGTTCCTGTCCGGCCCGTTGATCTGGCCCGAGCTGATCTCCAAGTACAACGGCACGACCACGGCCGCGCCGAACTTCGCGTACGCCATCGTCGGGCGCCGCATGGCCCGCGTCGAGGACGACAACGCCTACGACCTGTCCAAGCTGCGCATCGCCCTCAACGGTGCCGAGCCGGTGGACGAGGCGGCCGTGCAGACGTTCGTCGACGCGGGCGCGCGCTTCAAGATGCCCGCCGAGTGCGTGTTCCCCGCCTACGGCATGGCCGAGGCGACGCTGGCCGTGTCGTTCGCGCCGCTGTTCACGGGCCTCACGCTGGACGTCGTCGAGGCCGACGCCCTGGAGGCCGACAACCGGGCCGTCCCGGTGCCCGAGGGCGATCCGCGCCGCGGCACGGAGGCGGTGCGCGCGTTCGCCATGCTGGGCCGCCCGCTCGACGGTCTGGAGGCGGACATCGTCTCCACTGACGGCGAGGTCCTGGGTGACCGTGAGGTCGGCGAGATCCGCCTGCGCGGGCCCGCCGTGACCCCCGGCTACCTGACCGTCGACGGCCCGCTCGAGACCCAGGACGCAGAGGGCTGGATGAAAACCGGCGACCTGGGTTACCTCGTCGACGGCCAGATCGTGATCTGCGGCCGCCGCAAGGACGTCATCATCATGGGCGGCCGCAACCTGTACCCCACCGACATCGAACGCGCGGCCACCTCGGTCGAGGGCGTGCGCGCCGGCAACGCCGTCGCCGTCCGCCTCGACGCGGGCAGCCGCCGCGAACGCTTCGCCGTTGTCGTGGAGTCGAAGCTGGCCGGTGACCTCGACGCCGAGCGCGCCCTGTCCAAGGAGGTCGCCGCCCGCGTGCGCGACGCCGTGGACATGCGCCCGTTCGCGGTGGTGGTGCTGCCCGCCGGAAGCCTGCCGAAGACGCCGTCGGGCAAGGTCAAGCGAGCGGCGACTGCGGTGCAGTACGCGGACAAGATCGCGCGCAACGCGGAGCACTGACCCCTGTGGGGCACTGACCCCTGTGGGGCACTGACCCCGGAAAACGAGAACCGGCCCGCTCAACCTGTGAGCGGGCCGGTTCTCGTTTTTCGGGGTTCTGGGAGTCCGGAGGGCGGGGTTTGGTTCAGGAGGAAAGCGCCGCGGGGGAACGGCGCGGGAGATTAGCGCCTCGGGGGAGGGGCTACCGCTCCTGGAAGTGGGCTTCGGTCTCCGTCACCTCCGGGCGCGGGGCGCGCGAGGCGGTGGCCTCGTGCTCGTCGCGGGCGCCGGGAACGGCGGGGGCGCGCCGGCCGGACAGGTCGGCGAGCTGGTCTTCCACGGCGTCGAGGAATTCGTCGACTTCGCGTTCGTCGTAGCCGCGCTTGCCGATCAGCGGCTTGTTGAACATGACGTGGTGGACTTCGGCCGCGGTCAGGTCGTCCTCTTCGGCGATCGTTTTCGCGATGCGCCGCACGAACTCGTCGACCTCCTGTTTGGCATAACCACGGCGGCCGATCGGGGCGTTACCGAAGGTGACCTCGCTGAGGTCCTCGGCGGTGAACGACATGAAACATTCTCCGATTCAGGGTCGGTATGCGGACTCCCGCTTTCCGTCCTAACCGGTCACCGGGGCAGCGGGAAGGCCGCGCGCACCGGGACGACTCGATCAGGGCCCCATAAGCCGCCCATCGAGTGAGGAAAAACTACGCAAAGCAACTGTTGATCACTGACAGGGAGCAATCGGTTGCTCAGCCCGCGTGGAATTCGTTCTGGGCGGCGGTGAGCCCCTTCGAGACAAGCGCTTCGGCCGCGTCGGCGGCCACGGAGATCTCGAACGGGAGCTCTTTGCGCTCGACCGTCGAGAAGTCCTTGAGCACGAAATCGGCGGGGTCCTGGCGGCCCGGCGGGCGGCCGATGCCCACGCGCACGCGGTAGTACTCACGCGTGCCGAGCGATTTGGTGATGGACCGCAGGCCGTTGTGCCCGTTGTCGCCACCGCCGAGCTTGAGCTTCAGGGAGCCGAAGTCGACGTCGAGCTCGTCGTGGACCACGACGACGCCCGAGGGGTCGACCTTGAAGAACCGGGCGGCGCCGACCACGGGCCCGCCGGAGAGGTTCATGAACGAGCGCGGCTTGACCAGCACCACGCGCCGGCCCGACAGCCGGCCCTCCAGCACCTCGGCGCCACTTTTGTGCGCCTTGAACTTGCCGCCGATGCGGGTGGCCAGCTCGTCGAGCACCATGAAACCGACGTTGTGGCGGTTGCCGGCGTATTGGGGCCCGGGATTGCCGAGGCCGGCGAGCAGTGTCAGCTCGCCGGCCCCGGGCAGGTCTTCACTCACGGAAGTGAGTTTATTCGGCGTCTCCGGCGGCGGCCTCGGCGCCTTCGCCGGCCTCTTCGTCAGCGGCCTCTTCACGCTGCGGCTCGTTCACGGCCACGACCAGCGCTTCGGCGTCGGTCACGAGGACCGCGCCCTGCGGCAGCGTGAGCTGCGCGGCGGTGATCTGGGTGCCGACCTCGGCGCCCTCGACCGAGACCTCGATCTGGTCGGGGATGTGCAGGGCCTCGACCTCGATCTGCACGGCGTCGAGGTCCTGGTTCACCAGGCCACCCGGGCCGGCGGTGCCGGTGACGACCACCGGCACGTCGACGGTGACCTTCTCGCCGCGGCGGACCACGAGCAGGTCGACGTGCTCGATGTAGTTCTTCAGCGGGTGCACGACGATGGTCTTCGTCAGCGCGAGCTCGCTGGAGCCCTCCAGGTCGAGGGTGAGCACGGCGTTGCTGCCGTTCTCACGCACGACGCGGGCGAACTCGATGGCCGGCAGCGCGAAGTGCCGCGGGTCCGAGCCGTGCCCGTAGAGGACCGCGGGGATCTTGCCGGCGCGACGGGTGCGCCGCGCGGCGCCCTTGCCGAACTCGGTGCGCGGCTCGACGGAAAGACGTACCTCGGACACGGTGTAGCACTCCTTCAAATCACAATTCGAGCAGCAGGTGGCGGCGGGGATCGTCGATCTCTGCTCAGGGCGGTGTTCACAAATCAGCGTTCGAAATTCGGCTGCGTACGGCGGCGAGTTTCCAGGCGTGCACATTCCACGGGGCTTCTCGAGCCGCCGCGTCGATCACGCTGGGCACCACAGGGTGCACCCGCCTCGCCGAGACAACTCGAGAAGTGTAAACCCTCGTCGCACAAGGAGGTTGCGGTGGGTGGCCCCGCCCGGCTAAACCTTGGGTCGGCCGGCGGGTGACGACTTGATTCCGGTCGTGCAGGCGCGTGCCGCGGGCATGGGATGATCCCCGCGGAAAAGAGGGGCGAGAATGCGGGCTGGATGGATCGCCGCGGCGGTCGTACTACTGGGTGGGGTACTGGCGGGCTGCGAGGTCGCGGTCTCCGGTTCGGCGGGAGTTTCCGCCGCTGACCAGCAGAAAGCCGACCGGCTTTCGGAGCAGCGCGAGGCCGTGGACGCCGCTTTGGACGCGCTGGGCAAGGCGCCCGCGCTGGAGCTCGACACCACGGTGAAGGATGCCTCGGGCAAGCCGATCGGGGTCGGTTTCCGCATCACGCGCGACGGCGACGGATTCGGCGCGCTGCCGTTCGAAGGTCACGTGGTGCAGGTCACCGAACTCGGCGACGATCTCTACCTCTCCGCCGACGCCGACTACTGGAAGTCGCACGGCCTCGAGGAAAACAGCACGCAGTTCGGTGCCGGCTGGGTGCACACCGTCGGCACGGAGCTGCCGATGGATCCCTCCGCGCGGTTCTCCCCGGGCCGGCTGGTGGCCGGGCTGACCAAATCGTTGTCGACTCTCAACCAGACCGCCGACCCGGTGAAGCGCAAGCTCGACGACGGCACGGAGGTCTACCAGCTCGGCGGCGGCCTCGGTGCGCTGCAGGTGACCACCGCGTCGCCCCACCGCGTGGTCTCGTTCGCGCCGGCGCTGCTCGACCCGCTCGGCGGCCCGAAGCTCGGCACCGGCTTCCAGGTCAAGCCGCTGACCGGCGACGACCTCAAGAAGTTCCACGCCGACTTCGACAACGCCGTCGGCGGGCTGGGCCGGCCGTTCGACGGCCTCGCGCAGGCGAGCGTGGTGGTCACCAACGACCGCCTCGACTGCCAGGACTTCGTCGGCTCGTGCACCGCCACCGTCGACGTGACCAACAGCGTCGTCGGCAACAGCCCGGGCTCGAAGCCCACTGTGCACGTGACACTCACGATCGACATCAGCGCCGATTCCCTCGGGTCGAAGACCTGCTCCACGCAAGGCGACGCGGCCGCCGACGCGACCATCACCATGTCGTGCACGGTCAAGTTCTCGCTGCCCAACCGCACGGCCAGCTACCAGGTGCTCGCGAAGCCGACGGCCGTCGGCGAGGTGCGTGTGCCCTTCGACGCGAACGCGGCGAAGGCCGGTCTCGCGAAGTCGTTCGCCCAGCTCGGCGGCTGACCTGCACGCCTACCCGGCGGTGCGTTGGTTTCGTTGAAGTAGTGGATCACCCGCCTCTACCCTCGCTCTCGTTGAGCGTTCAATCAGGAGGGACGGGGAACATGAGCAAGCTGGTGGTTTTCGGCGCGACGGGGTACGCCGGTGGCCGGATCACGGACGAGGCCCTGCGGCGTGGCCACGCGGTGGTGGGTGTGGCGCGCAAGGCCGAGGGCCTGCCCGCCGAGGTGGAGGCCCGCTCGGGCTCGCTGCACGACGACGGCTTCATCACTGACGTGACCGAGGGCGCCGACGTCATCGTGGTCGCGACGCCCAGCCGTGCCGACGACGAGGGCCGGCGGCTGCTCGACGCGCTGCCGGCGCTGAGCGAAGCGGCCCGCGCGACCGGGGCGCGGCTGTCGTTCGTGGGTGGCGCGGGGTCCCTGCACACGACCGAGGGCGGTCCGCGGCTGGTGGACACGCCCGACTTCCCGGACGAGTACAAGTCCGAGGCGAGCTCCCACGCGGACGTGCTCGACGCGTTGCGCGCGCTGCCGGCCGACGTCGAGTGGTTCTACGTGAGCCCGGCCGCGGAATTCGGCGCTTGGGTTCTGGGGGAGCGCAAGGGGTCGTTCCGCCTGGGCGGCGACGTGCTGGTGACCGACGATGCGGGGAAGTCGCACATCGGTGGTGACGACTTCGCGATCGCGTTCCTCGACGAGATCGACGAGCCGCGCCACAGCCGGGCGCGCTTCACCGTCGCGTACTGACGGCCGGCGCGGGGCCCCTCGAAACCCGAGGGGCCCCGCCCGGGATCAGCCCGGGGAGCCGACGGTGCAGAAGAACTTCGTGGCGTGGGCCGGGTCGAGGGCGTTGGTGACGAGGTTCCAGACGTTGAGGTCGTAAGCCTCGCCGATGTGGCCCACCGGGTCGAACGGGCACGTGTCCTGGACGTACTCGTTGCGCACGCCGGCCTCGCGCACGAACGCCGTGTCGGTGGGGGTCACCAGCTCGTCGTAGCGCGAGGTGATCACGGTGTACTTCACGCCGGGCTGCGCGATGGGACCGTTCGTGAGGGTCTTGACGGCCGCGCCGTCGGTGATCAGATCGTCGCAGGCCGGGCAGCCGAGCGTCTGCAGGGCCTTGCCGACGGCGTCGCGCTCGCCCTGCCCGAGCAGGTACGCGAGCTTGGTCAGGCCGGCGAACGTGGTGCCGTGCGTGGGCGGCGCGATGGACACGACCGAGCCGATCTTGTCCGAGATGCCCTGGGTTTTCGTGACGTAGAGGGACTGGAAGCCGCCCTCGGAGTGGCCGACGACGTCCACTTGCGACGCTCCGGTCTCCGCGAGCACCTGGCCGATGAACGCCTTGATCTCCGCGGCCGAGTCGGCGATGGGGCGCAGGCCGCCGACCACGGGGAAACCGGGGTAGGCGCCGTAGGTCTGGCTGAACGTGCAGTAGCCCTTGGCCGCGACGGCAGCTTGCATGAGGTTGAGGTCCTCGTAGTAGGTGGCGCCGAGGCCGTGGAGGAAGACCACGGGACGGGGGTGCGCCGCGCTGGGCCGGCACGAGGGGTCGTTGTTGCCGCCGCCCGCTGCTTGCGCCGGGGCGGCGGTGAACGCGGCCGCCACGAGCGCCACGGCGGCCAGCACGGCCGCCTTGGTCCGCAGTTTCCTCATGGAGAAGGGTCCTTCCTCACGGTCACCGGCGGCGTTGCCGGTGGTTCAGCGGGCGGGGTGGAGCGCAGTCGACCGGTGCGGTGTGGCACCGGGCGACGACGTCGCTCCGGATCTCGAGGACCGGGGGCGGCTCACCGGACCAGACCATGAACGGCTCGGGCCCGATCGCGAACTCCCGGATTCGCTCGGGCGGAGAATAGCGTGCGTTCACCGACTCCACGTCACGGGTGATGACCGAACGCAGTCGTTCGTCGGTGTGCCTGCCGGGTTCCCGGTTTCCGCGGTGAGTGCGGGCAGATCGTCCGGGATCGACGCTCGGCGGCGCCATCGGGTACGGCCGAGCAGCACGGCATCGGCGACCCGGCGCAGGTCGTTCTCGATCGCGGCGGGTGAGAGGTTCTTGGCAGCCGAGGTGATCACGCGGTCCTTCTTGCGGCCGGTGAGGGTGAGGAAGCCGTCGGCGTCGAGTCAGCCGAGGTCGCTGGTTTGCCGCCGAACGTCCACAATGGACTCCCCGGGGCGCCTCGGGATTCGCGCGGCCGGCCTGGTGGGCGGCGGTGTTCGCGTGGCGCCAGAACTGTTGCCTGCGGCTGGTTTCCGCGAAGCTCGTGGCACCGTGGACGTTGATCAGGATGTTGATCGCTTCGAGCACCTGCTGGGCGACGTGACGACCATGAGGGTCGCCACGCCCGCTTCGTGGCCGCCGAGCCGCTGGGGCGTGAGGTTCCGGAGCAGCCCGGCGTCGGCGAGTGCGGTGTGCACCTCGTCGACGAGGTGGCGGTTCTGCTCGCCGCGATCAACGTCCCCGAAGCTGAGCCACCACCGGCGCCAGCTCCTCCATCATCGAGTCGAACACCGTGATGTACGAGAATCCCCACCGTTCCCGGCGCTGCACGAGCTGTTCGGCGATCTCATCCGCCGTCCCCAGCAACAGCTGCGGTGCTTCCAGCAGCTCGTCGACCCCAGGCTTCGGATCCGTCGATGACCGCCATTCCTCAGCTGCCCCGCGGCGGTCGGTGGTGACGACCACGCGTTGCACCAGCAGGTTGTACTCGACGTCGCGATCACTGGCCAGGGAACGGAAGTAGGCGACCCGCTCGTCCATGACCGGGGCCGGGTCCAGGACGAAGGTGCCTGGTGCTTTGCCGCGGGCCTGACGCAGTCCGGCGAAGCCGACGACGTCGGCCTCGCCGGCGGCCAGGGCGAGGACGCCGTTGCTGTTGCCCGCGATGAGCAGGCGCGGCAGGGTGTCGAGGCGGGAGCGCAGTTCGGCCAGGCCGTCACGCAGGTAGGCGATGCGGTCGGCGGCGTTGCGCCACGGCAGGCGTGCCTCGTCGAACTCGGATTTCATGTGGCCGGAGCCCAGGCCGAGCTCGAGGCGGCCGCCGGTGAGCACCTGGGTGCTCTCGACGTCGCGGGCGAACAGGGCGACGTTGTAGAACGGCAGGTTCGACACGAGCGTCCCGACCAGCGGCCGCGAGGTCACCGAAGCGGCAGCCACCAGGGCCGGGAACGGCGCCGGGCGCCCGGCGCCCAAGTGGTCGGGCACGCTGATCGCGTCGTAGCCGAGTTCCTCGGCGCGCCGGCACTGGTCGTGGAACGTGGTCGTGACGGACCGCAGGCTGACACCGAACTTGAAGTTCCCCATGCGGCGAAGCTAGCGGCCTGAACCACCCCCGCACAGACAGTTTCGCCGCCGGCGGACCGAAATCCGCCGGCGGCGAAACCGAAAACCCAAAAACCTCAGGCCGCGCCGTCGAACAGCGACGTCACCGAGCCGTCCTCGAACACCTGCTGGATCGCCTCCGCCAGCATCGGCGCGATCGACAGCACCGTCAGCCCCGGGAAGCGCTTCTCCTCCGGGATCGGCAGGGAGTTCGTGACGATGACCTCGCGCGCCTTGCACTGCGAGAGCCGCTCCGTGGCCGGGTCGGAAAGGATGCCGTGCGTGGTGGCGATGACGACGTCGGCCGCGCCTTCCTCGATCAGCGCCTCGGTGGCCTTGACGATCGTGCCGCCCGTGTCGATCATGTCGTCGATCAGGACGCAGAGCTTGCCCTGCACCTTGCCGACCACGCGGTTGGCCACGGCCTGGTTCGGCTTGTCCGGGTCACGCGTCTTGTGGATGAACGCGATCGGCCGGTCGCCCAGCTGCTGCGCCCACTTCTCCGCCAGCCGGACCCGGCCGGAGTCGGGCGAGACGACCGTGATGTCGGCTTCGCCGTAGGTGGCCTTGATGTGGTCGGCCAGCACGGACTGGGCCATCAGGTGGTCGACCGGGCCGTCGAAGAAACCCTGGATCTGGGCGGTGTGCAGGTCGACCGTCATGATCCGGTCGGCGCCCGCGGTCTTGAACAGGTCGGCGATGAGCCGGGCGGAAATGGGTTCGCGGCCCTTGTGCTTCTTGTCCTGTCGGGCATACGGGTAGAACGGCATGACCACCGTGATCCGCTTGGCCGAAGCACGCTTCAGCGCGTCGACCATGATCAGCTGTTCCATCACGTACTCGTTGATGGGCGTGGTGTGCGCCTGGATCACGAACGCGTCGGTACCGCGCACCGACTCCTCGAACCGCACGAACAGCTCGCCGTTGGCGAACGTGTGCGCGGTCTGCGGAGTGATGGTCACGTTGAGGTGCTTGGCGACCTCTTCCGCGAGCTCCTGGTGCGCCCGGCCGGAGAAGAGCATCAGATTCTTCTTCGGCGTACCTGACTTCGGACTCATGCTGGCGACTCCCCGTCGTTTCCTGCTTCCGACACGGACACGGCGGTGTCCTCACTCGCGGCGAGCGCGGCTTCCGCCGCTTCCGCCGCGGGCGTGCCCGGCCTGCGCCGGACCGCCCAGCCCTCGACGTTGCGCTGCGGCGCCGCCGAGAGCGCAAGTGCACCAGGCGGCACGTCCTCCCGGATCACCGCACCCGCTCCACTGTAAGCGCCGTCACCGATCCGCACCGGTGCGACCAGCGTGTTGTCGGCCCCGAGCCGCACGTGGGAGCCCACGACGGTGTGGTGCTTGTTCACCCCGTCGTAGTTCACGAAGACGCTGGAACAGCCGATGTTGCTGTGGTCGCCGACGGTCGCGTCGCCCACGTAGGTGAGGTGCGGCACCTTGGTGCCGGTGCCGATCTGCGCGTTCTTCGTCTCGACGAACGCGCCCAGCTTGCCCTTCGCGCCGAGCTTGGTGCCGGGCCGCAGGTAGGTGTACGGGCCGACGTTCACGCCGTCGCCCAGCTCCGAGTCGTCGGCGTGCACGCGGACCACGGAGGCCCGCGCACCCACCACGACGTTCTTCAGCGTCGTGTCCGGTCCGACGACCGAGCCCTCGCCGATCGAGGTGGTGCCCTTGAGCTGCGTGTTCGGCTCCAGCAGCACGTCGCGCGAGAGCGTGACGTCCGCCTCGATCCACGTCGTGTTCGGGTCCGTCACGGTGACGCCCTCGCGCTGCCAGCGGCGCACGATCCGTCGGTTGTACTCGGCGCCCAAGGTCGCGAGCTGCACGCGGTCGTTCACGCCCTCGGTGACCCATGGGTCGTCGACCACGAGCGCGCCGACGCCCTTGCCGTCGTGGTGGGCGATGCCCAGCACGTCGGTGAGGTAGAGCTCGCCCTGCGCGTTGTCCGTCGACAGCCGCGAGAGGCCGTCGGTGAGCACGGCGGCGTCGAACGCGTAGACGCCCGAGTTGATCTCGGTGATCTCGTGCTGCGCGGGCGTCGCGTCCTTGTGCTCGACGATCGACTGAACCACGCCGGCGTCATCGCGCACGATGCGGCCGTAGCCGGCGGGCTCGGCGACCACGGCGGTGAGCACGGTGACCGCGTTGCCCGAGCCCGTGTGCTCGGCCAGCAGCGCGGCGAGCGTCTCGGTGTCGAGCAGCGGCACGTCCCCGTAGCTCACGAGCACGGTGCCGGTGAGGCCGGCGGGCAGCTCGTGCAGCGCGCACGACACGGCGTGACCGGTGCCCTTCTGCTCGGCCTGCACGGCCGTGGTCACCTCGCGGCCCAGCACACCGCCGACGCGCGCGAGCTCGGCCCCGACCGCCTCGCGGCCGTGACCGATCACCACCACCAGGTGTTCGGGTTTCAGACCGGCCGCGGCGCGGACGGCGTGTTCCACCAAGGGGCGCCCGGCGATCGGGTGCAGCACCTTCGGGGTGGACGAACGCATGCGGGTGCCCTCACCCGCGGCGAGGATCAGCGTGCTCAGCGGGCCGCTCAACGAGACTCCCAACAACGATTCACCGGCTCGTTCCGACGGGCAACGATCCTACGTGGGCTCCTCGACGCCCCACGAGGGGTCGGCCGGGATGCTCTCCGCGGGCCAGCTCGCGCCGGCGTCGCCCGCCATCGAATTGGCGGAGGCGACCTGGTTGCCGCCCCCACGTTTTGCTTCGTACATCGCCGCGTCCGCGCGCGCGAGCACCTGCTCGGCCCGCTCCTGCGGCCGCAGCGACACCAGCCCGATGGACAGGGTGACGCCGTGCGAAAGGTGGTGCGGCAGCTCGGCGACGGACTTCACCGCGCGCCCCAGCGCCATCTTCGCGGCCGATGCGGGCGCGCCGGGCAGCAGGACGATGAACTCGTCGCCGCCGTAGCGCGCGACGACGTCGTCGCCGCGAAGGGCATCACGCAAAGTGCTCGCGATGACACGCAGCACGTTGTCGCCCTCGGCGTGCGACTGCTTGTCGTTCACGCCCTTGAACCCGTCGAGGTCCACGAGCCCGACGGCGAGCGGCTGGGCGTCGGCCGACGACGCGAGCGCGCGCAGGCGCTCGTCGAGCGCGCGGCGGTTGGGCAGGCCGGTGAGCGGGTCCTGCAACGCTTGTTGCGTGATCGCACCGTGTTCGGCCGAGAGCCGTTCGTGTTCGCGGCGCGCGTTGAGCGTGGCGATCTGCGATTCGCGCAGCGTCCACATCTCGCTCTCGAGCGTGGTCGCGTAGTCGATCAGCGACCGGCCCGCGCCCGACGCGTGGTCCGGCGCGGTGTCGAGGCGCGCGAGCTCGCGGGCGATGTTGAGCCGCATCGACGGCTGGGAGATGTCCTCGGACATCGCCTTGCGCGTCTCCCGCAGCACGTCGAGCGCTTCTTCACGGCGCCCGGCCCGGTCGAGGCAGCGGGCGAGCGCGATGGCGACGATTTCCTGCTCGTGCGGGAAGTGGTGGCCCTGCTGCATCCGGCGCAACCGGTCCACTTGCTCGGCGGCCGGGTTGTGCAGCGCCAGCGCGGCGGCGAGCACCCCCACCTGGTCGACGGCCGACACGCCGGCCTTGCGCGGGAACAGCGACTCGGCGAACGGGCCCTCGGCCGCCACCGCCATCGACGCGGCGGTGCGGAACTTCTCGGCCGCCTCGTCGTACTGCTCGATGCGCTCGAGCCGCAGGCCCCAGCCCAGCAGCATCTTCACGCGGTTCATCAGCTGCAGCGTGATCTCGTGGGGGCTCGCGCTCTCGCGGATCGCCTGGTGGGCGCGCCCGATGACCTCTTCGGCCGCCTCGTACACCCCGAGCTGGTTGAGCACGATCCAGCAGTCGATGAGCGCCATCGACTGCATGCGGTTCCAGTTGCGCACGCCGACCTGGCGGTCGGGGATCGTGGAGTCGTCGAGGATCGCGAGCGCGCGGGCGATCTCGGTGAGCGCGGCGTCTTCCTGCGCGGCCAGCACGAGCCGGCGTCCGCGCAGCGCGTGCGCGTCGGCCCGCAACAGCGACAGGCCGTGGCGACGGGTGTGGGCGAGCATTTCGTCGAGCCGCGGCTCTGCTTCCGCCGCCAGCCCGCGTGTGACCAGCCGCGCGAACGCCGAGGCGCGCAGCAGCTGCGCGACCAGCGTCGGTTCGCCGCGGCGCAGGGTTTCCTCGAGCAGCCCGTCCATGATCCCGACGATCTCGAGCTGCTTGTCGAACTCCTGCCGCTGGACGGCGGCGATCAGCTCACGCGCGCGGCCCACCAGCCACGCATCGGACATCTCGACCAGAGTCGGACGCCGGGCGGTTCCGGGGTCGATCGCTTCGTCGCTCAGCCGCCCCACACCCCCTAGACGCTCCGGCTCGGGTTGGTCACTCGTCTGCTCCGCCGCCAGGATTCGAACCTGAACTGTCAGAACCAAAATCTGAAGTGCTGCCGATTACACTACGGCGGATCGATCCTGGTCAGGATAGCGATGATCGGCGACAGTGGTGGCGGGAGGGTGAAGCGCCCGCGCCCGGGGTACTCCTCAGGGTGAACCGCACCGGAGCGGAACGGACATTTCAGGCCTCCACAGGGCTCGAAACCTCCTGTACCGTAACTTACGGCATCGTAGGTTAGGTCACCCTTCGCAGGGGCTCGTAGGAAGAAGTGAACTGTATGACGGCCACCCTCGACCGTTCCCAGCCGACTGGAGAGCCACCGGCCCCGAAGGGCCCCAAGCCGATCACCGAAGGCCAGCGTGGCATCGGAGTGCAGCTGTCGGTGTACTTCGGTGTGCTCGCGCCGCTGGTGGCCCTGCTGGTCGCCGTGCCCTTCGCGTGGGGCTGGGGGCTGACGTGGGTCGACGTCGCGCTGTTCGTGGTGTTCTACGGGATCAGCGGCCTGGGCATCACCGTCGCCTACCACCGGTACTTCACGCACGGTTCGTTCAAGGCCAAGCCGTGGCTGCGCGTGGTGATGGCCATCGCCGGCAGCATCGCCCTGCAGGGGCCCGTGATCACCTGGGTGGCCGACCACCGTCGTCACCACGCGTTCTCCGACCGCGACGGCGACCCGCACTCGCCGTGGATGTTCGGCACCTCGCCCGCGGCGATCGCGCGCGGCTTCTGGCACGCGCACATGGGCTGGCTGTTCGAGCGGGACAAGACCAACCAGGCCCGCTTCGCGCCCGACCTGGTGAAGGACAAGGCCATTCAGAAGGTCGACGACCTGTTCTGGCTGTGGTCGCTGCTCTCGCTCGCCCTGCCGGCGCTGCTGGGCGGACTGATCACATGGTCGTTCTGGGGTGCGCTCACCGCGTTCTTCTGGGCCGGGCTCGTGCGCATCTGCGTGCTGCACCACGTGACCTGGTCGGTCAACTCCATCTGCCACATGATCGGCGAACGCCCCTTCGCGGCGCGTGACCGCTCGGCCAACTTCTGGCCGCTGGCGATCTTCTCCTTCGGCGAGTCCTGGCACAACCTGCACCACGCGGACCCGACGTCCGCCCGCCACGGCGTGAAGCGCGGCCAGATCGACATGTCGGCGCGGCTGATCTGGATGTTCGAGAAGCTCGGCTGGGCGCACGACGTGCGCTGGCCGACTCCGCAGCGCCTGGCTCGGATCGCTTCCGAGGGCTGAGTTCGGTTTTCTCGCGGACCACCGGTTGCCGGTGGTCCGCTTTTCTTTCACGGCTCTTGCGTGGCCAGCCGCGCGGCGCGCGCGTAGCCCTGCACGAGCGCGCGGGTGTCGTCCGCGCGCCAGGCCAGGGCCAGGCGGCTGGGTGACACGCCCCGCACCGGCAGGGCGACGACGTCGCCGCGGGTGAGCAGGGGCGCGTTGCCGGCGGCGATGAGGCAGACGCCGCGGCCGTCGACGAGGGCCTCGTAGGTTTCGTCCGCGCTGCTGATCTCGCCGCCGATCACGGGCGCGCGGCCGCCTCGCGCTTCGGGGGCGAGCCAGTGGTCGCGCAGCGGGCCGGCTTGGGCGGGCAGGGCGAGGAACGGTTCGTCGATCAGGTCGGCGAAGTCCACTGCGGACTGTCCGGCGAGCCGGTGGCCGGCCGGCATCGCGACGAGCCGCGGTTCTTCGGCGACCACGACCCAGCGGTAGGGGCCGGGCACGGGGAGCCAGACGAAGGCGACGTCGGTGGACCCGTCGGCGAGGCCCGCGGTGGAGTCGTGCCAGCCGATCTGGCGCAGGGTGAGCCGGGCGTGGGGGTGCTCGGCGGTGAACCGCGACCGGATGGCGGGCAGCAGACCGCCGCGGCCGGGGCTGGTGCTCATGCCGACGACGAGCTCGGTTCGCGCTTCCTTCAAGGCGTTCTCCGCCGCGGCCCACGCGGCGAGCACGTTCCGGGCATGGGGCAGCAACGCCTTGCCGGCGGCTGTCAGCCGGACCTCGCCGCGGTCGCGGTCGAGCAGGGCCGTGCCGAGCTGGCGTTCGAGCACGCGGATCTGCTTGCTGAGCGCGGGTTGTGACACGTAGAGCCGCTCGGCCGCGCGCGTGAAGTGGAGCTCTTCGGCGACCGCGACGAAGTAGCGCAGGTCGCGCCCGTGCACGTCCATAACCAAGGGTTATCACGGCAGGTCTTGGACCCGCGAGCGAATTTCGCGCAGGGTTGGTTACGGCGAAAGGAGCGATGACATGAACAGGGTTTGGCTGATCACCGGCGCGAACAGCGGCTTCGGCCGCGCGCTCACCGAGGCCGCCGTGACGGCGGGGGACGTGGTGATCGCGGCCGCACGGCGCCCCGAAACGCTCGCCGACGTCGTCGCCGCGCACCCCGACCAGGTGGAGGCCGTGGCGCTCGACGTCACGGACGTCTCCGCCGTGAACGCCACCGTGTCCTCCGTGATCACCCGCCACGGCCGGCTCGACGTGCTCGTGAACAACGCGGGCCGCAGCCACGTCGGTGCGTTCGAGGAAACCACCGACGCGGAACTGCGTTCGCTGTTCGACGTGCACGTCTTCGGCCCCGCGGCTCTCGTCCGCGCCGCCCTGCCCCACATGCGGGCCCGCCGCTCCGGCGCGATCGTGCAGATGAGCAGCATGGGCGGCCAGTTGTCGTTCGCGGGTTTCTCGGCGTACAGCGGCACGAAGTTCGCGTTGGAGGGCCTCTCGGAGGGCCTCGCCGACGAGGTGGGCCGGCTCGGGATCAAGGTGCTGATCGTGGAGCCGGGCGCGTTCCGCACGGGGTTGTGGGGCAGCACGAGCCGCAGCCTGGAGGAGATCCCGGACTACGCCGACTCGGTCGGCCCGACCCGGCGGCTCGTCGTCGACGCGGACGGCACCCAGGCCGGTGATCCGGCGAAGGCCGCGGCGGCGATCCTGGTGGCGTTGGACGCGCCGGAGACGCCGCTGCGGCTGGCGCTGGGCGGCGACGCGGTGGAGGCGATCGGCGCGCACCTGGATCGGGTGCGGGCGGATTTGAGCGCGTGGGAGGAGACGGCGCGGGCCACGGCGTTCTCCTGACTCCGCCGCCGCGACCGCCTGCGGCTACCCTCCTGCCCATGGCGGGGCGACGACGAGCGAAGCGCGAAGCAGCGGCAGCCACCGGCGTGACGGGCGCCCGACCGGCCGCGCCGGCCACGCGCGTCCGCATGACGGGCAGCGAACGGCGGCAGCAGCTGCTGGCCGTGGCGCGCGCGTTGTTCGCCGAAAAGGGTTTCGACGGCACCTCGGTGGAGGAGATCGCCGCCCGCGCGAACGTCTCGAAACCCGTGGTCTACGAACACTTCGGCGGCAAGGAGGGCATCTACGCGGTCGTCGTGGACCGCGAGACCCAGCTCCTGCTCGACCGCATGGTGAACACCCTCCACGGCGGCCACCCCCGCGTCATGCTCGAACAAGCGGCGATCGCCCTGCTCAGCTACGTCGAGGACTCCCACGACGGCTTCCGCATCCTCGTGCGCGACTCCCCGGTGGCCAGCTCCACCGGCACCTTCTCCACGGTCTTGAACGACATCGCCGGCCAGGTGGAACACATCCTCGCCCAGCAGTTCGCGGCGCGCGGGTACGAGGAGAAGCTGTCGGCGTTGTACGCCCAGGCGTTGGTGGGCATGGTGGCGCTGACGGGACAGTGGTGGCTCGACGCGCGCAAGCCCAAGCGGGATGAGGTGGCGGCGCATTTGGTGAACCTGGCTTGGAACGGACTCTCGCACCTGGAGAACAAGCCGCGGTTGCTGGGCTGAGTCACTTGCTCGAGCCGTCGAGGTGCTTGACGATCAGTCCCATGAAGACGTTCCGCGAAGCCATCGAGACCCGTGACCTCGACGCCGCCGTCGGGTTGTTCGCCGAGGACGCCGTGTTCCGGAGTCCCGCGGTGCATCGGCCGTACCAGGGGCGGGGGCAGGTCGAGGCGATCCTGCGGGCCGCGCTGGCGACGTTCGAGGATTTCCGCTACGAGCGCGAGCTCACCGACGAGCACGGGCACGCCCTGGTTTTTCGCGCGCGCGTCGGCGATCGCGAGGTGGAAGGCTGCGACTTCCTGCACACCAACGAAGCCGGCGAGATCGACGAGCTCGTGGTGATGGTCCGACCGCTGTCTGGCCTCACGGCGCTGGCGCAGGCGATGGCGGAGAAGCTCAGCTGAGCCGCCCGCGCGCCCGCAGGTCGTCGAAGATCAGTTGCGTCGTGGACGACACGCGGGCGCGGTCGGCGTAGGTCAGCCAGCCGAAGGAGGCGATCTCGCTCGACGCCGCCAGCGTGCCGGTGCAGGAGGCCGTGTAGCACGTCATCCGCACGATCGTGCCCGCCGCGCGGCCGTCCGCCTGTGCTTCCCACACGCCGGCCGGCCGCAGCGACGCCGGGTCCAGCGCCACCGATAGCTCCTCCGCGATCTCGCGCACCAGCGCCTCGGTGTCCGACTCGCCCGGTTCGCGCTTTCCGCCCGGCAGGTACCAGGTGGACTTGCCCGACGACACCGCCGCGAGCACCCGGCCGTCCACCACGTGCAGCCACGCGATCTTGTTGATCATCCTTGTGCCGCAAGGGTTTCGGCGGTGTGGATCCGCGTCGTCGAAGCGGCGTTCAGCTCAGTCATACGGCGGATCCTAGGCCTGGCCCGGTACGGTCGGTGTTCGTTCACTGGGGAAAGGGTCTTTACCAATGACACGGCAAGTAGTGATCACCGGCGGGGGCACCGGCATCGGCTACGCCATCGCGGCCGCGTTCGCCGGGCACGGGGACAAGGTGACGATCACCGGCCGCCGCGAGGGTGTGCTCACCGAGGCCGCGGCGTTGCTCGGCGCGCGGGCGGTGGTGTTCGACGCGGGGGACGCCGCGGCGGTCGAGGCGGCGCTGCCGCAACTGCCCGACCGGATCGACGTCCTGGTCAACAACGCGGGCGGCAACACCGATTTCCTGCGCGACGACAGCGAGGACCTCGCCACGCTCGATGCCGCGTGGACGGCCAACTTCCGGGCCAACCTGTTCACCGCGGCGCTGGTCACGTCGGGTCTGCGCCGGCGGATCGTGGACCACGGCCGGATCGTCACGATCGGCTCCATCGCCGCGCACACGGGCGCCGGGTCGTACGGCTGGGCGAAAGCGGCCGTCGAGACGTGGAACGCGGACCTCGCGCGGTTCCTCGGTCCGCGGGGGATCACGGCCAACGTGGTCGCGCCCGGGCTGATCGTCGACACGGAGTTCTTCCACAGCAAGCTCACCGACGAGCGCCGCGCACGGCTGGTGGCCAACACGATGACCAACCGCGAGGGACGTCCGGAAGACATCGCGGAAACGGTGACGTTCCTGGCGAGCCGAGGTGCGGGCCACATCACGGGACAGGTCCTGCACGTCAACGGTGGCGCGTTCGTCAGCAGCTGAGTCACAACGCCGGAGCCGCAACCCACCCGGCCGCCTGACCGGCCAGCAACTCCACCCCCGCCCACACCACCGCGGCACAAACGCTGCCCGCCGCGAATCGCCGGTACGGCAAGCCCGCCGAGCCGGCGATTCTCGGCACCAGCGTCCGCACCCCGGCCAGGCACCGCCCCGCGACCACGGCGGGCACGCCGTACCGCGCCACCACCGCCTCCGCCCGATCCCACCGCGCCGCGCCGATCCGCCGGCCCAGCCGCGAAGTCCGCAGCCGCGGCCCCAGCACCCGCCCTTCCCAGTAGGCCAGCTGATCGCCGGCCACCGCGGCGCACACGCACACCACCAGCGCCACCCACAACGTCAACGTCCCGCGCTGCACCAGGAACCCCATCATGAGCAAAGTGGACAGTGTCGGCAGCACGATCCCGGGCAGCAGAGCCGTTTCCGCGACCACGATCAGCCCGCAGACGACGTAGACGACGACGGCCGGCGCGTCAAGAAGCGGCCGCAGCAGGCTGGTCACGCGAGGTTCCGAGGTGGCAGACCGGCAGCGCCGCTCGGTAGACGTACGCGGGCGGCAGGTTCCGCCACACCACGCGCGTGCGCTCGACCACCGAAAACCGGCTCCGCAGCAGCCGGGCGAAGCGGCGGGCCGAAGGCGTCCACGCGGTGTGGGCGTAGGCGAACGTCGTGAACCGGCCGTGGGAAGTCAAGGCCGTGCACACGGAATCCAGCACGCGCGTCTGCCGCGAAGCCGGCATGGCCGTCCACGGCAGACCGGAGATCACGACGTCACACGGTTCGGTCAGCGTCTCCGCCGAGCCCTCCACCACCGAAACCGACGGGAACGCGTGCCGCAGCGAAGCCACCAGGCGCGGGTTGATCTCGACGGCGACGAAGGCGGCGGACGGTGGCAGCACCGCCAGGATCGCGGCCGTGAACACGCCCGTGCCCGGCCCGAGCTCCACGACGGACGCCGCGGACTCCAGCCCGAGGTCGCGCGTCACGGCGGTGGCCAGCGAGCCCGAGCTCGCGGCGATCGCGCCCGTCAGCATGGGGTGGCGGAAGAACTCCGTGGTGATCGACATGTTTCGAAGCTAGGGACGGCTCCCGTCGCCGCGGATCGGCCGAACGGCCCGAGGAGATCGTCCCATCGGAGGACCGGCGGCATACCGCGGAAGGACGCGGCACCCGGCCGGAGCACGTTAGCGTCGAAGGCGTGCGAGGACTGGTGGTGTGGGTGCGCAGGCGGCGCTGGACGCTGGACCTGCCGCTGTATGCCGTCTTCCTGCTGCTCGGCCCGAACATCGCAGCCGCGCGGTCGTGGTCGCTGCAGCTGGTGCCGCTGGCGTTCCTGCTGCCGCTGCTGGTGCGCCGCCGGTTCCCGCGGACGACGGCCGTGCTGATCGTCGCCGGAGTGGTCGCGGTCTACACCAACGAGGTGTGGGCCTACGACCGCGGCCGCAGTGAGCTGGCGATGGCCGTGGTGCTGTTCACGCTGGTCAAGAAGGGTGATCGGCTCTTCGGGGCCGGCATCGCGGCGGCCGTGCTCGTGCTGGAGTTCGAGTGGGGCTTCACGTGGGGTGTCTCCACGCAGAACCCGACGCTGACGATCATCGGTGTGCTGCCGCTGCACGTCGCGGCGTGGGCGCTGGGTGAGTTCTTCCACGCGAAGGAGCAGCTCACCGACGAGGAATCGCTGCGCGCCGAGCTCGCCGAATCGGAGCGGCAGGCGCAGGCGCGCGCGGCCGTCGCCGAGGAGCGCACACGCATCGCCCGCGAGCTGCACGACGTGCTGGCCCACAGCATGAGCGTGATCGTGCTCAACGCCGAAGGCGCGAAGCTCGCGCGCCACCACGACCCCGAGACCGTGGACCGCACGCTCGACACCATCGGCCGCACCGGCCGCACCGCGCTCGCCGAGCTGCGGCGGCTGCTGGAGGTCATGCACGCCGGCGAACCCGCGCGCACGCCGCAGCCGACGCTCGGCGAGCTGCGCGCGCTCGTGGAGCAATCCGGGCGTGACGTCGGGCTCGAGGTGACCGGTGACGTCGCCGACCTGCCGGCCGGAGCTGCGCTGCAGGCCTACCGGATCGTGCAGGAAGCACTCACGAACGTGCTCAAGCACGCGCCCGCCGACGCCACCGCGCGCGTGCGAGTGGAGTTCACGCGCGCCGAGGTGCACGTCGAGGTGACGAACACCGGCGGCAGGCAGCCGGTCGCGGCCGGGCTGCCGTCGTCGGGGCGCGGGCTGGCCGGCATGGCCCAGCGCGTGGAGCTCTACCGCGGCAAGCTGGACACGGGCCCGCTGCCCGACGGCGGGTTCCGCGTGCGGGCGACGTTGCGGACGGGGGAGCCGGGATGACGTCGGTGCTGATCTGCGACGACCAGGAGCTGGTGCGCGTCGGCCTGCGGATGATCGTCGACAGCCAGCCGGACCTCGAGGTCGTGGCGGAGGCGGGTGACGGCGCCGCGGCCGTGGCGATCGCGCGCGAGCGGCGGCCCGACCTGGTGCTGATGGACGTGCGCATGCCGGTGCTCGACGGCGTTGCCGCCACCGAGCGGATCTGCGGCGAGCTGCCGGACGTGCGCGTGCTGGTGATCACGACGTTCGACCTCGACGAATACGCGTACTCGGCGCTGCGCGCGGGCGCGAGCGGTTTCCTGGTCAAGGACGCGCCGTCGGACGAGATGCTGGTGGCCATCCGCGGCGTGCTGCGCGGCGACGCGATGGTGTCGCCCTCGGTCACGCGGCGGCTGCTCGACCGCTACCTCACCTCGCGCCCGGTCGCCGCGCCGCAGCTGGACGCGCTCACCGAGCGGGAGAAGGACGTGCTCGGGCTCATCGCGCGCGGCCTGTCGAACGCCGAGATCGCGGGCAAGCTGTTCATCGGCGAGACGACGGTGAAGACGCACGTCGGGCGCGTGCTCGCCAAGCTGGGCCTGCGTGATCGCGTGCACGCGGTGGTGTTCGCCTACGAGTCGGGTCTGGTCCGGCCCGGCGAATGAGACGCGAACGTACGATTTGTCGGGCATGCTGGACCGTATGCGCAAGCCCGGAGTCGTGCTGGCAGTGGTCGCGGTGTTCGCTGCGGGGTGCACGGGGGTGGCCTCGCCGGCACCGCCGCTCACGAGCGCGCCCTCGTCGACGTCGGCCGGTGGCTTCCGCGTCGAGACGGTCGCCGGCGGCCTCGAACACGGCTGGGACGTCGGTTTCCTGCCCGACGGCTCGCTGCTCGTGCCCCAGCGTCCGGGCAAACTCGCGCTGATCCGGTCCGGGCGGGCGATCGACGTCCGCGCCGACTTCTCCGACGTCCTCGTGCGCGGCGAAGGCGGGCTGATGGGGCTGGTCCTCGCGGCGGACTTCGCGTCCTCGCGGGAGTTCACCACGTGCCAGACGCACCAGGAAGGCGGTCGGGCCGTGGACGTCCGCCTGGTCACCTGGCGGCTCGCCCCGGACGGCGTGAGCGCCACGCGGGTGCGCGACCTGCTCACCGGCCTGCCCGTGAACCCCAGCGGCCGCCACTCCGGCTGCCGCCCGACGCTGGCCCCGGACGGCGCGCTCCTCGTCGGCACGGGCGACACCGCGCGCTCCACGCTCGCCCAGGACCGCCACAGCCTCGGCGGCAAGGTGCTGCGGCTCGACGCCAAGACCGGGGAAGCGTTGCCGGACAACCCGTTCTTCTCCTCGGCGGACCCGGTTGAACGCCGCATCCTCACGTTCGGCCACCGCAACGTCCAGGGCGTCGCCATCCGCCCCGGCACGGGCCAGATCGTCACCTCCGAACACGGCCCCACCTTCGACGACGAGGTCAACCTCATCCAGCCCGGCCGCAACTACGGCTGGGACCCGTCGAAGGGCGGCACGGACTCCTCGTACGACGAGAGCGTGCCGATGACTGACCTAGAGCGTTTCCCGGACGCGGTTCGTCCACTGTGGACCTCGGGTGACATCACGGAAGCCACCTCGGGAGACGCGTTTCTGACCGGGCCGCAATGGGGGCCCAACGAGGGTGCCTTGGCTGTCGTGGCGCTGAAGGGGCAGAAGTTGTTGCTGCTTCACCTGGACGCCTCGGCGCACGTGACGGGCGTCACGCTGCCGCCGGAGTTCTCCGAGCACTTCGGCCGCTTGCGCGCGGTCCGCTCGGCCCCCGACGGCAGCCTGTACGTCACGACGTCGAACGGTTCGGACGACAAGCTGCTGAGGGTCACGCCGGCCTAGTCACAACTATTTCTTGTGGCTGAAGTTCTGTCCCGTGTTACTTGAACCAGTCAACGCTTCGCGTCCGTGTCGTCGGTGTCCTGTCCGACGACGTGAAAAGGGGTGAGGTCATGATCGGCGACCCTGACTGGAACCGTTGAGCGCCATGGGATCCGCGGAATCCGGCCCGTTGGGCCATTCCCGGCTTCCCCAGGTGACGGTCCACTAGCTCGAACGAGTGAACCCGTGAACCTGGGCAAGCCTTGATTCCGTGACCGCAACGGGTCCCCGGACACGGGGATCCGTTGCCACGGAAAGGAAGTTCCGCCATGACCGCTCACGTTTTTCGCGCCGGCGCCCCCGCCGACCCTGCGACGCTGCACTTCCTGCGCGAGCTCACCGGCCGCTGGATGGGCCGCGGGTTCAACCTCATCGCGCGCCCCGACCAGCACGACAAAAAGCCGTTTTTCCTCGAACTGAACTCAACGCAGGAGACGCTCGAGTTCGAGCCGATCGGCGCCCCGGTGCCCAACCGCGGCTCCGCCCAGGACGACATCTTCTTCCGCGGCCTGCACTACAAGCAGCAGATCAGCGACGGCGTCACCGGCGGCGCGCTGCACTTCGAGACGGGCCAATGGATCGACGTGCCGGCCACCACCTCGCCCGCCGCCCCGGAGACCGTGGTCCGCATGGCCACCATCCCCCACGGCGACGCGCTCCTCGCGCAGGGGCAGCCACTGAAGGTGAAGGGCGGCCCGCGAATCGACGTGGCCGACTCGACGCCCATCACCAAGAGCACGGGCAAACCGGACACCAACGCGCAGTATCTGGCGCCCTTCACGACCACGCCGCTGCCCCCGGGATTCCTTCTGGCGCGATTGCCAACCCGAACCTGGTGCTCACCGAGGCGATCAAGAACCAGACGATCACCGAGACCACCGTGCTGCCACTGTCCACAACGGACGTGATCGGCGGCTCGGCCGGTGGTGTCCAGAACATCCCGTTCGTGGTCACCAACGCCAACGTCGTCAGCATGACGGCGGTGTTCTGGATCGAGAAGGTCGCCGACCCGCTGCTGGGCGAGTTCCTGCAGCTGCAGTACACGCAGACGATCATCTTGGATTTCCTGGACATCCTGTGGCCGCACATCAACGTGGCGACTTTGGTGAAGCAGTGACGTGGTGAAGCAGTGACGTGGTGAAGCAGTAAAGTGGTGAAGCGGTGGAGACGTGACGCGGTGAGGCTGTGTCGCGGTGAAGCACAAGTGAAGCCGTGACGCCGCGAAGCCTTAATACGTGAAGCCTGAAGCCGTGAAGCAGAGACGTCGGCTGAGTGAGCCGCGGTGCGCGCGCAGTTGTCCACAACTCCGGTCTGCTGTGGACAACTGCGCCGATCGCCGGTGCCGGCTGGTGGCCAGGGGCGCAACGTCGGCCTCGGCGACGCGATGAACCTCGGCTGGAAGCTCGCCCTCGTCGCCCCCGGGCGAGCGCCCGAAACACTGCTCGACACCGACACCGCCGAGCGTCGCCCCATCGGCGCGTGGGCCCAGCGCTGGAGCATGGCCCAGACCGCCCTCAGCCAGGCCCGGGGCGCCCGCGCCGACGCGCTCCGGGAAGTCTTCACCGACCTCCTCGACACCCCCGACGGCGCCACCCACGTCGTCACCAAGATCAGCGGCACCTGGCAGCACTACGCGGAAGGCGACAACCCGCTCATCGGCCACCGCGTCCCCGAGCAGCCGCTCGCCGTCCTCATCCGGCCCCACGGTCACGTCGCCTGGGTGACCGTCGGCGAGATCGACCAGCGAGACCTGCGGCCCGCCCTGACCACCTACCTGGGGCACCCCGCCCCCGGGACGTAGTCTGGGGGAGTGACCGACGCTCCACTGTCCGGACTCCTCCAAGCCATCCTTCCCGACCCCGCCCTGCGCGGGGTCGTCGAGCGCGCGGGCGCCCCGCTGCTCGAGCTGCAGGGCGCCGTCACGGCGCGGCAGCTGGTCGCCGCCGCGCTCGCGGAGAGCGAAGCCGCAGGTGGGGCGGGCCGCCACGTGCTGGCGGTGACCGCCACCGGGCGGGAGGCCGATGAGCTCACCGCGGCCCTCGAAGCGCTGCTCGGCCGTGAGAAGGTCGTCGACTTCCCGTCGTGGGAGACGCTGCCCCACGAGCGCCTCTCGCCGCGCGCCGACACCGTCGGCCGGCGCCTGGAGGTGCTGCACCGGCTGCACCAGGGCGACGACGAGCTGAAGGTCGTCGTCTCGACCGTGCGCAGCCTGATCCAGCCGATGGCTCCCGGCCTCGGCTCGCTGGCGCCGATCGACCTGGTCGTGGGTGAGGAGCAGAGCTTCGAAGGCCTGCTGGAGCGCCTCGTCGAGCTCGCGTACGCGCGCGTGGACATGGTCGAGAAACGCGGCGAGTTCGCCGTGCGCGGTGGCATCCTCGACCTGTTCGGGCCCACCGCGCAGCACCCCGTCCGGGTGGAGTTCTGGGGCGACGAGGTCAGCGAGATCCGCGCGTTCGCGGTGTCCGACCAGCGGTCGCTGCCCGGCGAGATCCAGCGCGTCACCGCGCCGCCGTGTCGCGAGCTGCTGCTCACGGCCGACGTGAAGGCCAAGGCCGCCGAGCTGGCCGTCACCTACGAAGCCGACGCGCAGCTGGCCGAAATGCTCACCAAGCTCGCCGACGGCATCCCCGTCGAAGGCATGGAAGCCCTCATCCCCGTGCTCTGCGCGGGTGAGCTCACCCTGCTCACCGACGCCCTGCCGCGCGGCAGCCACGTGCTGCTCGCCGACCCGGAGAAGATCCGCGCCCGCGCCGCCGACCTCGTGCGCACGGGCCAGGAGTTCCTCGAGGCGTCGTGGACCACGGCCGCGGCCGGCGGCCAGGCGCCCATCGACCTCGGCGCGTCGGCCTACCGCGACCTCGCCGAGATCGCCGAGCACGCGCAGGACACCAAGCGCCCCTGGTGGACGATCACCCAGCTGAGCAGCGAAGACCCCGACGTCTACCGCGTCGGCGTCGAGGCCGCGCCCGCCTACCGCGGCGAGTTCGACCGCGCGATGACCGACCTGCGCGCCCACGTGGCCGCGGGCGGCACCGGCGTGCTGGTGGTCGCGGGCCACGGCACGGCCGCGCGCGCTGTCGAGCAGCTCACCGCGGCCGAAGTGCCCGCCGCGCTGGCCGGCGAAGGCATCACCGAGGCCCCGCGCACCGGCCTCGTCACGGTCACCTGTGGCGCGCTCGTCGACGGGTTCGTCTCGCCCGAGCGCGCGCTGGTGGTGCTCTCGGAGGCCGACCTCACGGGCCGCGGCGCCAACGCCGGAACGTCCACAAAGGACCTCAACGCCAAGATGCCCTCCCGGCGGCGCAACGCCGTCGACCCGCTGGCGCTGAAGGCCGGCGACTACGTGGTGCACAACCAGCACGGCATCGGCCGCTTCGTCGAGATGGTGCAGCGCACGGTCGCCGGCGCCACGCGCGAGTACCTGCTGCTGGAGTACGCGTCGTCGAAGCGCGGCCACCCGGGCGACCGCCTGTTCGTGCCCACGGATCAGCTCGACGAGGTCTCCCGCTACGTCGGCGGCGAGCTGCCCACACTCAACAAGCTCGGTGGCTCCGACTGGAAGAACACCAAGGCGCGCGCGAAAAAAGCCGTCAAGGAGATCGCGGCCGAGCTCGTGCAGCTCTACGCCGCCCGCCAGGCCGCGCCCGGCCACCCCTTCGGCCCCGACACGCCGTGGCAGGGCGAGCTCGAAGACGCCTTCCCGTTCCAGGAGACCAACGACCAGCTCGCCGCCATCGACGAGGTCAAGGCCGACATGGAGCGCGGCGTCCCCATGGACCGCGTGATCTGCGGCGACGTCGGTTACGGCAAGACCGAGATCGCCGTGCGCGCCGCGTTCAAGGCCGTGCAGGACGGCAAACAGGTCGCCGTGCTCGTGCCGACGACACTGCTCGCGCAGCAGCACCTCAACACGTTTTCCGAGCGCATGCAGTCGTTCCCGGTCACCATCAAGGGCCTTTCGCGGTTCACCAACAAGGCCGAGTCCGACGTGATCCTCGAACAGCTCGCCGACGGCGAGGTCGACATCGTCATCGGCACGCACCGCCTGCTGCAGACCGGCATCCGCTACAAGGACCTCGGCCTCGTGATCGTCGACGAGGAACAGCGCTTCGGCGTGGAGCACAAGGAACACATCAAGGCGCTGCGCACCCACGTGGACGTGCTCACCATGTCGGCCACGCCGATTCCGCGCACGCTGGAGATGTCGCTCGCCGGCATCCGCGAGATGTCGACCATTCTGACGCCCCCCGAAGACCGCCACCCGATCCTGACGTACGTCGGCAGCTACGACGACAAGCAGGTCGGTGCCGCCGTCCGCCGCGAGCTGTTGCGCGACGGCCAGGTTTTCTACGTGCACAACCGCGTTTCGTCCATCGAGAAGGCCGCTCGCCGGATTCGCGAGCTGGTGCCGGAAGCCCGCGTGGTGACCGCGCACGGCCAGATGAACGAGGACAAGCTCGAAAAAATCATCCAGGGCTTCTGGGAAAACGAGTACGACGTGCTCGTGTGCACCACCATCGTCGAAACCGGCCTCGACATCTCCAACGCCAACACCCTCATCGTCGAACGCGGTGACCTGCTGGGATTGGCCCAGCTGCACCAGCTTCGCGGCCGCGTCGGACGTGGCCGCGAACGCGGTTACGCGTACTTCCTGTACCCGCCCGAGTCGCCGTTGACGGAAACCGCCCACGACCGCCTCGCGACGATCGCCCAGAACACCGAGCTGGGCGCCGGCATGGCTGTGGCCATGAAGGACCTGGAAATCCGCGGCGCCGGCAACATCCTCGGCGCCGAACAGTCCGGCCACATCGCGGGCGTCGGCTTCGACCTGTACGTGCGGTTGGTCGGCGAAGCGGTCGAAGCCTTCCGCCGCCACGCCGGCGCCGAGCCCGCCGAAGACGAGGAACTCGCCGAAGTCCGCGTTGATTTGCCCGTGGACGCTCACATCCCCCACGACTACGTCGAGGGCGAGCGCTTGCGGTTGGAGGCCTACCGCAAGATCGCGGCCGCCCCGGACACGGCTGGGTTGGACGCCGTGCGCGAGGAACTCATCGACCGCTACGGCCAACCTCCCGCCCCGGTCAACCGCCTGCTCGCGGTGGCGGCCTTCCGCCACACCTGCCGCGCGGCGGGCGTCACGGAGGTTGCGGTGCAGGGCAACACGATCCGCTTCGCACCCCTGCCGCTCGCGGACTCGCAGATGGTGCGCCTGAAGCGGCTCTACCCGAAGGCGACGTACAAGGCCATCACGAACACGGTCTCCGTCCCCAAACCGACGGAAGGCCCCGCCGGTGGGCGGATGGGCGCGCCGACGCTGCGGGACCAGGAGTTGCTGGACTGGTGCGCGAAGCTGCTGACGCAACTGACGAAGACGCCCGCTGCGGTGTGAGGTGTACACAGCTGGAAACGGCCCGACGTTCGGGCGAACTACCAGCCGAACCCTGGAGTGGAACCGGTTGCGGCCTTACCGTCACCTGTGTGCATGATCGCTTCTCGACTGTGCGAGGCCGCCAACTCGGTGTGCGTCTGCGCGAGCTGATGGAAGAACACCACTGGGGTGTGCGGGAAATGGCGCGCCGGCTGGACTGGCCGCCCACCCGCATCTCCAACATGTTCAACGCGCGGCGTGGCAGCAAGTACATCGATGTGGTCAAGATGCTCGCGGTCATGGGCGTGGTCGGCGACGAGGCGGACGAGATCTATGCCCTCTGCGAGGGCATGGACAAATACGGCCTTGTCGAATCTCCATTGGACCGCCGCCGGAGACGGTTGCGGACCTTGGAGAACTTCGAGGCCGAGGCTGCATCCATCTTCGCCTTTCAGGCGAACCTTATTCCTGGCTTTATGCAGACCGAGCGATACTGCCGGGCGCAGATGGAGTCGTCGGTAAACCTGCAGGACGATCTCGAAGGCTATGTCAACCGGCGCATGAAGCGCCGCGATGTCCTCGACCAGTCGCGGATCAAGTTCGAAATCTTCCTGCACGAGTTCATACTGCGGCTCGACTTCGGCGGCCCTGACCTCATGGCGGAGCAGCTCTACCACCTCCTGCGGCTGGCGGTGCGCCCGAACATCGCGATCCGCATCGTGCCTGCCTCGGTGGGCTGCCATGTGGGGGTGGGAGGCAGCTTCAAATTGCTCGAATTCGAGGAAGTGGATCCGGTGGTCTACATCGACACCGAGGCGGTGAACCTCTTCCTCGAAGACCCCGAAGAGATCGCCATGTACCGCAATGTTTGCCGGGGCTTGAATGAGCAGGCGCTGAACGAGACCGACTCGAAGCAGTTCATCACCGATCTCGCGGCCGAGCTTTATCCAGCAACCGAAGAAGAGATACAGCTCCAGTTTTGAGGGGCCTCGCCATCCAGGAGCGTAATCGCGTGCCGAGCCAATGGTGCAAGAGCAAGCACAGCAGCCATGGCGGTGACTGCGTCGAGGTTGCGAGAGGTCGCGAAGTTCTGGTCCGGGACACCAAAGACCGCGAGGCCGGCCACATCACCCTCCCTGCGGCTGCTTGGCGTGAATTGCTCAGCCGGTTGAGCTGAGCTGGAAGGTGGGCGGCTCACCTGTCGCCAGCCGTAAACGGACTTCCTCTTTCGGCGTACGCACCGCGCCCGCACCGGCCATCGGCAGGGGCCGCGGCGTGCGGGGCACCCGGGCGCCCGCGCCGCCGCCCCGGCCGTTGTACACAGCCAGCCCGCGATCCGGATCCGGCACGGCGTCCAGGGCTGCCGTAACAGCCGCGAGCGAGCGGAACCGGTCCCGCTGCGCTGAATCCGCGAACTCGATCTCCAACGTCACGCTCCAGCGGTGCACGTGCCACGTCCACTGCGAAGCGCCATGGGTCACTGCGGCCTCGGTGAGGTTGTCGCCGTGGGCGCGTTGCCAGCTGCGCGCGGAGAACTCCCCATCGAAGACCTCGATCGACAACCAAGAGTCCATAAGTCGACAATATCGCCGAACGGACCTCGATGGTGTTGCGTTTCGGGGGCGGACGTGTGAGAGGGTATGGCCTGTGATGCGGATCATGGGTCGCTCTGGTGCCGGGAAACGGACCAGCGCGCTGGCGGGTGTCGTTGCCGGTGGTCTCCTGCTCGCCGGGTGCGGCGCCGGCCCGAGCCAGGTGACGACGGCAGCGGTCATCGACGGTCAGGTCACCACCATCGACCAGGTCCAGGACCTGATCGACAAGACCGTGCAGGAGCAGCCGTACGCCCAGCAGCTCGCCGCGCAGCACAAGCTCGACCTGGTGGGCCGGGAGATCGTGCGCCAGCAGCTGTTGCACGTCGTGGTGCAGAAGGCGGCGCAGAAGGAAGGCCTCGTCGCCGACCAGGCCACCATCTCCGCCGCGCTGGCGCAGGGAGACCCGCTCGCGGGGCCCATGCCGGAGAACCTCGCGCAGGACCAGCCCGCGGCCGTCACGCAGCTCGTGCAGCGGGCGCGGGACCACCGCGAAGCGCTCACCGACGCGTACCTGGAGCAGCAGCTCGCGGTGAAGTACCTGCCGAAGCTGTCGGTCACGCTCGACTACGTCGTGATCGGCCAGCCGACGGCCGAGGGTGAGGCGTCGTCGCTCGACCCGGCGACCGCGCGCGCCGAGGCGCTGGCCAAGGCGCAGACGTACGCGGCCGATCCGGCCGCCGTGCAGGCGGACCTGACGAAGGGCGCGCAGGGCAACGTCGGGGAGCCGCTCGCAGCGCTGTCGTCGCCCGCGGACGCCGGATCGGTGTTGTTCGGCTCGCAGCCGAACACGGTCATGGCGTTCCAGCCGAACCCGACCCAGGTGCCGAGCGGCTGGATCGTGGCCGTGGTGAAGCAGCGGTCCACGGACAAGCCCGTCTCCACGGACCAGCCCCAGCAGCCGACGCCGGACCAGGTCGGGGCGATCGGCGTGCGGATGTTGCAGCCGTACGTGAGCCAGGTCGACTACAAGATCAACCCGCGCTACGGCGTGTGGGACATCGTGGGCATGGACCTCGCGGCCAACGCGAACAGCCTGCAGGGTGTCGTGCTGCCGGTCCGGGGCAGTGCTCCGGCTCAGCAGTGAATGCAGCAGTGAACGGGCCGGTGGTCGTCGTTGCCCACGGGGCGACCATCCCGGCCGAAGCGGCCGGTCTGCTGCGGGGCGCCGCGGTGTACGCGGCTTCGGACGTTGATGCCGCCCAGTTCGGCGTGCCCCCGGTTCCGGCCGGGATCACGGGTGACTTCGTGCTGATCACGGCTTCTGCCTCTGCACCGGAAGCGGCCGCACTGGTGGCCAAGGGTGCCCGCGTGCTCGAGGCGCCCGTGGCGCCGCTCGTCGAAGCCGCCGAGGTCATGGGCCGCCTGCGCTCACCCGGCGGCTGCCCGTGGGACGCGGTGCAGACGCACGAAACGCTGCGCCAGTACCTCGTCGAGGAGACCTACGAGCTGCTCGAGGCCATCGAGGACAACGACCGCGAAGCCCTGCGCGAAGAGCTCGGCGACGTGCTGCTGCAGGTGCTCTTCCACGCCCGCGTGGCCGCCGAGGACGCCACCGACCCGTTCACGATCGACGACGTCGCGCGGGCCCTGGTGGCCAAGCTCGTGGGCCGCCACCCTCACGTGTTCGCCGACGGCGCGCACGTGGCCACGGTCGACCAGCAGAACCTGAAGTGGGAAGAGCTCAAGCAGGCCGAGAAGCAACGTCGGTCCATTGTGGACGGAGTCGCGCTCGGTCAGCCCGCCGTGGCGCTGGCCGCAAAACTCGGCCAACGCAGTGGCCGCGCCGGCATTCCCCTCGACCTGTTCCCGGCCGGCTCCACCCCCGCCGAGCAGCTGTTCCGCACCGCGGCCACGGCCCGCCGCGCGGGCACCGACCCCGAGGACGAACTGCGGGCCGTCGCGAAGCAGTTCGCCCGCGACATCCGCGCGGCGGAGCAAGCAGCGCGCGACGCCGGCGTGGAACCGTCGACCCTGGAAGCCGACGGCTGGCGCAAGTTCTGGCCGTGACCGGCGTTCAGCCGTTTCTACTCGGGCCGACTGCGCGTTCGGCCTGAGTGTCCGCTCCGGCGCTTGTGGGCGGGTTGTGTGTCGATCAGCATTTCCGCCGACCGTCCAGGCGCCGATGGCGTCGCCGGTGGGAATGCACGCTTGTTTGGCGGACCACGGCGGGCGATCCGACGAGGTGCCAGTCAAATTCGCCACAAACCGGTGGTTGCATTCGAGTGCTCCCTGTCCGGTGCAGACGCCAACGGGCGATGTTCGATCCGCCCGTCCTGCGGTCGACGCGATGTAATCGCCAGTGCTCTCCGCTTCCCGCCAACCGGCCTGGCCCGCTCGCTCCACGAGCCGTGAGCCACCGGAGCAATTTCTGTCTACAAAGGACCGCTCCTGTCGGTTGGAGCGCGGCCGGTGCACCCTTGCCGTGGTCCTTCTCATGGTGATCACCACCACGCTCGCGTGCCTTCTCCGAACCGAAAGCTGAAGATGAGGGCGAGCCGTCGTGAGGAGTGCTGTCATGGGTTTGGGTGTGCTGAAGGGCATCATCGAAGGTGTCCGCGAGGACCTGGAGGACCGCAAGCGCACGACGTCGCTCGCGGATCTGCAGGCCAGGGTGCGTGATCTGCCGCCGACGCGGGACCCGTTGCCCGCGTTCCGGGCGCCGGGCGTGTCGATCATCGCCGAGGTGAAGCGCAAGAGCCCGAGCAAGGGCGCGCTCGCCGACATCGCCGACCCGGCCGCGCTCGCGGGCCAGTACGAGCAGGGCGGCGCGGCCGCCATCAGCGTGCTCACGGAGCGGCGCCGGTTCGGTGGCTCGCTGGCGGACCTCGAAGCAGTGCGGACGCGCGTCGACGTTCCGGTGCTGCGCAAGGACTTCATCGTCGAGCCGTACCAGCTGTGGGAGGCGCGGGCGTTCGGGGCGGACCTGGCGCTGCTGATGGTGGTGTCGCTGCAGGGTTCGCTCCTCGGCGACCTGCACGGCCTCGCCGTGGAGCTGGGCCTGACGCCGCTGGTGGAGTCGCACACCGTTGAGGAGCTGGAGCGCGGGGTCGCCTCCGGTGCGCAGGTGCTGGGCGTCAACGCGCGCGATCTCACCACCCTGGAGGTCGACCGGACCGTGTTCAAGGAGCTCGGCCCGCAGATCCCCGCCGATCGCGTGCGCGTGGCCGAGTCGGGCGTGGCCGGCCCGGGTGACGTCGCGGAGTACCGCGGCTGGGGCGCGGACGTCGTGCTCGTCGGCGAGGCGCTGGTGCGCTCCGGGGACCCGGTGACGTCCGTCCGCGACTTCATCCGGACGGCCAACGAACCTACGGCTTGAGCACGATCCGGCCGAAGACCTCGCCGTCGTCCATCTTGCGGTGGGCGAGGGCGGCCTGATCGAGCGGCAGCACCTCGTGGACGACGGCCCGGAAGCCGGTGTCCTCGAACTGCCGCTCGCGCACGGCCTGGCGGTCTTCGAGCGCCACCGTGTCGGCGCTGAAGGTGACGAACGACAGCGACCGGCGGAAGTTCTGCAGCAGCTTCGCCGCGAAGTCCGCCGGGGGCATCCCGCCGACGACCCCGACCACGACCAGGCGGCCGTTGGGCCGAAGCCGGTCGAAGAAGCCGGGCAGGTGCTCGCCGGCGATGAGGTCGAGGATCACGTCGTACTGGCCGTCGCCGGTGGCCTGCCGGTCGAGGATCTCGGTGGCGCCGAGGCTCCTGAGCCGTTCGCCGCGTCCTGGGCTGGACGTGGTCACGGCGACGGTCTCCGCTTGACCGCTGACCAGCTGGACCGCCGAGACCCCGATGCTGCCCGCCGCGCCCCGGATCAGCACGGACTCGCCGGGCCGGAAGTGCGCGTGGGCCAGCGCGAAGTGCGCGACCGGTCCCGACGTGCCGATGGCGACGGCGTCCTCGCTCGAGAGCGTGTCCGGGATCGGGAGCAACTCGTCGGCCAGCGCCCGCTCAGCGTAGCCGCCGCCGGTGCCGGTCAACGCCCACACGCGCCGGCCCTTGAGCGCCCGGTCGACGCCCTCGCCGACCGCGACGACCGTGCCGGCGACCTCGCTGCCCGGGATGTGGCCGGGCCGGAAGCCGTAGCTGCCGAGCGTGCCGCGCCGGATCACGGCGTCGACCCCGCCGACACCGATGGCCTCGGTCTCGATCAGCACCTGCCCGGGGCCGGGCTCCGGCTCGTCGACTTCGACCACCCGCAAGCCCTCGGGCGGCCCGAACTCTTCGATCGCGACTGCTTTCACCTGCGTGTTCTCCTCTCACTCGGGCTGCCGACGGTAACGGACGGGGGCGTCCGGTTCGGCTAAAGTGAGAGCGTGACTCCGCGTTTGACTCAGACCCTGCGTTCGGACGCACGCGACAACCGCGACCGCATCCTGACCGCCGCCCGCGAGGTCTTCGCCGCTGATGGCCTCGACGTGCCGATGCGCGAGATCGCCCGCCGCGCCGGCGTCGGCCCCGCGACGCTGTACCGGCACTTCCCGACCAAGGAAGATCTGGCGGGCGCGGCCTTCGCCGACCAGCTCGACGTGTGCCGCCGGATCGTCGACGAAGGCCTCACCAGCCCCGACGCGTGGACCGGGTTCTGCCAGGTGATCGAGAGGCTCTTCGACGTCCACGCCCGCGACCGCGGCTTCACCGCGGCCTTCCTGTCGCGCTATCCCCGCGCGTTCGACTTCACCACCACACGAGACGCCGCCCTTGCGTCGTTCGCCACTCTCGCTCAACGGGCCAAAACCGCGGGACACCTGCGGCCGGACTTCGTCGTCGACGACCTGGTGCTGGTCCTCATGGCGAACAACGGCATCCGAGCCACTTCACCGGCCGCCCGCGTCGCGGCTTCGCGCCGCTTCGCCGCGCTGGCGATCCAGGCCTTCCGCGCGGCCCCGGACCACCCGCGGTTGCCGCCGGGGGTGCGGATGCCGTTGCACCCGGTCGGCTAGTTCGCCGCGGCGGCTTCGCGCGCCAGCTCTTCGTTCAGCGGGGCGAGGTCGATGTGCACCCGCACGGAGCCCATCGAGCCGACTTTCGTCCGGTTCAGAATCGACACGCTGGCCACGCCCGTTGGTGTGATCCAGGACACACGCGAGTGAGAACCGTGGGATGATTCGCGGCGTCTTGCCTGATGTGAAGCACCAGAAATCCGTGGCCGAGGCGGACGAGGAACACCTCGTCCGCCGTGCTGCGCGGGGCGATCGGGTGGCGTTCGAGGAGTTCTACCGGCGCACGGCGCCGTGGCTGGCGGTTCGGCTGCGGCGCCGGTGTTCGGACGAGCAGATCGTCGCCGAGGTGATGCAGGAGACGTACCTGGCGGTGTGGCGGGCGGCGGGGTCGTTCGCCGGCGCGGCGACCGGGGGTTCGGCCGTCGGATGGGTCTGGACGATCGCGGCGCGACGGCTGGTCGACGCGTTCCGGCGCCGGGCCCAGCACGCGCAGGTGCCCACTGTGACGCAGGTCGACGTGACCGCGCCGGCCGCGGAGGACGAGGCGCTCAAGGGCACCGTCGGCGACGAGGTGGGCGACGCGCTGCGCACGCTCGCCCCGGAGCTGCGGCAGGTCCTGCAGGCGATGGTGCTCGACGGGCTGTCCGTCCGCGAGACCGCCGTGCTGCTCGGGCTGCCGGAAGGAACTGTGAAGACGCGGGCGCGCCGTGCGCGGATCGCCATGCGGGAGGCACTGACATGAACCACGTCCCGGATCGAATGCTCACCGGCTACCTCGACGGCGAACCCCTGCCGGGCGACGCGGAGTGGGCCGCCGAGGCGCACCTGGAGACGTGTGCGGTGTGCCGGGGCCGGCTGGCCGCACTGTCCACAGCGGACTCGCTGGTCACCGACGTCTGGGCCGGGCTGCAACCGCAGCTCACGAAGGCACCGCGGCCCGCGCCGAGCCGCCTCAAGGTCGGGCTGCGCGGCTGGGCGACGCCCGTGATGCTGCCGTGGCTCGTGATGATGGTGCTGGTGGCCGCCGTGGCCGTGCTGATCGACCGGGCGTTGCCGAACACGCTGTCGTTCGTGCAGCTGTTCGCGCCGGTGCTGCCGGTGCTGGGCGTCGCTGCGGCGTGGTCGCGTGGTCTGGACCAGGCGTACGAGGTGGTCGCCGCCAGTCCGCGGGCGGGTCTCGACCTCGTGCTGAGGCGCACCACGGCCGTGCTGGTGCTCGTGCTGCCGGTGCTTCTGGTGGCGGGCTGGCTCAGCGGCACGAACCTGGGCCTGGCACTCGTGCCGAGCCTCGCGTTCACCACGGGAACCCTGGCGCTGGGAGCGGTCATCGGCGTGGCCCGGGCCGGATTGGTGCTGGTGGCGGCGTGGGTCGCGGTGCTCGTCGTGCCGACGCTGGCCAAGGGGTATTCGTTCGCACTGCAACCGGGATCGCTCCCGGTCTGGGGCGGGATCTTCGCGCTGACGGCCGTGGTGGTGGTGCTCCGTCGGGGCGCCTTCACGCGGCTCGGCGTGCACCACTGAGGGAGGAAGGGGACAATGGACATGCGGGCAGTCGAAGCCGCCGAGGTCGCTCCGTCGACCTATGCCTGGGAAATCCAGGCGGAAGCGCTGAAAGTACGGGTGGGGCGGCGGAAAATGGCCGTCGACGGCCTGGATCTCTCGCTGGGCAAAGGAGTCCACGGCCTGCTCGGGCCCAACGGGGCCGGCAAGACCACGCTGATCAGAGCACTGGCGACGGTGCTCAGGCCGGCGGAAGGCGGGCTGGCGCTGCTCGGTGAGTCGGTCGGGGGACACATCGATCAGCGCCGCCTGCGCCGGCACATCGGGTACCTGCCGCAGACCTTCGGGTACTACAAGCGGTTCACCGTGCGTGAGTTCGTCGAGTACCTGGCGTGGTTGAAGGAGATGTCCAAGCAGGACATTCCCGGCGCCGTGCAGCGCGCGATCGAGCGAGTGGGGCTCGCCGACCGCGCCGACGACAAGCTGAAAACCCTGTCGGGTGGCATGGTCCGGCGCGTCGGCATCGCGCAGGCCATCGTGAACGACCCGCGCATCCTGCTGCTCGACGAACCCACCGCGGGCCTCGACCCGGCCCAGCGCGTGCGCTTTCGCGAGCTCATGACGCAGCTCGGACAGGACGCGTGTGTCGTCGTGTCGACGCACCTGGTGGAAGACGTCGCCACGGCGTGCACCGACGTGGTGCTCTTCGCCGAGGGCAAGCTCGTGTTCCAGGGCACGCCCGAGCAGCTGGCCGCCGCGGGCAGCGCCGACGACATCGGCGACAGCCCCATCGAACGCGGCTACTCGGCCCTGCTCAACCACGAGCGGGGGAGGGGTTCCTGGTGAGCGTGCTGCGGATCGAGTTCCGGCGGACGATCGCGCCGTGGCTCGTGGTCGTGTTGCTGGCCGTGGGGCTGGGCTACTTCTTCCTGTTCAGCGGCCCGTGGTGGAAGGACGCCCAGGCCTGGAACCTGCAGTGGACCCCGTCGGTGCTGTGGTCGCGCTATCAGCTCTCCTTGCTGTGGCCGATCGTCGTGAGCGCCGGGGCGATCCAGGGAATGCGCGACCGGCGGTCGGGAATGGACGAACTGTTGTCCACCACTCCGCTGCCCGTCGCCCGGCGAACGTCGAAGATCGCGCTCGTGATCGGGCTGTCCGCTGTGGTCGGTTACCTCGTGATCGTCGCGGTCGGCCTCGGGCAGGTGATCGCGAACGACGGGATGGTCACCTTCACGTGGGTGCTGCCGTTGCTGGTCGGGATCGCCTCGGTGGTGGCCGGCGCGGCCGTCGGGCTGGCCGCCGGGCGGCTGCTGCCCCACCCGCTGACGGCCCCCGCGGCCGGGATCCTGGCGCTGGTGGTGGGTGTGTTCCTGCAGACCGCCGGGGTGCGGGGGAGTTCGATTCAGCAGACGGTGCCGAACCGGATCGCGCTGCTCTCGCCCGCGGGTGTGCAGCCCTTCAGCGCGTTCGTGGACCCGGTTGTTTCGGTGTCGATCGGTCAGCTGTGCTGGCTGCTCGGCCTGGCGGCGACGGGGTTCCTCGCGCTGGCCGCCCGGCGCTGGTTCGCCCTGCTGCCGGTCGTCGTCGGGCTGGCCGTCGCCATCCCGATCTTCCCGGCGACGGCTGCCGACAACTTCGTCGACAACCCCGGCGCTGCAGCGCCCGTGTGCGACGGCCCGGTGTGCGTCACCACTCTGCACGCCGACTGGCTGTCCACTGTGGCCGGCCCGGGCAAGGCCGCGCTGGCCCTGCTGGCGAAGCTGCCCGGCGCGCCGACGCGCATCGTCGAAACGACGACCTCGGAGACCAGGTCCCACGGTCCCGGCGACCCGTCCGCACTCGTCGTTCGCCGCGACGACCCCTCGCTGCGGAACTTCTCCGGCCACGACCTCGAGTACGAACTCCTCGCGACCGCACCGTTCTGCTCCGGCCCGCCCACCGCCACGAAGGCGCACTACATCATCGCTTCCTGGCTCCTCGGCGACCCGAGCTCGCCACCCCGCGCCGACGTCTACGGTTCCTGGCTCACCACACCGATGCACGACGTCGGGACGCAGTTGCGCGCCCTGCCCGCCAGCGAGCAGCTCGCACGCGTCTCGGCCGCGTACCAGGCTCAGCAGACCTGCTCAGGTGACCCGTACGCACTCCTGACCGGAGGGTCGTCATGAGGTGGCTGACGCTCTACGCTCGCTCCCGCCGCCTGCCCGTGTCCCTTGCGGCCCTGGTGCTGTGCCCGCTCGTGATCCGCGTGCTCGCCGGCGCCGACTGGTCGGTGCTGTTCGCCTCCCTGGCGCTCGGCGCGGCCATCGCCGTCGCAGCCACCGGCCTCTCGGGCCAGGACGTGGACCTCGACCGGACCGCCGCGTTCGGCTGGTTCCCGCGGCGGCTCGTGCACCTGGTGCTGCTGGGCGTGATCGCGGTCGGCGTCGTGCTGCTGGTACGGGCTTGCGCGGTCCCCGCGCCGGTGATCCTGCGTGACGGCCTCGGTGTCGTCGGGCTCGCGGGCCTGGCCGCGTTCGCCTTCGGCGGCCAGTTCGGCTGGACGCTGCCCTTGCTGTGGCTCGTGGTCGCGCTCTTCGTGCCACCAGAGCCGGCGGGGCTCTACCACGTGGTGGCGTGGCCGCTGCAACCCGCGGACGTCGCTGTCACGTGGTGGCTGGCTTCGGCGCTTTTCGCTGTGGGCACAGCGGTCTACGCGGTGGCGGGGGCGCGCCGCTGAAGGACCTGGGGGCCTGCCGGTTGTCGTACCCGCACGAGGGGCGGGTACGGCAACCGGCACTTTGGCGGTGGGTTTGCCGGGCGACGGTCACCTCTTGTCCGCGCAACGGATGCAGACCCGCGTTGTCGGGAGGGCCACCAGGCGGCCTTCGGCAATGGGGCCGCCGCAGCGTTCGCAGACCTCGTAGACGCCGGCGAGCACTCTCTCGGCGGCCTGTCCGAGCGCCGCGAGTTCGTCTTCAGCCTGCCGCAGCAGTGCCTGGACCTGTGCCCGCTCGAAGGCGATGGTGGCGCCTTCCGGGTCGTGTTCGTCGTCGCCACTGGTGAACTTCGACGCCGCCACGATCTCGTCCCGCCGCCGCGCCAGGGAGGCGGCCAACGACGCGGTCTCGGCGCGTGCCTTCTCGACCAGTTCCATCGCCGAACGTTCGTCCACAGTCGACGACCGCCTCAGCGGACCACGTTGCGGTTGTTCGGCTTCATCTCCAACGGCGGCACATCGGCGCCGTCGATGCCCATGCTGATGATGCGTTCCGGGTGCAGTCGGATCACCGCGCCGTCGAGGTGCCCGTGCGGGGCGAACACGTCGGTCAGCACCTCCGCGTGGCCACGGATCTCCAGACACCGCACGCGCATGGGGTTCAGCGACGGCCGGTCGTCGACCACGAAGGCGGCGCGGCCGTTGGCGGCGACGTTGCGGTACTTGCGGCTCTGCGTGAGGTGGTAGCCGGTGATGTCGATGGCCTGGGCCTCGGCGTTGTAGGTGAAGCCGACGGGGCTGACCTGCAGGGTCCCGTTCGGCTGCTGCGTGGCGAGCCGGCCGAGACCCTGCGTGGCGAGGTACTCGAGCTCTGCTGGGGTGAACATGCACTTCATCGTGCAACTTCAACCGCACTCGAAGTCAAGCGAACAGCCCGTCGCCCCAGCTGGAGGTCGGGGTGAGGCCCGGGGGTACCGCGAAGTGCGCCGAACCGGTGTGCTGCACGTACTCCATCATGGCGTCCTTCGACGACAGCGCCTGCTGCATCGGCACGTACTGCTTGCGCGTGTCGCGGTTGAAGGCCAGGAAGAACAGGCCGGCTTCGAGGTGGCCGACGCCGTCGGAACCGTCGACGAAGTTGTAGCCGCGGCGCAGGATCCTGGTGCCGTTCAACGTCTGGTGCGAAGCGAGGCGGATGTGCGCGTCGTCGGCGATCAGGGGCACCCCGCCGGCGCCGCGGACGCCGAGGTCGACGTCGTCGAACTCGGCCGTCTGGCCCAGCGGCGCACCGGAACCCTTGGTGCGGCCGATGATCTGCTCCTGGCCTTCGAGCGGCTCGCGGTCCCAGGTCTCGATGTGCATCTGGATCCGCCGGGCGACGAGGTACGTGCCGCCGGCCATCCAGGCCTGGCCGTCGCCGGCGACGGCCCACACCTCGTCGCGCAGGAAGTCGGTGTCCTCGGACTTGATGTTGTTCGTGCCGTCCTTGAAACCGAACAGGTTGCGCGGCGTGGCCTGCGCGCGCGAGGTCGACGCGCTGCGGCCGAAGCCGAGCTGCGACCAGCGCACGGCCGTGACGCCGAAGCCGAGCCGCGCGAGGTTGCGCACGGCGTGCACGGCGACCTGCGGGTCGTTGGCGCAGGCCTGGATGCACAGGTCGCCGCCGGTGCGGGCGGGGTCGAGCTTGTCCTTCGGGAACAGGGGCAGGTCGATCAGCTGCGCCGGGCGTTTCGCGGCCAGGCCGAAGCGGTCGTCGAACAACGACGGGCCGAACCCGATGGTGAGTGTCAGGTCCGAAGCCGGCAGGTCGAGTGCCTCACCGGTGTCGCCGGGCGGGGCTTCGGCCGCTCCGCCGACGGCGCCGTTGGGTACGACTTCCTGCCCTGCCGTCATCCGCCGCGCGGCCGAGGTCCACGTGCGCAGCAGCTGCCGCAGCTCCCCGACGTCCGTGGTGGTCACGTCGAACGCGGCGAAGTGCAGGTTCTGCTGGGTCGGCGTGACGATGCCGGCCTGGTGCTCACCGTGGAAGTCCACAGTGGTCACCGCGGCCTGCGCGGTGGATCCGCCCGCCCGGTCGATGCCGACCCCGGCCGCCGCTCCCGCGCCGGCCAGGGCGACCCCCGCTCCCGCCAGCCCGAACAGCTTCCGGCGGGAGACGCGGGTGCCCTCGTCACTCACTTCGACACAACCTCCGCGACCTTGCTCAGCGGCTCGCTCAGCGCGTCGACCGCCGCGGCGAACGCCTTGATCTCGTCCTGGGACAGCTGGTTGTAGTACTTGAACCCGTCACCGGAGCGGGTCTTGTCCAGCAGGGACTGCACGTTGGCGAATTGCTTGTCCAGAGTGGACACCAGGGCCGGGTCGCGCTCCTGCAGGATCGGCCGCAGCGAGGCGATTGCGCCCTTCGAACCGTCCACGTTGGCCTGGAAGTCCCACAGATCCGTGTGCGAGAAGGTCTCCTCCTCGCCGGTGATCTTGCCGGTGGCGACCTCGTCGAGCAGGCCCTTGGCGCCGTTGGCGAGGTCGAGCGCGCTCAGCTGCAGCGTCTTGGTCTTGGCGACCAGGTCCTTGACGTCGGTGACCAGCTTGTCGGCGATCTGCGAGCTGTCGGGCTTCAGGCCGGTGACCCACAGGTCCTTCTCGAGGCGGTGGAAACCGGTGAACTGCTGGCCGTTCTCGAGGTCGGCCTCGCGCACGTCGATGGCCGGGTCGAGGTCGCCGAACTTCTCGGCGACGGGCTCGATGCGCTCGTAGTACACGCGCGTGGTGGCGTACTCGGCTTTGGCCTCGTCGACCTTGCCGGCCTTCACCGCGTCCACGAACTTCTGCGTCTCGGTCTCGAGTGCGGCGGTGTTGTTGGCGACGTAGCTGGCGTAACTCTTGGTGGCTTCCGCCTTCTGCGAGTTTGTGTCGGTCTGCTTCTGCGCGCCGCCGGTGACGGTGAAGTCGCCGCGGATGCCGTTGCCGACCATGCCCGGCTTGCACGCCGTCTGGTACTTGCCGGCCTCGGGGACCTCGACGATGAGCCGGCGGTTGAGGCCGGGGGCGATGTTCTCGACCTCGCCCATGATCCGGTCGCCCTCGGCGTAGAGGTAGAACTCGGTGACCTTGCTGCCCTTGTTCGTGATCTCGAACGTCACGTTGCCGGCGCTGGCGGTGTTCGTGGCGACGGCGCAGCTGGTGTCGGCGGCCTCGACCTTGATCGGGCCCCCGGCGGCACCGGAGCCACTCGACGCGGAATCCGTGCTGTCACAGGCGGACAGGGCCACGAGGGCGCCGACTCCGGCCAGCACGGCCAGCGGGGTTCTGGGAGAAAAGGGCACGGTCACTCCTTGACAGCGGCCGCAGCGGCCTGAGCCGTGACGGTTTTCTTCTTGGTGGGCTTGAGGAACAGCGGCAGCACGATCACCACGTAGGCGACCCAGGCGATGGCCTGCAGCACCGTGGTCTGCTGCGAGTAGTTGAAGATCCCCTTGAGCAGCGCGCCGTACCAGGACGTTTCCGGCAGCGTGCTCGACGCGTCGAAGGCGAGGGTGGTCAGGCCAGGGATGAACCCGGCTTCCTGCAGGTCGTGGAGGCCGTAGCCGAGCACACCGGCGGCGACGAACACCAGCAGCACACCGGTGACGTTGAAGAACTTCGCGAGGTTGAAGCGCACGGCGCCGCGGTAGAGCAGGTAGGCGATCACGACCGCGGCGGCGATGCCGACCACGAACCCGATGAGCGGCTGGATCGTGTCCGACTGCGCGGTCTGCACGGCGGAGTAGAAGAACACCGCCGTCTCGAGGCCTTCGCGGCCCACGGCGAGGAACGAGAGCAGCAGCACCGCGGCGGGGCCGACGTTGAGCGCGTCCTCCATCTTGCCGCGCAGCTCGGCCGCCATCTGCTTGGACGCCTTGCGCATCCAGAAGATCATCGCCGTGACGAACGCGACCGCGACGATCGAGAGGCTGCCGCCGAGCAGTTCCTGGTGCTCGAAGCTCAGCTGGGCGGTGCTGTAGGTCAGGATCGCGCCGACGGCCACCGACAGCAGCACCGCGGCGCCGACCCCGGGCCAGACGAACTTCAGCGCGTGCCGCCGGTCGGTCTTCACCAGGAACGCGACCAGGATGCTGACCACGAGGGCGGCCTCGAGCCCTTCACGCAGCCCGATGAGCGCGCTCGAAAACACCACTGCTCAGCCCTCCTCCGCATACCTGACGAGATGTTTTTAGGTAAGCCTTGCCTGTAAGTCCAGAGGAGCGTACGCCTGGGCCCGGTCACTGAACCGGTCAAAGCGGACGTCTTGCGGTGGTTAGGTTAGGGTAACCGCAGGTCAGCGAGGTGTGCGGCGGGTCCATAACGAATTGTGTGACGTGGGCTGCTGGGGCTGGGAGTTAACCGTCTGCTTGCCTTGGCTGTCGATCGGGCAGCCGCCGCGGGCACTACCGGGACGGCCGTACTGCACGGCTCCAACGGTCGCGTCGATCCGGTGCGATCCCCCCTGCGTCTCAGTGGTTTTCCCCGCGCGGATGCGCCGGTGGTGATGCAGGGAGTACTCGTTGTGAGCGGTTCCGAGGTTCAGGTGTTCGCCGAGCTCAGCACACCCGAACCGCCCAAGGTCACGCCGGTGCTCGTGAAGCGCGCTGTGGTGCTCGGGGCGAGCATCGCCGGCCTGATGGCGGCCAGGGTCCTGAGCGACCACGCCGAAGAGGTGCTCGTGATCGAGCGCGGCGCCGATGACCAAGGCGGGGCGCCGCGTCCGGGGGTGCCGCAGGGCACGCAGGTCCACGCGCTGCTCGCGGCGGGTTCGGTGCAGCTGGAGCGGTGGTTTCCCGGGTTCGCGAAGGAAGCGGTCGCCGAGGGTGCTCGGCTGTTGCCGGAAGACGGCTCGGGTTTTGTGCTCTTCATCAACGGCGAGAAGACGATGCCGCTCGCCGCGGCAGACCCGGGCGACGCGCCGGTGCTGGTCAGCTCGCGGCCGTTCCTCGAGAACCTGGTGCGGCGGTGTACCCGGTATTTCCCTTCGCTGTACGGCGAGATCGCCACGCGCGCCAGGATGATCGGCGACATCGCCACCTACCACCAGGCAGACAGCCGCCGCCGGGACTTCGACGAGCTCGACCGCGTGCCGGCGGGCCTCTTCGCGGCCGGTGACGCCGTGGCGTCGTTCAACCCGATCTACGGGCAGGGCATGACGGCCGCGATGCTGCACGCTTCGCGCCTGTCGCGGTACCTGCGTTCACAGCCCGACCCGGCCCAGCCGGCGAAGGCGTACTTCGACCTGGTGCGAATGGTCGTCGACTCGGCCTGGCAGACCTCGACCCTGGCCGACCTGGAGCTCCCGCACGTCGACGGGCCTTATCCGAAGGGGTACCGCCTGACGAAGTGGTTCAGTGGCGTGATGCTCAAGGCTTCGCGGGTCGACCCGGTGATCAACGGGAAGCTCGTGCGCGTGACCACGATGCTGGCCCACCCGGACACCCTGTCGGGGCTCGGCACCGTCCTGCGCGCCCTGTGGGTCAGCCGACGGAAGGCGTGATCACCCGATCTGGCGTCACGCGGTGGTGGGAGAAGTAACCTGTCCGGGTGGCTCCTCCTCGCCGGTACGTCAGCCGGATCGCGTTGTCACTCGGGCTGGTGCTCACGGGGGTCGTGCTGGTGGTGACGATCGGCGTGCGTAACCCGGCGCCGGCGGTGGCTCCACCTGCTGCTGTTGCGCCTGTTTCGTCGTTTTCGGTGCAACCGCAGCAGCCGGTTTCGGGGGCCGCCGCGCCGCGCGCCGGGCTCGCCGCGCCCCCGGACCGCCCCACCGAGTCCGACCAGGCGGAGCTCGACGCGTGGGCCGCGCGCGTCTCGGGGAAGACCCAGCTGCCCGCCCGCGTCCTCGCCGCGTACGGCCGCGCGGAGATGTGGATGCGGCGCCAGAAGCCGGCGTGCCATCTGTCGTGGGCCACCCTGGCGGCCATCGGCCACCTCGCCACGCCGTCACTCACGGTGTCCGCCACCGGTGACGCCCCTGCTGTTCCCGACGGCTCCGGCCTGGGCCCCCTGCACTTCACCCAAGCCAACTGGACGAAATACGCGGAACGCGCCAACGGCGACGGCAAACCCGCCAACCCCCAAAACCTCGACGACGCCGCCTTCACGGCCGCCCGCTACCTCTGCTCCGGCGGCGACGACCTGGCAACTCCGTCGGGCTGGTGGCGGGGGATGCTGTTCTACAACGCCTCGGTGGACTACGTACAGCAGGCCTTCTCGGCGGCGGACTCCTATGCGGCGGCGAGTGTGGCCGTCTGACGGAGCACCTCAAGCGTGCGCGGTGATCCGCGTGCCCTTCACCGGCTTCGCAGCGTGCCGAGGCGCGGCACTGCGCTCCCGACGCCCCACCGGAAACCGGCTGTCCAGTTCGACGATGATCGGCGAGAGGGCGGCCAGCAGCAGGACGGCGAGGCCGGCGTAGACGGCGATGAAGGCGAAGACGTTCATCTCGAGCTCCTTGGGTCGTTCTCGGTGATGACTCAAGGTTCGCTCGGAACAGGGGTCCGTCGGATCAGCCGACCGGCCGGGTGCCGGGGCCGATGGGTCAGGCCGAGAGAGCCGTCACCGGCCAAAAGGCCGAGCGGCGTCACCGGTCCTGCAGCGTGATCCTCGCCCTGACCTCCGCGATCGCCTCCAGGTACTCCGGCACCGGGTTCATCGCGGAAGCCATGCGCAGTTGCGCCAGCGCCTCGGCCAACCGGCCGAGGCGCTGGAGGGTCCGTCCGAGGACGAAGCGCGCGTAGTGGTCCGTCGGATCCAGCTCGAGGACTCGGGTGAAGGCGCGCTCGGCCCGGCGCAGTTGCGCCGAATGGAAGTACGCGCGCCCGAGCAGCAGTTGCACGCTCGGCCGGTCGTCGTCGAGGAGGGGTTGAAGGGCTTTGAGCGCGTCGAGCGGGCGGTGGCGTTCGACCAGATCCTCGGCCTGGCGGAAGGCCCGGAAACGGTCTTCGCCGGTGGGCTCTGGTGCTGCTGCGGCGTCCGTCATGGTCACTCCCACGATACCGCTACCGAGGGGCTGACACGAGACGACGAACAGGTCGTGGTGGACTGTCTCGCCATGAGCAGCGGACAGGAACCCGGCTACCTGGGTCTGGCGCCCTACCTCTACTACACCGACGCGACGGCGGCGCTGGAGTGGCTGACCAGGGTCTTCGGCTTCAGAGAAGAAGTGCGCTTCGAAGACGCGTCGGGCGAGGTCTTCCAGGCGACGCTGTGCGCGGGCACCGGAACGGTGCAGCTCGCGGGCGTGGGTCCCGAATACTGGGCGGCCAAGGGTGTCGAGGGACCGGTCGGGCAGCTCAACATCATCTACGTGACCGACGTCGACGCGCAGTACGACCGCGTGCGCTCGGCGCTGGGCGAGGACGCCGAGCCGGAGCCGCCGCAGGATCAGCCGTACGGCGCGCGGGTGTTCACGGTGGCGGACCCCGGGGGCAACAGCTGGACGTTCTGGGAGCAGACCTCGGAGACCGTCGAGCTGCCGTCCGGGTGGCGTGAAGTGCGCCCGGAGGACCCGGACGGGCACTGAGCGGAACGGCCGTGCCTCCAACGGGTGAAAGCCGCGGACGGCTACTCTGGGCGGCGTCACCGCAGGCACGACCCACTGAGGAGCATGGCGTGGCTCTCATCGAGCAGGTAGGCGCGCGCGAAATTCTGGACTCGCGCGGCAACCCGACCGTCGAGGTGGAGGTGGCTCTCGACGACGGCACGCTGGCGCGGGCCGCGGTCCCGTCGGGTGCGTCCACCGGCGAGCACGAAGCCGTCGAGCTGCGTGACGGGGACACAGGCCGGTACAACGGCAAGGGCGTGGAGCGCGCCGTCGCCGCGGTGCTCGACGAGATCGGCCCGGACCTGATCGGTGTCGAGGCCGTGGACCAGCGGATCGTCGACCAGAAGCTCGTGGACCTCGACGGCACGCCGGCGAAGTCGCGCCTGGGCGCCAACGCGATCCTCGGTGTCTCCCTCGCCGTCGCGAAGGCCGCCGCCGAGTCGGCCGAGCTGGAGCTCTTCCGCTACCTGGGCGGGCCGAACGCGCACGTGCTGCCCGTGCCGATGCTCAACATCCTCAACGGTGGCGCCCACGCCGACACCGATGTGGACATCCAGGAGTTCATGATCGCGCCGATCGGCGCCGAGTCGTTCCGCGAGGCGCTGCGCTGGGGCACCGAGGTCTACCACGCGCTCAAGGGCGTGCTGAAGGGCCGCGGCCTGTCCACCGGCCTGGGCGACGAGGGCGGTTTCGCGCCGAGCCTGTCGAACAACCGCGAGGCGCTCGACCTGATCCTTCAGGCCATGGAGAAGGCCGGCTACGCGCCGGGCCGCGATGTCGCGCTCGCGCTCGACGTCGCCGCCACCGAGTTCTTCGCCGACGGCGCCTACACGTTCGAGGGCAGCAAGCGCAGCGCCGAGCAGATGTCGGCCTACTACGCCGAACTGCTGCGCGACTACCCGCTCGTGTCGATCGAGGACCCGCTGAGCGAGGACGACTGGGACGGTTGGGTCCAGCTGACCGCCGAGGTCGGCGACAAGGTCCAGCTCGTGGGCGACGACCTGTTCGTCACCAACCCGGACCGCCTCGAGGAGGGCATCACCCGCCGCGCCGCCAACGCGCTGCTGGTGAAGGTCAACCAGATCGGCACCCTGTCGGAGACGCTGGACGCGGTGTCGCTGGCCACGTCGTACGGCTACAAGTCGATGATGAGCCACCGTTCGGGCGAAACCGAGGACACGTTCATCGCGGACCTCGCCGTCGCCACCGGCGTCGGCCAGATCAAGACGGGCGCCCCGGCGCGCGGCGAGCGGATCGCGAAGTACAACCAGCTCCTGCGCATCGAGGAGACGCTGGCGGACGCCGCGCGCTACGCCGGCGACCTCGCGTTCCCGCGGTTCACCGCGGAGGCCTGAGGGTTCCATGGCCGACCGGGGGAGGGCGCGCAGCCGCCGCGGCGCTACCGGCGCGGGGTCCACGCGGACCCGGCGCGCCGAGGGAGGCGGGTCCACCCGGGCCCGCCGCCCCGCGTCGGCGCGGCGGCGCACGTCGGAGGTGACCTCCGCGGAGACGACTCGGGCCCGGCTGCGCCGTGGCCTGGCGGCGAAGCGGGCGTCGGGCGCGGCGAAGGTGCTCGGCATGTCGACCACCAGGCGCGCGGCCGTGGTGGCGATCGTGGTGTGCGCGCTGGCGTTCACGGTGGCGGTGCCGCTGCGGACGTACCTCAGCCAGCGGTCGGAAGTGCGTGAGCAGCAAGCGCAGCAGGCCCAGCTGCAAGAGCAAGTCGACGCCCTGCGCGACCGCAAGGCCCAGCTGAGTGACCCGGCGCAGATCGAGGCGGAAGCCCGCCGGCGCCTGCGGTACGTGAAGCCGGGCGAGACGCCGTACATCGTGCAGCTGCCGGAGGACCAGCCCTCCGCACCACCTCCCGCGGCGAACCCAGCGGCGGTTCCGCAGGGATCTTGGTACGAGAAACTGTGGGATTCGGTTTCAGGCGGTTGATTTTCCTTCGGCGGGGCGCTCGTTCTTGTGGGCGCTCCGCCGTTTTTTGGGCATGGTGGGGTGCATGACTTCGGACTACGACACCATCGCCCCGGGGTGCACGGCCGAGAACGAGGCCAGCCTCATGAACGCCTATTACGAGCGCCCCGCGATGCTGGAGCTGGCAGGTGACGTCGCCGGCCGGTCGATCCTCGACGCCGGTTGTGGTTCGGGGCCGTTGTCGGCCGCGTTGCGCGACCGCGGCGCCACCGTGACCGGCATCGACGCGAGCGCCGGGATGCTGGAACAGGCCCGGCTTCGGCTGGGTTCCTCGGTGGACCTGCGCGTTGTCGATCTGGCCGACCCGCTGCCGTTCGCGGACGGTTCATTCGACGACGTCGTGGCTTCTTTGGTGCTGCACTACCTGGAGGACTGGGGGCCGACGTTGGCGGAGTTCCGCCGGGTTCTGCGCCCGGGCGGGCGGCTGCTCGTGTCCGTGGACCATCCGTTCGCGATCACCCTCATGCAACGCGAAGCGGGGGAAAATCCGCACTACTTCTCGATTTCATCGCGCACGGAGACCTGGAACCTGGGCGGCGGGACCGCGGAGCTGCGCTTCTGGGAACGTCCGCTGCACGCGATGACGGACGCGTTCACGGAGGCGGGCTTTCGGATCCGGGTGATCAGTGAGCCACCGGTGGCACCGGAGGCCTGGGAACTGTTTCCGGAGGAGCTTCAGGGGATGAGGGGAACCCGGTTTCTGGGGTTTCTGTTTTTTGTGTTGTCGGTGGATTGACGGCTGAGGCTGTGGGGCTTGGGCGGACGAACAGCCCCGTCCCTTGGGGGCGTCCCCATCCCATGGTCTCGGCCGGGGGCGACACAAAGAGGCGGCGAGGCCGTCGGGAGGCGAGTTGTCCACAGGGGAGGCGAGTTGTGGATAACTCGGGGGTTCCGGCGGAGGTGGCCGAGGGGCCGGGCGTCGGCGGCATTAGCCTGGGGGCGTGAACACCACCGACAGCAGCACGGAAACCCCCCGCTTCGAGCCGGTCACCGAGGCCGACCGGGAGATCATCGCGGAGCAGCTCGGGCGGCCGCCGCGGGCGTTGCGGGCCGTGGCGGCGCGGTGTCCGAGCGGGCATCCGTCGGTGGTGCAGACGAGCCCGCGGCTGGAGAACGGCACGCCGTTCCCCACGCTGTACTACTTGACGTGCCCGCGGCTCACGTCGCTGGTCGGCACGCTGGAGGCGTCCGGCGTGATGAAGGAGATGACCGCGCGGCTCGAAACCGACCCCGAGCTCGCGGCGGCGTACCAGCGCACGCACGACACCTACCTGGCCGAACGCGACGCCATCGAGTCCCTCGGCACCCAGGTCACCGCCGGCGGCATGCCGGGGCGGGTGAAGTGCCTGCACGTCCACCTCGCCCACACGCTGGCCGCCGGGCCGGGCGTCAACCCCTTCGGAGACGAGACGCTCGCCTGGCTCCAGACCCAGGGCTGGCCCTCGGGCGAGTGCGCCGCGGCTGAGGGGTAACGCTGCGCTCTCGTGTGCAGATAGTCCGGACGGGCGGGCAGTTACTGCATCTGTGGGTTCCCGAAAGGGTGACCCGCCGCCAAGCTGAGTACGGAATCTTCACACGACGTAGGCAACGATCGGGCTCACCACCGGGTGACCCCGAGGAGGGTTCGGACGATGCGGGCGCCACGCGGACTCGGGCACATCGCCCGGAAGCTCCGCAATGGACCCCACGCCGATGGCCCTGGGGACGGACCTTCGAGCGAAGCCGACGGTCGCCCAGACGGCGCGGACGCCTCGAGCGCGGACGTTGAGGTGGAGATCACTGCTGAAGGTGCTGGCGCCGAAGAAGCAGGTGTGGCCGCGGCTGGGACTGGGGCTGGTGCCGAGCCGGACGACGGTGAGCTGAGCGACGCTGCCGCGATCGAGGCCGAGCGCCCCGACGTCGACGCCGCCGAGGCGGCCGTGTTGAGTCAGCCCGAAGCCGAAGCCGAAGCCGAAGCCGAAGCCGAAGCCGAAGCCGAAGCCGAAGCCGAAGCCGAAGCCGAAGCCGAAGCTCCCCGGCTCACCCAGCCACCGCCCACCCGGAGATTCCGCACCCCGCGCACCCCCCGCGCCCTCCACCTCGCCACCCGCAAAGCCCGCTACCGCACCCACACCCTCACTGCCCGCCACCGCACCGTCGTGTCGATCACCGTCGGGGTTCTGGCCGTCGTGCCGGCCGTCGTGGGGGTTGCGGCGATCGGGGAGTGGACGGCGGGGCTGCCGACGACCCACACGAAGGACGTCGCGCTCGAGCAGGGGTACGACCCGCAGAACCCGCAGATCGAGCAGGTCGCCGTGGACGGCAGCTTGCCCGAGGCGCCCGTTCCCCTGCCGTTGCCGGCGTTCGAGCTTCCGAGCGGTCCGTTGGGCATTCCGACGACGGCGCTGGCGGCGTACAAGAACGCGGCGGACGTCCTCGGGCGCGAGCAGCCCAACTGCAACATCGACTGGGCGCTGGTAGCGAGCATCGGGCGGATCGAGTCGAACCACGCGCGCGGTGGATACGTCGACGCGGCGGGCACGGCGCTGGAGCCGATCCTCGGGCCGCAGCTGAACGGGACCGGGCCGTTCGCGGCGATCCCTGACACCGACGGCGGCCTGCTGGACCAGGACACGGTCTGGGACCGCGCCGTGGGGCCGGCCCAGTTCATCCCGGCGACCTGGCGCGAGTACGCCTCCGACGGCAACGGCGACGGCAAAGCCGACCCGGAGAACCTGTTCGACGCCTCGCTCGCCACGGCGCGCTACCTGTGCTCCGGCGGCCTGGACGTCGCGAACCCCGACCAGCTGCGCACGGCGATCTACCGCTACAACAACTCCGACGTGTACGTGAACACCGTCATCCTCTGGGCCGAGGCCTACCGCAACGGAGTCGCGCCGCTGCCGGACAGCCAGATTCCGGTGGGCGCGCCCAACGCGAACCCGAACCCGCAGCCGCCGGCCGTGCCACCGCCGCCGGTGTCGGGTACGACCACGACTCCGAGCGGGCCGCCGCAGTCGTCGTTGCCGCCGGTGAGCAGTACGGGCAACACCGGCACGACGGAGACGACGACCAGCACCACGCCGACCTGCGTCTCGACCGGCAGCAGTACGCCCGAGACCACGCCGGAAAGCCCAAGCACGAGTCCAACCACCACCACGAGCCTCCCGCCGTGTGGCGGGCAGAGCTCGACGCCGCCCGACAGCCCGGACACGTCGACGCCGACCACCACCGGCAACTCCCCGAGCTCCTGACCTCGACCCAGTAAGGTCGACGCCATGCCTCGTGTAGCCGCGATCGACTGTGGGACCAACTCCATCCGCCTGCTCGTCGCCGAGCTGACCCCGCGCCACGACGGCACGGTGGACCTGCGCGACCTGCACCGCGAGATGCGCATCGTGCGGCTCGGCCAAGGCGTCGACGCCACCGGCCGCCTCGCGCCGGAAGCGCTGGAGCGCACGCGCGCAGCGTTGGCCGACTACACGATCGCCGCGCGGCGCAAGGGCGTCGAGAAGGTCCGTATGGTCGCCACGTCCGCCACGCGGGACGCCAGCAACCGCGACGAGTTCTTCGCGATGACCCGCGAGACGCTCGGCGTCGAGGCCGAAGTGATCAGCGGCGACGAGGAAGCCCGTCTCTCCTTCGCCGGCGCCGTGGGCGAGCAGGATCCCGATGACGGGCCGTTCCTGGTCGTCGACGTCGGCGGCGGCTCGACCGAGCTGGTCCTGGGCACGTGGGACGGGCAGCGCGCCGAGGTGCTCGCGGCCAAGTCCGTGGACATCGGCTGCGTGCGCATCACCGAGCGCGATCTCACGCAGGATCCGCCCACCGGGGAAGAGATCGGCCGGGCGAAAACCACCGCCGAGACGATCCTGCAAGAGGCGTTCGACGTCGTCGACGTGGCCAAGGCGAAGACCTGGATCGGGGTCGCCGGCACGGTGACCACGTTGTCAGCGGTCGCCCAGGAGCTGCCCGAGTACGACTCCGAGCGCACCCACCTCTCGAAGCTCTCCCACGCCGAGATCGACCGCCTCGCGACGAGCCTGCTGGCGGCCGACCGCGCCACCCGCGCGGCCAACCCCGTGATCCATCCGGGCAGGGTGGACGTGATCGGCGGTGGTGCGGTGATCGTGCAGGTGCTCGCCGAGCAGCTCGCGAAACTCGGTGGTCCGGACCAGCTGGTCGTGAGTGAGCACGACATCCTCGACGGCATTGCGCTTTCCCTCGCCTGAGCGGAGCAGCGCAGGCACCGAGAGTGATCAACAAGACCTTGGTCGTGCTCTGCCCGGGTGAGCGACAAGGTTGTCACTCATTTGCAACCGAGTGATCTGGTTACAAACCGCCAATAGCCCGATAACCTCCATCTCACTTTTCGGAACATGAGATGGAGGGGAAACATGCGGCGTTCACGCAGGCTCTGGGGAGCCGCCGCGGTGGTGACAACCTTGTCATTGGTCCTGGCCGCGTGTGGTGGTGGCTCCAGCAGTAGCGGGTCGTCCGGTGAGGTGGATCCCAACGGGACCTTCACCGTCTACGGCACCGAGCCGCAGAACACGCTGATCCCCACGAACACCAACGAGCTGGGTGGCTCGAAGGCCGTCGACGCGATGTTCGCGGAGCTGGTGGCGTTCAAGGGTGACAACGCGCAGCCCTACAACCAGATGGCCGAGTCGATCACCACGACCGACTCGAAGGTCTTCGACATCAAGATCAAGCAGGGCTGGAAGTTCCACGACGGCACCGAGGTCAAGGCGAAGAACTTCGTCGACGCCTGGAACTACGGCGCCTACTCGCCCAACGGCCAGATCAACAGCACGTTCTTCGAGAACATCCAGGGTTACGACGACGTGCACCCGGCCGACGAGAACGCCAAGCCGACCACGGACAAGATGTCCGGCCTGGTCGTCAAGGGCGACTACGAGTTCACCGCGACGCTGAAGGCGCCGTTCTCGGTCTTCTCGACCAAGATCGGCTACACGGCCTTCGCGCCGCTGCCCGACGTGTTCTTCAAAGACCCCAAGGCCTTCGCGGCGCACCCCATCGGCAACGGCCCGATGAAGTTCGTGAGCCGCACGCCCAACGTCGACATCAAGCTCACGCGCAACGACGACTACAAGGGCCAGGACAAGGTCAAGTTCAAGGACCTGGACATCAAGATCTACGCGAGCCAGGAAACCGCGTACCAGGACCTGCTGAGCAACAAGCTCGACTTCATCGAGACCCTGCCGCCGAGTGCCCTGGCCGGCGGCAAGTACAAGACCGACCTCAAGGACAACCTGGTCACCGGTCACCTGCTCGGCATCAGCACCATCGCGATCCCGTACTACGTGCAGGGTTACGACAACCTCAACCTGCGCAAGGCCATCTCCATGGCGATCGACCGCGCGCAGATCACCAAGACCGTCATGAACGACACCTACGTGCCGGCCGACGGTTACGTCTCGCAGGGCATCGAGGGCTACCGCCCCGGCGTGTGCCAGTTCTGCAAGTTCGACCCGGCCGCGGCCAAGGCGGCGTTCGCGGCCTCGGGCTTCAAGGGCAAGCTCACCATCGCCTCCAACGCCGACGGTGGCCGCAAGGAGCCGCTGGTGGCCGCGTGCAACAGCATCAAGAACGTGCTCGGCGTCGAGTGCGACTTCGTGCCGGCCACGGACTTCGGCCAGTGGCGCAGCATCGTGACCGGCCACAAGCTCACCGGCATGGGCCGCAGCGACTGGTCCGCGGACTACCCGTCGATCGAGGACTTCCTGAACCCGATCTACCGCACGGGTGCTTCGTCCAACGACTCGGTGTACACCAACCCGGCCGTCGACCAGCTCCTCGAGCAGGCCGACTCCACGCCGGACAAGGACGCCGCGATCAAGATCTACCAGCAGGCCGAGGACGCCATCGCCAAGGACCTGCCCTCGATCCCGGTGTGGGACGAGAAGGGTGTTGCCGCGAAGTCCAAGCACACCAAGGCCGTGACGCTCGACTTCCGCCGCCGCGCCGACTACTCGTCGGTCGAGGTCACCAAGTGACGCGCTGAAAACCACGTCCCACCACCACGGCAGCCGCGGACCGTCCCGCGAGGACGGTCCGCGGCGCGCCCGGCGCGCACTCCTAGGAACTGACGCATGATTCGCTACGTCCTGCGACGCCTGCTCCAGCTGATCCCGGTGTTCTTCGGAACGACCTTCCTGATCTACACGCTGGTGTGGGCCGTCCCGGGTGATCCCTTCTCCGGCAAATGCGGTCAGACGGCCTGCCCCCAGGCTTACGTCGACCTGATGACCGAGAAGTTCCACCTGAACGACAACCTGATCGTCCAGTACTTCAAGTACCTCGGCAGCCTGTTCACCGGCGACTGGGGCGAGACCTTCAACGGCACCTCCGTCGGCGAGCTCATCGCCAACTCCTACCCGATCACGCTGCGCCTGGCGCTCGTCGCGGTGCTCATCGAGGCCGTGATCGGCCTGACCGCGGGCGTGCTGACCGGCTTGCGCGGCAAGGGTTTCCTCGACAACCTGGTGCTGGTCTCGACCACGTTCCTGATTTCGCTCCCGGTGTTCGTCACGGCGATCGTGCTGCAGCTCGTGCTCGGCACGGAGCTCGGCATCATCGACACGAGCGTGTCGGACGACCCGGGCTTCGGTGAGCTGATCGTGCCCGGCATCGCGCTGGGCAGCCTCTCGATGGCGTACGTCGCCCGGCTCACGAGAACGTCGATCGCGGAGAACCGCCACGCCGACTACATCCGCACGGCCATCGCGAAGGGCCAGCCCAACAGCCGCGTGGTCGGCGTGCACCTGCTGCGCAACTCGGTGATCCCGGTGCTGACGTTCCTCGGCACCGACCTCGGCGCCCTGATGGGCGGCGCGATCGTGACCGAGGGCGTGTTCAACATCAACGGCCTGGGCGGGCTCATCTTCCGCGGCATCCAGAACCGCGAGAGCGCCACCGTGGTGGGCGTCGTGGTGCTGCTCGTGCTGGTGTACCTGCTGATGAGCTTGATCGTGGACCTGCTCTACGCCGTTCTCGACCCGAGGATCCGTTATGACTGACCCGAACCTCGTCGGAGGCGGGGCCGTCGACGCGGCGGAGCTCTCGCGCATCGACGATTCCGCGACCGAGACGAAAAAGCCCCGCAGCCTGTGGGGTGACGCCTGGCGCCAGCTGCGCCGCAAGCCGGTGTTCGTGATCTCCGCGGTGATCATCCTGCTGGTCGTGCTCATCGCGCTGTTCCCCAGCGTGTTCTCCCACCGCGAAGCCGGGTTCAGCGACCTGACGAAGGCCAACCAGCCGCCGTCGTCCGAAGCCTGGTTCGGCTACGACAACCAGGGTTACGACGTCTACGCCCGCACGATCTACGGCACCCGCGCGTCGCTGCTGGTCGGGGTGTTCGCCACGATCCTCACGGTGGTGTTCGGCTCGCTCGTCGGCATCGTCGCCGGCTACTACGGCCGCCTGATCGACAGCGTGCTTTCGCGCCTGGGCGACATCTTCGCCGGCCTGCCGTTCGTGCTCGGCGCGATCGTCATCCTCACCACGTTCAACGCGCCCGGCTCGAACCCGGGGCAGGTGACGATCATCGTGCAGGTGGTCTGTTCCATCGCGGTGCTGACCTGGCCGGTGGCCATGCGCATCATGCGTTCGGCGACGCTCGTGGCCAAGCAGCTCGACTACGTGAAGGCCGCCCGCGCGCTCGGCGCCAGCACGCCGCGCATCGTGTTCCGGCACCTGCTGCCCAACACACTCGCGCCAGTGCTGGTCTACGCCACCATCGCGCTCGGCGCGGCCATCGGCGCGGAGGCGACGCTCGCCTACCTCGGCATCGGCGTGCGCCCGCCCGTGATCTCGTGGGGTGTGATGATCAGCGACTCCCGCGACTACTTCCGGGCCGACCCGCACATGCTCCTGTTCCCCGGTGCGTTCGTCACCCTCACCGTGCTCGCGTTCGTGATGCTCGGTGACGGGATCCGCGACGCGCTCGACCCGAAGTCGAGGTAGCGGCCGATGACCGATACACAGAACGAACTGCTGCTCGAGGTCGAAGACCTGCGCGTGGAGTTCCGCACGGCCGACGGCGTGGCCAACGTGCTCAACGGCGTGAGCTACTCCGTGCACGCCGGGGAAACCCTTGCGGTGCTGGGCGAATCGGGCTCGGGCAAGAGCGTGACCGCGCAGACCATCATGGGCATCCTCGACATGCCGCCCGGCGTGATCACCGGCGGCTCGATCCGCTACCGCGGCGAGGATCTGCTCACGGCCACGCCCGAGCGGCGCCGCGAGCTGCGGGGCACCGAGATCGCGATGATCTTCCAGGACGCCCTCTCGGCCCTCAACCCCGTGTTCACCGTGGGGTTCCAGATCGCCGAGCAGCTGCGGGTCCGCCAGGGACTGTCCAAGAAGGACGCCCACAAGCGCGCGGTCGAACTGCTGGACCTGGTGCGCATCCCGGCCGCCGCCCGGCGCGTGAAGGACTACCCGCACCAGTTCTCGGGCGGCATGCGCCAGCGCGCGATGATCGCGATGTCGCTGGCGCTCGATCCGGTGCTGCTGATCGCCGACGAGCCCACCACGGCGCTCGACGTGACCGTGCAGGCGCAGATCATGGACCTGCTGGGCGAGATCCAGCGCGAACGCCAGATGGGTCTCGTGCTCATCACGCACGACCTCGGTGTGGTGGCGGAGGTCGCCGACCGGATCGCCGTGATGTACGCGGGCCGGATCGTGGAGCAGGCCGACGTGCACGAGCTGTTCTCCTCGCCCGGGCACCCGTACACGGCGGCGCTGATGGACTCGTTGCCGCGCCTGGACCTCAAGGGACAGACGCTCGAGACCATCAAGGGCCTGCCGCCGAGCCTGCTCGACATCCCGCCGGGCTGCCCGTTCCACCCGCGGTGCAAGCGGGCGGAGCAGCGCTGTTCGGAGGAACGGCCGCCGTTGCACAGCCTCGGGTTCGGCCGGGTCAGTGCGTGTCACTTCGCCGATGAGGTGGTGGAAAGCCGTGCCTGAGCCGATTCTCAGCGTGCAGGAGCTCGTGAAGCACTTCCCGGTGCGCCAGGGTGTGTTGTTCAAGCGGACCGTGGGCCACGTCAAGGCGGTCGACGGCGTCTCGTTCGACCTCCAGCCGGGCGAGACGCTCGGTGTGGTGGGCGAATCGGGCTGCGGCAAGTCGACGCTCGCGCAGGTGCTGATGCGCCTGGAGGAGCCGACGGCCGGCACCGCGACGTTCGAGGGCCGCGACATCTTCAAGCTGCGCGGCGGCGAGCTGCGGCGGATGCGGCGCGAGATCCAGATCGTGCTGCAGGACCCGTACACGTCGCTGAACCCGCGCATGACGGTGGGCGACATCGTCGGCGAGCCGTTCGAGATCCACACCGAGGTCGCGCCGAAGGGCTCGCGCGCGAAGAAGGTGCAGGAGCTGCTGGAGGTGGTGGGGCTCAACCCCGAGCACATCAACCGCTACCCGCACCAGTTCTCGGGCGGGCAGCGCCAGCGCATCGGCATAGCGCGGGCGCTGGCGTTGCGGCCCAAGGTGATCATCTGCGACGAGCCGGTGTCCGCTTTGGACGTGTCGATCCAGGCGCAGGTGATGAACCTGCTCGGCGACCTGCAGACCGAGTTCGGCCTGTCGTACGTGTTCATCGCCCACGACCTGTCGGTGGTGCGGCACTTGTCCACGCGCGTGGCCGTGATGTACCTCGGCAAGATCGTGGAGATCGGGACCGAGGACGAGATCTACGAACGGCCCTCGCACCCGTACACGCAGGCGCTGCTCTCGGCCGTGCCGGTGGCGGACCCGGAGGTGCGCGGGCAGCGGCAGGTCATCCGGCTCGAGGGTGACGTGCCGAGCCCGCTCGATCCGCCGTCGGGCTGCCGGTTCCGCACGCGGTGCTGGAAGGCGCAGGACATCTGCGCCACGGAGGTGCCGCAGCTGCAGCCGCGCACCGACGGGCACCTCTCGGCGTGCCACTTCGCGGAGGCCAAGTCCGTGGTTCCCTGACCTTGCCACTCCGGCCAAAAGTGGCCCAGCCCCTCGCGGCACGTAACCGTTGCTGCGAAGTCATTCGGCCGTGACTGTGGTCGGATTGGCAACGACTAGCACTTTAGTCGGGTTTCTCCTCCCGGCGATTGCTGCAACGTGTGTCCGGTATGTACGTTGCACTGTCGGTTTTCGCTCTGGAGGAGGACCAGTGAAGAGACCCAGACTGCTTTTCGCCGTTTTGGCGGTACCCCTGCTCGGCGCGGCGTTCTCCGTTCCGGTCGCGTCGGCGGGGGTGTCCGGCCCGGTGGCGGAGTTCACCGTGCTGGCGCGTTCGGACGTCGGCGCCGCGGCCGACGCGGTGCGTGCGGCCGGGGGAACGGTCGTCGCCACGAACACCGCCGTCGGGCTGATCACGGCCACGGCGCCGGCTTCGGGTTTCGTCTCGCGGGTTTCCGCCAGTGGCGCGGTGTTCGGGGCCGCTCGGGCGAAGTCGATCGGGTCGGCGCCGCGGGGTGGCAAGAAGGTGAAGCCGAACGTGGTCGAGAAGGAGGGCCGTCGTGCTTCTGCTGCTCCGCATCGCGGGGTTGGTACGGACCCGCTCGACGACCAGCTGTGGGGCTTGAAGTCGACGCGTTCGGATCTCGCGCGTTCCGTGCAGCCCGGGGACAAGCGGGTGAAGGTCGGCATCATCGACACCGGCGTCGACGCGAGCCACCCGGACATCGCGCCGAACTTCGACCGGGCCGACTCGCGGAACTTCACGCGCGACATCGTGGCGGACGTGAACGGCACCGTGGTGGACGGCCCGTGCGAATACCGCGGCTGCGTTGACCCGGTGGACCACGACGACAACGGCCACGGCACCCACGTCGCCGGCACGATCGGCGCGGCGGCCAACGGGTTCGGCGTCTCCGGTGTCGCGCCCGGTGTCTCGCTGGTGAACATCCGCGCCGGCCAGGACTCGGGCTTCTTCTTCCTGCAGCCGACCGTCGACGCGCTGACGTATGCCGGCGACGCGGGCATCGACGTCGTGAACATGAGCTTCTACACGGATCCCTGGCTCTACAACTGCCGTGCCAACCCGGCTGACTCCGCCGAGGAGCAGGCCGAGCAGCGCACCGTCATCGAGGCGACGACGCGGGCGTTGAACTACGCGCACCGCAAGGGCGTGACGATGGTCGTCGCGCTCGGCAATGAGCACACCGACCTCGGGGCGCCGCTGCCCGACGCCACCAGCCCGGACTACCCGAGCGCGGCGGCGCACCCGCGCCAGATCGACAACGCGTCCTGCCTGACGATGCCGACGGAGGGCCCGCACACGATCGGGGTCGGTGCTTTCGGTCCGTCGCAGGCGAAGGCGGACTACTCCAACTACGGCACCGAGCAGATCTCGGTCTCGGCACCGGGCGGGTACTACCGCGACGGCTTCGGCACGCCGTGGTTCCAGACGGTGGAGAACGAGATCCTTTCGGCGTACCCGCGGAACGTGGGTGTGGCCGAGGGCAACATCGACGCGGCCGGGAACGTGACTCCGGCCGGGGTCGGGCTGGGCGTGCAGAAAGCTGTCGCGCCGGACGGCCGGGTCGGGTACTACCAGTGGCTGCAGGGGACCTCGATGGCCACGCCGCACGCGACCGGTGTGGCGGCGTTGATCGTGTCGGAGTACGGGAAGAAGTCGGGGTCCGGTTTTGGTCTCGACCCGGACGCCGTGCAGCGGGTGATCGAAGGGACGGCTTCGCCGATCGCGTGCCCGGTGCCGCGGACGGTGGATTACCTGGACGAGGGCCGGGATGCTTCGTTCACAGCCACTTGCCAGGGGAATGCGGCGTTCAACGGGTTTTACGGGCACGGGGCTGTGGATGCGTATGCGGCTGTCACGCAGGGGAAGCAATTTCTGAAGTAGTTGTTGGCTTCTGATGTAGTCGTTGGCCTCGCGGGGCGAGTCGCGTTGGGCTAGCCCCCCCGAAGCTCGATTGTGCTAACGGCCGCCGACCCCTTGCCAAGGCGGGAAAGAGGACCTTGACAAGGGGTCGGCGGCCGTAGGGAGGCTTCGGATCGGGGGGCAGGGAGGGGTTTGGGTCCTGGTCCGGTCGGGTCCTTGGCCGGCGGTTTTCGTGCGGTCGGCCGGCGGTTTCCGCGGGGTGGTTCGTTGCGGTAGCCGTGGTGTGGCTGCGCTGCGGGGGTTGGTGGGTGGCTGCACACTGGCGGCATGCGTATCGGCATCGGTATTCCCAACACGATTCCTGGCACTGATGCTCGGGTGCTGCTCGAGTGGGCGCGTCGCGCTGAGGAGCGCGGGTTCGCGTTCGTCTCCACGATCGGCCGCGTTGCGTACCCGTCGTGGGATTCGTTGACCGCGCTCGCCGGCGTGGCGGGAGCGACCGACGAGATCGGGTTGCTGACCAACGCGGTGCTGGGCCCGACCTACCCGGATGCGGTGCTGGCGAAGGTGGCCGGAACCGTGGCCGCGCTCTCGGGCGGGCGGTTGACCCTCGGGCTCGGCGTTGGCGCGCGGGAGTCCGACTACCTGCCGGTGGGCCTGGACTTCGCCGGCCGGGGCGCCGCATTCGATCGGCAGCTGAGCTACCTGAGGCGGGCGTGGCAGGGTGAACCGGTGGAGGCCGGTGACTTCGAGGGCGAGCAGCGGCCGGTGGTCGGTGACCTCCCCGGCATCCCGCTCCTGATCGGTGGCCACAGCAAACGCGCTGTTCGCCGGACCGTCGAGCACGCCGCCGGCTGGACGGGCGCGGGCGGTGGCCCGGCGCGCGCCGAGCCGACCGTGAAGGAGATCCGGGAGGCCTGGACCCAGGCCGGCCGCACCGGCGAGCCGCGGTTGCTGGGCCTGGCCTACTTCTCCACCACCGCCGCCGACCTCGGCGACGCCTACCTGCGCTCCTACTACGCCTACGCGGGCTCCCACGCCACCACCATCGCCGAGGGCGCCGTCCGCACGCCGGACCGCATCAAGGCCATCGTGCGGGAGTTCGAGTCGGCGGGTCTGAACGAACTGACCTTCACCCCGACCGTCGCGGAGGTGGACGAGGTCGACCGGTTGGCCGACCTCGTCCTTTGAGCCGGAAGCCCGCGACGACTACCGGTTCGAAGCCTCCTTCACGAACTTGCCCAGGTCCTTCGACTGCTGGACCCGCGTCGGTTCGTGCACGTACATCATGTGCCCCGCCGGGTAGTACGCCGTGTCGATGTTCTCGCGCAGTTCGTCCGGGATCTGGAGGTGCGCGAGGACGTGCTCGGACGCGAAGTAGGCCGTGGCGCCGTCGTAGTGGCCGAAGGCGACGTGGACCTTGAGGTGCGGGTTGGCGCGCATCGCGGCGCTCACGGAGTCCACGACGGACACGAAGCGGCCCTCGAAGTCCTTGTAGGACCAGGCCTTGAACACCTCGCCGGACAGGATTTCGTACGGCAGGTCGTTCTGGTAGCCGAGCTCGGCGCGGACGTAGTGGTTGAAGCCGGCCGCGTAGGCGCCGATGATGCGGGAGATGGAGGCGTCGTCGCTCATGTGTTCGCGGCCGCCGTCGACCTCCCAGGTGGTGAAGCGGCCGTCCATGCGGCCGACGACGAGGCCGCGGTCGCGCAGGAGCTCCGTGAAGAAGCGGACGTGTTCGATGCGGAGGTTGACCCGGTCCACATACGATTCCGACAGGCCCGTCAGGGAAGCCAGGGTGGCCACGGCCTCGGTGCGGTCCTGAGTGGACAGACGGGCGCCGCGGGCGAGGGCCCAGGGCAGCTCCTTCGAGGCGAAGTCCTCGGCGTCGGCCAGCACGTCGTCGAGGGGGCGGTCGCCGTGGAAGCCGTGGTAGTGGGCGATGGCGGCGTAGGTGGGCACGAACAGCGAGTACGGCAGGTCGTTGCCCTCGTGGAAGCGCAGCGTGCCCATGTCGAGCACTGACGAGATCAGCAGCAGGCCGTTGAGGTACAGGCCGTAGCGGTCCTGCAGGTGCCCGGCCAGCGCGGCGGCGCGCAGCGTGCCGTACGACTCGCCGGCGAGGAACTTCGGCGACAGCCAGCGCTCGTTGCGCGAGATCCACAGCCGGATGATCTCGGCGACCGAATCGAGGTCGCCCTGGAAACCCGTGTAGTCCTTCGACTCGCCGCCGTCGGTCACCCGCGAGTAGCCCGTGGACACGGGGTCGATGAACACCAGGTCGCTGTGCTGCAGCAGGGACTCGGTGTTGTCCTCGAGGCCGTACGGCGGTGCGACCAGGTCGTCGACGTCACCCGAGAGCACCCGCCGCGGGCCGAGCAGGCCCATGTGCAGCCAGATGCTCGACGAGCCGGGGCCGCCGTTGAACGCGAAGGTGACGGGGCGCGAGCCCGGCTCGGCGTCGTCGAGGGTGTAGGCGGTGAGGAACACCTCGGCCTTGGGTTTGTGGCCCTCCGACTTGCCGTCCTTGACCACTTCCTGGCGCAGCACGACACGCCCGGCCTGCGCGGTGTAGGCGAGTTTGCGCCGTTTGACCGTGAGGGTGTGGTGGGTGGTGACCAGGTCGTCGACGGGCTCGGGCGGCGTGGCCGGCTTCTCGGGCGTCTCTTCGGTGGTGTCGGACATGATCCCAACCTAGCCAACCGTGCTGTGGGAAGCTGGCGGTATGCGCCGGGCCGTCACGATTCCGGAGGTGATCGAGGTCCAGCACCGGCCCCGCGGCCGCGTGGACCCCACCGACGCGTGCCCGAACCCCGCGACGGCGCATGTCGAGCGCCACCGGCTGACCGAGACCACGCGCGCGGCCGATCACCTGTGCCGCACGGCTTTGGCCGGCACCTGATGGCCACCCTCGCCGAGCTCGACGACGCCGTCACGCACTGCCGCGCTTGCCCGCGGCTGGTGGCCTGGCGGGAGAGCGTGGCGATCACCAAGCGAGCCGCGTACGCGCACGAGGACTACTGGGCCAAGCCCGTGCCCGGGTTCGGGCCGTCGGACGCCAAGCTCGCCGTGGTCGGGCTCGCGCCCTCGGCGCACGGCGGCAACCGCACCGGGCGGATGTTCACCGGCGACCCGTCGGGCGATTTCCTGTTCCGCGTGCTGCACGAGGTGGGGCTGGCGTCGCAGCCGACGTCCACCCGGCGCGGCGACGGTCTGACCCTGCGGGGCACGCGGCTCGTCTCGCCCGTGCGCTGCGCGCCGCCGGAGAACAAGCCGACGCCGGCCGAGCGGGACACCTGCCGTCACTGGCTGGCCGACGAACTGCGGCTGCTCGCGCCGACGTTGGAGGCCGTGGTGGTGCTCGGCGCGTTCGGCTGGCAGGCGCTGCTGCCGGTGCTGGCCGACGCGGGCCTGCCGGTGCCCCGGCCGCGGCCCGCGTTCGCGCACGGGGCCGTGGTGGGGCTCGGTGACCTACAGCTCTACGGCTGCTACCACGTGTCACCGCGTAACGTCCAGACTGGCCGGGTGACTCACGCGATGGTGTGCGAAATCATGGCGGCGGCGGCCTCGGCCGCGGGCCTCTTCTGAATCGTTACCGCCTGCATGGCGACGCTGGTCACAGCGGGGTGGGGTACCCGAGCGATACGGCTGAACAGGTGCGACTATGGAGGCATGGCTGCTAAGTCGGAACCGACTCGGATCCTGATCCTCGGTGGTGGATACGTCGGCCTGTACACGGCGTACGGGCTCCAGAAGATGCTGCGCGCCAACGAGGCCTCCGTGACCGTCGTTGACCCCCAGCCGCACATGACCTACGCGCCGTTCCTGCCCGAGGCGGCGGCCGGCGCGATCGAACCCCGTCACGTGGTGGTGCCGCTGCGCCGCGTGCTCAAGCGCTGCCACGTGCTCACCGCGCGCGTGACGAAGATCGAGAACGACCGCAAGGCCGTCACGGTCGAGGCCGCCGACGGCCACATCGAGACGCTGAACTACGACGTGCTCGTGGTCGCGCTCGGCGCCGTCGCGCGCATCCTGCCGATCCCTGGCCTGGCGGAGCAGGGCATCGCCTTCAAGACCATCGGCGAGGCCATCTACCTGCGCAACCACATCATGACCAAGCTCGACGAGGCGGCCAGCACACTCGACCCCGAGCTGCGCAAGCGCCTGCTCACCTTCACGGTGGTCGGCGGCGGCTTCGCCGGCATCGAGGCGCTGGCCGAGCTCGAGGACATGACCCGGTTCGCGGTGGAGAACTACTACCCGAACATCAAGCCGGCCGACATCCGCTGGGTGCTCGTCGAGGCGGCCGGGCGCATCCTGCCCGAGGTCCGCGAGACGCTCGGCGTGTACACCGTGCAGCAGCTGGAGAAGCGCGGCATCGAGGTGTACCTGTCCACGGCGGCGAAGTCGTTCGAAAACGGTCACGTCGTGCTCTCGGACGGCACCGAGTTCGACACCGACACGCTCATCTGGACCGCGGGCGTGAAGGCCAACCCGGTGCTCGCCGGCTCCGACCTGCCGCTCGACAAGCGCGGCCGCGTCGAGGCCACGGCCGCGATGCAGGTCGTGGGCCACCCCGAGGTGTGGACGGCCGGCGACAACGCCGCGATCCCCGACCTCTCGCGCACCGAGCAGGACCCGACGGCGACGTGCCCGCCCAACGCGCAGCACGCCGTGCGCCAGGCGACGCTGCTGTCGAAGAACATCATCAAGGTCCTGCGCGGCGGCCAGCCGAAGGACTACTTCCACAAGAACCTCGGTGCGGTGGCCAGCCTCGGCCTGCACAAGGGCGTCGCCGACGCGCTGAACCTGAAGATCAAGGGCTTCCCGGCCTGGCTCTTCCACCGCGCCTACCACCTCAAGGCGATGCCGACGTGGAACCGCAAGATCCGCATCCTGTTCGACTGGATGCTCGGCGGCCTGTTCCGGCGTGAGGTGATCTCGCTCGGGCAGATCAACAACCCGAAGGAAGAGTTCGCCCGGGTTTCGAAGGGCTGAGTTCTCCTTGCTGAAGCCGGGCCTCCCGTGGGGGGTCCGGCTTTCTCTGTCTCGACCCGGGCGGGAGCGGGCCCGGTGGTCCCGCGCAGGCAGGCCCTGGCTGTTCTGGGCGCGTCGGCCCGCGGCGAGATGTCGGCTGTGGCGGAACACACGCCGCGCGTCTGACGGGAGAGGGGCGTCCCGCTAAGGTGTTCGTGCCCCCGTAGCCCAATTGGCAGAGGCAGTCGACTTAAAATCGACCCAGTGCGGGTTCGAACCCCGTCGGGGGCACTGCTGTGGCACCCGCGAGCGCCACACCGCGTGGCCGATGACTGTCCGTCACGACGGGGTGGAGCCCGCGGTCGTCGCCCTGGCGGCGTTGCGCGGGTTCCCGGCCAACCGTCGCGGAAAAAGGATTTCCTTCGATTTGTCAATCTGCGCAACAATTCCTGGAGAGGGCGACGCTGTTCGCCGCAGTTGATTCTTCCGTGGCGTGCAACTGCCCCCGTTCGGGTTACTCGCCTTGCTGCCGTCGAGGAATGCGTTGGAATCTTGGATCCCTGCAACGCGAAGTGCCGCCTGGCCGTAAAACGGCCAGGCGGCACTTCGCGTTCCCAGTGGATCAGCGGTGCAGGTAGTTCTCCCAGTCGGCCGGCAGGCGGTCGGTCGGGAAGGGGGCGGGCTGGTCGACCGGCTTGCTGATGGGTGCGACCAGAGCGGGGCCGTCGGCGAACTTCTCCTGGGTGGCGTAGTTCCAGAACCACGTTTCGCCCGGTTCGAAGCTGCGGATGACGGGGTGCCCGGTCGCGACGTTGTGGGCCGTGGCGTGCTGGCTGGGCGAGGTGTCGCAGCAGCCGATGTGGCCGCACTCCGCGCAGCGGCGCAGGTGGTACCACCAGCCGGCGGGGCTGGCCGCGTTGCAGTCCACGCAACCGGTGCCGCTGGGTGCCACGTCGGGGTTGATACCGTCCACAGAGGACCTCCTTCGAGCGGGCCGGATCAGGAGCGGAAGAACTCGAGCAGGTCTGCGTTGATGGTGTCGGCGTGCGTGGTCGGCATGCCGTGGGGGAAGCCCGGGTAGATCTTGAGGGTGCCGTTCTTCAGCAGCTTGACCGAGAGCAGCGCGGCGTCCTCGTAGGGCACGACCTGGTCATCGTCGCCGTGCATGACCAGGACCGGCACGGTGATCTTCTTGAGCTGCTCGGTCTGGTCGGTCTGGGAGAAGGCCACGATGCCGTCGTAGCCGGCCTTCGCGCCGCCCATCATGCCCTGCAGCCACCACTTCTGGATGTTGGCCTCCGACGGCACGGCGCCGGGCCGGTTGTAGCCGTAGAACGGGCCGGACGCGACGGCGCGGTAGAACTCGGACCGGTTCGCGGCCAGCTGCTTCTGGAAGTCGTCGAACACGCTCTTGGGCAGGCCGCCCGGGTTGGACTCGGTCTTCACCATCAGCGGCGGGATCGCGGACATGATGGCGGCCTTGGCCACGCGGGACTCGCCGTGGTTGCCCAGGTAGGCGACGACCTCGCCGCCGCCGGTGGAGTGCCCGACGTGGATGGCCTCGCGCAGGTCGAGGTGCTCGGTGACCGCGGCCAGGTCGGCGGCGTAGTGGTCGAGGTCGTGGCCGTCGGAGACCTGGGCCGAGCGGCCGTGGCCACGGCGGTCGTGGGCGATCACGCGGTAGCCCTCGTTCAGGAAGAACAGCATCTGGGTGTCCCAGTCGTCCGACGAGAGCGGCCAGCCGTGGCTGAACACGATCGGCTGAGCGTCGCGGGGGCCCCAGTCCTTGAAGAAGATCTCGACGCCGTCGTTGGTCGTGATCATGGGCATGGGTGTGCTCTCCGTTCTTCGAAGCAGGGTTGGACCGTCCACAACGGACAGAAAGTGGGCGGGTGGCGGCGCCCGGAACGGGCAATGGTCACCAACGCGTCACCGGAATCCTTACCCTAATATAAATTGACTTCACCACCGGCCGAATGGCGCGACCCGTGCCCGGCTGTCACCAGCCGGGGCCGCCGATTCCCTGATCACCGATGAGCGAGGTGCTTGTACCGCTTGATGATTGCCTGGATCGCGGGAGAGAAATACCTATGATCGGATCACATTCTGTCGGAATCGGTTCATGGACGCAGTGAGCCGGCTGCTCCGGTTGGCGCACATCGAGGGCATTCCCGACCTTCGGTGTCTCACCGCCGGGCAGTTCACGATGAACCGCGTCGCGCCCGGCCCGGGCAAAGTGCCGTTCCACCTCGTGGTCGAGGGCCGCTGCACCGTCTCCACTCGCTTGTCGGCGGTCGAGCTCGGTCCGGGCGACCTGCTCGTGCTGCCGCACGGCGACGCGCACCGGGTGTGCGTGACGGCCGGCCCGCCGCGGCCGTTCACCGAGGAACCGGGGCCGGTGTTCACGACCCGGCGCAGCCTCGGCGCGGAGCCGGAGCTGGACCTCTACAGCGGCCACTACCAAACCGACTCGGCCATGGGCACGCTGCTGTTCCGCACGTTGCCCCCGTTGGTGCACGTCACGCTGGGGGTCTACGGCGCCGGGCTGGCCGACGTGCTGCGGGGCGGGGCCCGCTTCGACCGGCTCGGCGCGCGCTCGCTGCTGGGTTCCCTGTTCGGCGCGCTGCTCGACATCGCGCTGCGCAGCCGGCCCGAGCAGCGGCTCGACACGCCGGCGCTGTGGACGGCCGTGGGTGACGACACGCTCGGCAAGGTGATCGCCGGCATCGTCGAGCGGCCCGGTGAGCCGTGGACGATCGAGCGCATGGCGGCGGCAGCGTCGATGTCGCGCGCGACCTTTCTGCGCCGTTTCACCGCGCGCACCGGCACCACGGTCGCGTCGCTGCTCACGACGATCAGGATGATGGTGGCGGCCGATTTGCTCACCCGTTCGGATCACTCCGTGTCGCACATCGCGCGGCAGGTCGGGTACAACTCGGAATCGGCGTTCGCGCAGGCCTTCAGGGCCGCGGTCGGTACGCAGCCGAACCGGTTCCGGAAGGAGGTCGGGACGCGCCGGTGATGGGTGACCGGCGCCGTGACCGAAATGGTCGACGGCCGAAACCGTCGGCTATTTCGCCCGTTTTCTCTTCAGTAGCGAGCCACGATCGAGAAACGACGAGGTGCCCATGGACGACCGGCACACGACAGATCGGTCCCTGGACGGAGTGAGCCGCCTGATCCGGCTCGCGCAACTCGAGGGCACCATCGACGTGCGGTGCCTGATCGCCGGCAAGTTCAGCATGGAGCACGAGGCCACCGGACCGGACAAAGTGCCGTACTACCTCGTGCTCGACGGGCAGTGCACCGCGACCACGGGCACGACGGCCGTCGACCTCTCGCCCGGCGACATGCTCGTGTTCGCCCACGGCGACGCCCACCAGGTGAGCGTGACGACGGGCCGCAAACGCCGCTGGGTCGACGAGCCGGGGCCGACGTTCACGACCCGGCGGACCGTGGGCAACGTGAAGCCCGAACTCGACTTGTTCTGCGGCCACTACCACGTGGACTCGGCCGCGGGCGCGCTGCTGTTCCGCCTGCTGCCGCCGCTGGTGCACGTGAAGCTCGACTCGTCGGCGATCACGCTGGCCGACGTGCTGCGTGGCGAGGCCGGGTACGACGGCTCCGGCACCGGGGTGATCGTGTCTTCGCTGTGCGAAGCGCTGCTGGCGATGGCGCTGCGCAGCCGGCCCGAGCAGCGGCTCGACACGCCGGCACTGTGGACGGCCATGGGCGACGACGTGCTCGGCCACGTGCTGGCCGCCGTCATCGAGCGTCCGGGTGAGCCGTGGACGATCGAGCGCATGGCCGCGGCGGCGTCGATGTCACGGGCGACATTCCTGCGCCGCTTCAGCGCGCGAACGGGCACGACCGTGGCGACGCTGCTGACCACGATCCGGATGATGCTCGCGGCCGATCTGCTGACGAGTTCCGACCAGCCGGTGTCGCACATCGCGCGGCAGGTGGGTTACAGCTCGGAATCGGCGTTCGCGCAGACGTTTCGCGCGGCGGTGGGTGAGCCGCCGGCGCGGTTCCGGAAGAAGTCGGGCGGCCGGGACTGAGCGGTTTTCCACTGTGGATCGGCAAAGAACTGCGAACCGGCGAAAGTCGCGGATCGACCGCGCGCTGACCTGACGGGGCCGTTTGTTGACGATCGGGGTGCTCGTCGTCAACAAACGGCCACTGCGGTCAGCACTTCACAACGCGTTACTTCTTCGCAGCCGCGACTTTCTTGCGCGGTGCGCGCTTGCGAGCCGGCGACGCGGGCTTGGCCGCCTCGAGTTCGGCCTGCTCGTAGGCGCTCACGACGTCGGACGGGATGCGGCCGCGCTCGGATATCTGGTAGCCGTTTTCGTTGGCCCAGGCGCGGATCGCGCGCGAGCGCTCGCGGTCGGCCGGGGTGGCCGTGGTCGGCTGCCCCGCGGCGACGCGGACCTTGCGGCCACCGGTCTTGCGGCCCACGCCGATGTAGCGCGCGAGCTCTTCCCGCAGGGCAGCGGCGTTGTCGTCGGACAGGTCGATCTCGTAGCTGACACCGTCGAGTCCGAAGGGGACTGTCTGGGTGGCCGGGCTGCCGTCGATGTCGTCGAGCATTTCGACGAGAACCTTCTGGGCCATGAGTGCTCCTTGAAATTGGCGTGCAGGCTGACCTTGACCAGGCGCACGAATGCTGTGATCGATTGTGATCGTAGCATCGAATGACCGGGGAAATACGGGCACCGAAACTGTCCGGAAACCCTGGTGCGACGGAGAGGTTTGGAACTGCTCGATCACGGGTAGTGGACAGCTGGCGACTTCTCAGTGCGTGGGCACTCCGGTCGGCGAGGTCCGTCGGAGTGTGGCGGCGCCCCGGCGGACTCGTCGGCACGCGGTGAGTCGGCCGGCCGCCCGAACCGGGGCCGCGCGACTTGGTCGCCAGGTTTCGTGACTCGTTGTCTCGGCGCCACCGGATGTTCTTGCTTCGCAGCCTCCCCGATTAACTGTTTTTCCGAATGTGCAGCCGAGGTGCCGAGGGGCTTTCTTCGCGCCTGATCAAGATCAATTCACTGGAAATGTGTTGTGAAGATCAAGCGCTGCTGACACGATGTCGGAAAAGAATTTTCTGAACCGCGAACATGGCCGTGACCTGCGTCTCAAGGCCTTCAACGTAAAGGATTCGACGTGAGGTGGTCACCTGGAGTTCGCGTCCGATCAAGCACACCTGAATAGCGTCCGGGTCGCTCGGAATCCCCCGGAAACCTGAAGAGGCACATCATGCGCGAAAACCAGGCCGGCCCGAACCGGAGATCATTCCTGCGCAACGCGGGTTTGGCTGGTGTCGGGGCGACGGCACTGGGTGCACTCGGCGTGGCCCCGGCCATGGCCGACACCGCGAACACCGCCGGCAAGGCCAACGGCAAGTGGAGCCCGGACGGCGACAGCCTCCAGTTCACCGTCGCCATCATGCCGGACACCCAGTACCTCTACTGGGGCAGCCAGAACAGCTTGAACCCGGAGCCGCAGGAAGCGTCGTTCCGGTACGTGATCGAGAACAGCGGCACGCCGAACGACAACATCGTGTTCATGGCGCACCTCGGTGACGTGACGCAGGACGCCGACATCACGTCCTTCCAGGCCGTGGACAAGACGTTCAAGATCCTCGACAGGGCGAACGTCGCCTACAGCGTGCTCGCGGGCAACCACGACGTGTCCGGTGACGACACCCGCGGCAACACGCCCTACCTGCAGACGATGGGCCCGCAGCGCTTCGCGGGCAACAAGTCGTTCCTCAGCTCGGACAAGAGCGGCTACAACACCGCCCACACGTTCCACGCGGCCGGTCGCGACTGGCTGCTGCTGGCCATGGACTGGCGGACGTCGGCGGAGGGGTTCGCGTGGGCCAACAAGGTCATCAAGGCGCACCCGAAGATGCCGGTCATCCTGACCTGCCACGAGATCGTCGCGCCGACCTACGGTGACGAGGTGTACCCGTACGAGTCGGGCGACCCCGAGAACAACGCCGAGATCACCGGCTACGGCCAGACCGTGTGGGACCAGCTGATCAAGGACAACGACCAGATCTTCCTCACGCTCAACGGCCACTACTGGCCCTCGGGGCGCATCACGAAGAAGAACACGGTCGGCAACGACGTGCACCTGCACATCACGAACTACCAGAACCGGTACATGAGCGGTGGCGGCATGCTGCGCCTGTACCACTTCGACCTCGAGCGCAACACGATCGACGTCGAGACGATCTCGCCGTGGATCCTGGAGAAGGACCCGGCGAAGCGCAACCGCCTGGAAGTCATGGAGTCGCGGCTGACCACGGCCGTCGACCGGTTCTCCATGCCGTTCGACTTCGAGCAGCGCTTCTCCGGCTTCATCCCGGTGAAGACGCGTGCGGCTCGCGCGGCCAACAAGGTCCTGGTGCCCGGCACGATCGCGTACTGGCGCTTCGACAACAACCACGCCGCGCCCGGCAGCCCGGTCACCACGACCCAGAAGGTCAAGGACCTCTCCGGCAACGGCAACGACCTCACGCTGGCCTCGGTGCCCGGCACCGTGCCCGGCGCGCTGACCTGGTCGGAGGACCACCACCCCGACCAGCCGGCCCACGCGAGCCTGCGCTTCATCGGCGGCAAGAACCCGCTGCACGGCGCGTACCTCACCACGGGGGCGAAGGCGCCGCTGAACACCGAGCAGTTCAAGCACGGCTACACGATCGAGACGTTCGTGAAGATCCCGCGCGACTGGGACGGTGGCAACAACGGCAACATGCCGGTGCTGGTGCGCCGGGGTGCGGCCGGTGCCGCGGGCAAGTTCGGCAAGAACACCGACCCCAAGGAGCCGGTGGCCCAGCTCATGACCACGAACAACGGGCGCGAGCTGCAGTTCAACTGCTACCCGCTCAGCCAGACCTACCCGACCACCAACTGGAGCCACGGCATGCCCGAGGACCAGTGGTGGCACCTCGCGGTGGTCAACGACGGTCACCACACCAAGGCGTACATCGAAAGCTCGCCGGTGGCCGACAACCCCTCGACCGACTCGATCGGCATCACCTCGCTCGGCCTCGCCTGGATGCTCGGCGGCCACGAGTACGGCGGCGCGATCGACAACGTGTTCCACGGCTGGATCGGTGACGTCCGCATCGTCAACCGGGCGCTGAGCCTGAACGAGTTCCTGACGAAGTGATCAAGGACAGCGGGCGGTCATCGGAGCCCGCCCGCTGTCACTCCCCGTTCGACGCAGCTCCTGGCGTTTTCCTTACCGCAGCGAGGAAATCCCGGATCAGCCCCTGGTCTTTCACCCCGCGCGCGGACTCGACTCCGCTGGACACGTCGACGCCCCACGGCTTCACTTTCGTGATGGCTTCGGCCACGTTGCCCGGGGTGAGCCCGCCGGCCAGCAGCCAGTCGCCGTCGGGCGTCGCGACCGACCAGTCCCACGTCTCGCCGGAGCCGGCCTGCGGGGAGTCGAGCAGCAGGAGGTCCTCGCCGTACTCACCGACGGCCGGGGCCACGCCGTCGCGTACGGCCGTCGCGCGGACCAGCCGCACGGGCAGGTCGCGCAACGCGGCGAAATCGGCCGGCGAGTAGCCCGAACCGTGCAGCTGGACGGCCCGGATGCCGGTCTCGGCCACGGCGTCGCGGATGTCCGGCAGCGGCACGCCCTTGAAGACACCGACGGTGAGCACGTCCGCCGGCACGTCGGCCGCCAGCCGCGCGGCCTCGGCGCTGCTCACCTGCCGCGGGCTCGCGCACAGCACGAAACCCACCGCATCGGCTCCCGCCTCGACCGCGCACGCCACATCGGCCGTGGTCTTCAGGCCGCAGATCTTCACGAACACAGGCTCGACCCTAGTCTCCGGCCCGCCGGTGACGAGCGGGCATCGCGCCCGCACCAGTGTCACCAACGGTACGAACCGGCCACCCGGATGTGCGCGGCGGGTGTGATCATGGGTCGACTTCCGCCCGACGAACCCCAGGAGCTCGCACGATGACCGGTCCGCTCGGCCAGGCCCACCCCGGTGGATACGACGACGGCCGTCAGCTGTACGGCATGACCGCGGCCTCGATCCGGCGCTGGCGGTGGAAGCGCGCCGCCGCCGTCGCGGGCACCGGCTCGGCCCGGTACGCGAAGATCGGCGACTCGATCAGCGCCGGCCAAGGGCTCCAGCCCGCCACGCAGTCACCGCCGGTGGTGATGGCCGGGATGATGGCGGCGCAGGGGTTCCCGATGCGGGGCGCGTCGGTGATCCTCAACCCGCGGACCATGACCTCCGACGCGAGGCTGTCGTTCACCGGGTCGTGGTCGGAGTTCGCGCCCGGCGCGCTGACGACCTTCGGCTCGGCCGGCACGGCGGGGGACAGCGTCACCCTGACCGCTTCGGTCGCCGAGGACGGCGACCACCTGGTCCGCGTGATCACCCAGGGCACGCGCTCGTGCACCATCGCGGTCGACGGCGAGCCCGGCGAGGTCCGGCTGAGCCGCGCGGCGGGCCTGACGACGCACCTCGGGGCGCTCCCGAAGATGCCGGCCGGCTCGCACACCGTGACCGTCACCGTGGCAGACGGCGACGGCGACCTGCGCGTCGGCAGCATCGGCATCGAGGCGGTCACCGGCGTCGCGCTGTGCGACTTCGGGATCTCCATGTCCACGACCACGGACTGGGTCGCCGGCGGCGAGGCGTACTCGGCGCTGAACCACGTGGTGGCCTGGGCCCCGGACCTCGCCCTGATCGCCCTGATGACCAACGACGCCAACGAACAGACCCGCGTCGCCCCGGACCGCTACGCGGCAAACCTCGACGCGATGGTCTCGGCCCTGGAGAACACCTGCGACGTGGTCCTCGAGGCCCAGATCCCCGGCGACCCGGACTGGGTCGACCTGGCCCCGTACCGCGAAGCGGTGTACACCGTCGCCGACGCCCACGGCGTGCCGGTACTCGACCTGTTCGACCGCTGGGACAGCTTCCCGGCGGCAGCCGGTGCGGGTCTGATGAACGACGCCTTCCACCCGAACGCCGCCGGCGCGGCGGACATCGCGGCGGCGGAGCTGGCGGTGGTGGCTTCCTGAGCAGGGCCGGCGCGGTCGGTGACGGTGGTCTCGATGAGGGCCACCGTCTCCTCGGCGCGGAGCTCGGCGCCGATTTCGACTTCGCCGGGAATGCCGAGCTGGTCGTGCGGGAGGTACCAGCTCCGCATGTCGTCCGGGGTGAACTCGGTCGCCTGGGGGCGCGTTGCGTGGCGGCGGACGGTTTCGGGAAACGGGACTGCGAAGAAGAAGGCCACGCCGGCGAAGTCGGAGAGCAGCCGGCGGAGCATCACGCCGTAGTGGGCCGCCGGGAAAGTGCCCTCGAGGATCACGTCGTGTCCGGCCGTGAGGGTGTGGCGGCACATCACCTCGGTCAGGCCGATGTTCGCGGCGCCGGGCGCGTCGCGTTCCCAGAGGATCTGGCGGCGGACCACGTCCTGCTGGATGAGGGCGGTGCCGCGGCCCCACCGGGTGCGCAAGGCCGTGGCAGTGGTGGTCTTGCCCGCGCCGGACGGGCCGCGCAGGAGCACGAGGCGAGGCACGGCGGCCACTGTACGGCCAAGGCGGCTGCCGGGACTCTGCGTTCCGCTGGACAACGGCGACCCGGAATGTTGTCCTGAGGGGCAACGCACCGGGAGGCGGCATGACAGCAGCGCAGCTCGCGGCCGACCTGGCCGACGTGTCGCAGCAGGTGCTCGCGGCCAGTGGTGATCCCGACGAGGTGACGCAGGCCTGTACCGCGGCGTTGCGTCCGCATCGGCTGCTGGTCCATTCACGACACGCGCGGCTCGCGACTCGGCTGGAGCACCTCGCGGCGGGGCCGATCTCGGTCAACCGCCTCAGATACGGCGCCGACGTGACGGTGGCGCCCGCTGTGCCGGAGGAGGACAACTTCCTGCTGACGTTGCCCGTGGCGGGGTCGGCGAAGTTCACTTACGGGCGCGACACCGCCGAGCTGGCGCCGGGCCGGCCGGCGGTCGTCGGGCCCTACCGGGAGTTCCGGTTGGACATCGACAGCGCGTTCGACCAGCTGATCGTGCGGATGGACCGGCGCTGTGTCGAGCGAACGGCGCGGCGGATCAACGGCGTCGCGAAGGCCGGGCCGGTGGACTTGCCGCTGTCGCAGCCGGAGCAGCCCGCGTTCCTGTACCGGCTGCTGGAGAGCGTGGTCAGCCTGCCGACGCTGGGTCTCGCGCGGCCCGAGGTGGGGCAGCAGCTGGGTGAGCTGGTGATCGAGTCCTTCCTGCTCTCGCAGCGACGGCCGGACGACGAGCCCGAGCGGACGCCGTCGGCGCAGGTCAGGCGGGCGATGGAGTACCTGCTCGACCACCTGGCCGAACCGATCGGCCTGTCGGAGGTCGCGCGCCGGTGCGGCACGAGCCTGCGCAGCTTGCAGGCCGGGTTCCGCCGGGACCTCGACACCACTCCCGGGCAGTGGCTGCGCGCCCAGCGCCTCGACCGCGCGCGGCGGCTGCTCGCAGCGGGCGAGCCGGGGACGACGACCGTGACCGGCGTCGCGGCGGAGTGCGGGTACTTCCACCTGGGGGAGTTCGCCGCGCAGTTCAAGGCGCGGTTCGGGGTCACGCCGTCGGCGGTGCTGGGCGGTCGCTGAGGTTTGCGCGAATCCGATGCTCGCGCGTCGCTTCGCCGATAGTCGCGGGGGTTCGCCGGAAGCAGCATGTGCCGTACGCACTCAATGGTGAGAACGGAGCGGCGGATGCGATTCGTACTGGTGCACGGCGCGTGGCACTTCGGAGAACTGTGGGAACCCGTCCGCGGGCACCTGGAGGCGGCGGGCCACGAGGTCCACACCCCGACGGCGGGCGGCCTCGGCGAAAACGACGACAAACACGTGGACCTGCGTGGCGCCGCGGCGCCGATCATCGAGTACATCCGCGAGCACGACCTGACCGACATCGTGCTGGTCGGGCACAGCTGGGGCGGATACCTGATCACCCGCGTGGCGATCGCGCTGCCCGAACGCATCCGGCGGATGGTGTACTTCGCCGCCTTCGTGCCGGGCCACGGGCGCGCCCTTGTCGACGAGATCCCGCCGCACCTCGTCGCCGCGCTGAAGGCCAGCCACGACGAACGCGGCGACGGCGGCATGGTCCTGCCCTTCCCCGTCTGGCGCGACGCGTTCTACGGCGACGGCTCGGCCGAAGACGCCCGGCGCGTGTACGACCGGCTGCGGCCCCAGCCGTGGACCACCTTCACCGACCCGGCCGACATGACGGGCTGGGACAAGGTGCCGCAGGCGTTCAGCTACCTGGCGCCGTCCGAGGACAACGACATCACGCAGGGCGAGTGGGGCCGGCACCCGCGGCTGTCCAACCGGCTGGTGATGTTCCGGCTCGTCGGGATGGAGGGCAGCCACGAGGTGCTGCTGGCCAACCCGGAGCTGACGGCGCGCAAGTTCGTCGAGGCGGGCCGGGATTGACCCGGCCTGTCCATTGAGGAGTGAAGCCCAGACCCACGTGCACGCAACCCAGTAGAGGAGGCCTTGATGCGCAGCGGATCGGACTACCTGCACGCGATCGACGACGGCCGTCGGGTGTACCTCGACGGCCGGCGGGTGGACGGAGTGGTACGCCACCCCGCGTTCGCCCCGATCGCCCAGACGGTGGCGGAGCTGTTCGACCTCGCCGCCGAACCGTCGTCGGGTCTGTCCCGGTCCGATGTGGACGGATCGCCGGTGAACCGACTGTTCACCGCGCCCCGCAGCCGCGAGGACCTCACCGCCTTCCGCGAGGCCGCCACGACCTGGGCCCGGCACACGCAGGGCTGGGTCGGCCGCAGCCCGGACCACGTCGGCGCGTTCCTGGCCGCGTTCGCCTCGCACCCCGACGTGTTCGGCGACTTCGCGGCCAACGTGAAGGCCTTCCAGCGGCGCGTCGTCGAGGAGGACCTGTACCTGTCCTACGCGATCATCCCGCCGCAGGTCTCGCGCGCCACCACCGCCAGCGCCTGGGACGGCGACCTGGTGCAGGTCGGCGTCGCCGAGGAACGCGCCGACGGGATCGTCGTGCGGGGTGCGCAGATGCTGGCCACGGGAGGGCCGGTGGCCGACGAGATCCTGGTGTCGTGCATCAAGCCGCTGACGCCGGAGGACACGGACTTCGCGCTGAGTTTCGTGCTCCCCGTCGACACCGAAGGCCTGAAGCTCTACTGCCGCCGTCCGTACGCCCCCGCCGCCACCAGCAGTTTCGACTACCCCCTCAGCACCCGCTTCGACGAAACCGATGCCCTGCTGGTGTTCGAGGACGTCTTCGTGCCCTGGGAGCGCGTTTTCGTCTACCGCGACGTCGCCGCGGTCCGACGGCAGTTCTTCGACACCGGCGCGCACGTGCTGGGAAATTGGCAAGCGCAGATCCGATTCTCGGTGAAGCTGCAGTTCCTGGCCGGCCTGGCCCGCAAGGTCGCGGCGGTGAACGGCGTGGACAAGTTCCCGGGCGTGGTGGAAAAGCTGGGTGAGCTGGCGAGCCTCGTGTCCGTGGTGGAGTCGGCCGTGCTCGCCGCGGAGTACACGGCGACGCCCGACTCGTCGGGCTTGTGGCGGCCGGGCAGCCGGGCGTTGTACGGGGCCATGGGGTTGCAGGCCGAGCTGTACCCGCGGGTGCTGGCCATCTTGCGCGACCTCGTGGGCGGTGGGGTGCTGCAGGTTCCGTCGAGTGTGGCCGATCTGACGAGCGCGGAGACCCGGTCGGACATCGACCGGTACGGGTACAGCCCGGGCACGCCGGCGGTCGAGCGGGTGAAGCTGTTCAAGCTGGTGTGGGACGCCGTGGGCAGCGAGTTCGCCGGGCGGCATCAGCAGTACGAGCTGTTCTACGCCGGGGCGCCCTTTGTGGTCAAGGGATACTCGTTCCGCAACTACGGGTTCGAAGGCCCGCTGTCCGAAGTGGACCGTTTCCTGGCCGGGTACGGCGAGGACCTGTCGTGACCAAGTCCGTCGACCCCCTGGCCATGCGCGGCGTGATGGGCCGCTTCGCGACGGGGGTTGCGGTCGTCACCACCGGTGTCGACGGCGTACCGCACGGGATGACGGTGAACTCGCTGACTTCGGTGTCGTTGCGGCCGCCACTGCTTCTGGCGTGCTTGACCACGGGCGCCCGCACCACAGAGGCGGTGGTGACCGCCGGCCGGTTCGCCGTGAACGTCCTGTCGACCCGGCAGGAACACCTGGCGCTCCGGTTCGCCCGCCGCGGCGAGGACCACTTCGACGGCCTGCCGGTGACGCACGGCTCCCACGAGATTCCGGTGATCCCGGACGCCCTGGTGCATCTGGACTGCACCGTCACCCAGGTCCTGACGGCGGGAGATCACGAGATCGTCTTGGGCGCGGTACAACGCATCTGCGAACGAGAAGGCGAACCGCTGGGATTCCTGGGCGGCCGCTTCAGCGACGTGACCGACCGCGGCCACGACGCGGTGCCTTGGTTCTTCTGAGCCGCGCCCGCTTTCACCACCCTCCCAGCAGACAGCAGGCTCTGCCGGCCCGAGTCCGGATCGCCCCGGGCTCACGGAGCCGGTTCGAACTGCCGTTTCACCTGCCCGGCTTCCTCAACCAGCTTGTCGATCAACGCATTCGCCGACGGCGTCGGCGTGCCGGCCGCGGGCAGGGTGATGCCCACGCTGTGGCCGATCGGTTCGAGCGACAGCGGCAGGCGCACGATGTCGGGGTCGTCTTCGGTGATGAGGCGGGGCAGGGCGGCCACCACGTCGGTGTCACGCAGGAGCTGGCGCACGGTGAGGAACGAAGTGGCTTCGACGCGGTTGGTGGGCAAGAGCACGTCGTTGCTGTGGAAGAGCTCCTCGAGCTCACGGCGCAGCGCCGTCTCCGGGCCGGGCAGGATCCACGGGTATTCGGCGACCGTCGGGAGGTCCACGGTCTTCGCGGCGGCCAGTGGGTGGGCGGCGCGGACCACGAGCACCACGGACTCGTCGTAGAGCTTGCGGCGGAGGAACCCCTCGTCGGAGATCTGGGTGAGCCGGCCGACGATCAGGTCGAGGCGGCCCGCGCTCAGCTCGACGAGCAGTGACTCGGGTGTGCCGTCGCGCACGGCGACGGTGAGGTTCGGGCGTTCGGCCTTCAGGGCGGCGATGGCGCGGGGCAGCAGCACGTTCGACCCGAACAGGTGAGTGCCCACCACCACGGTGCCGCGCTCGGCGCCCGCCAGCTCGACCACGTGCCGGGCCGCCTGGCGGACCTGGGCGAGGATCGCGCGGGCGTGCTCGGTGAACGCCTCGCCGTACACGGTGGGCGTGAGCCCGCGCGGGCCGCGCCGGAACAGCTCGACCTCGAGGATCTCCTCCAGCTCCCGCAGCCCGCGGGTGGCCACCGGCTGGGTCACGTGCAGCTCGGCGGCGGCGCCGACGATCGTGCCGCGCCGCGCGATGGCGTCGAGCAGCACGAGGTGGCGGAACTTCATCCGGCCGTCCAGCAGCCGCGGGAGCTCACGAGGGGCCATGACTGGCCACTATAGCCATCTGCGCATATCAACTTAAAGCTTTGGCATTTGTCAGGCATAGCCGGAGGTCGAGACGATGGAGCAGGACCACAGCCACCCGGAAAGGTCGACATGGTGCTCAAGAGTTTCGTGGACGGGCGGTTCACCGACAGCGGAGGCGAGGAGTTCGACAAGGTCAGCCCGGTCGACGGGACCCTGGTCACCCGGGTCGAGGAAGCCGACCAGGCCGTGGTCGACCGCGCGGTGCGCGCCGCCCGAGCCGCGCTCGACAGCGCGTGGGGCCGCACCTCGGCCGCCGACCGTGCGAGGCTGCTGCGCCGCATCGCCGACCACATCGAGGAACGCTTCGACGACCTGCTCGCCGCCGAGGTCGCCGACACCGGCAAGCCGCTCGACCTGGCGCGGCGCCTCGACGTGTCCCGCGCCTCGGCCAACTTCCGTGCGGCCGCGGACACGATCGCGTCGGCCGGGCTCGACTCGTTCCTCACCGAAGGCCCGGCCGGGCGCGCGCTGAACTACGCGCTGCGCAAGCCGCTCGGCGTGGTCGCGGTGATCGTGCCCTGGAACCTACCGCTGTTGCTGCTGACCTGGAAGGTCGCGCCGGCGCTGGCCGCGGGCAACGCCGTGGTGGTGAAGCCGTCGGAGGAAACCCCGTCCAGCGCGACGCTGCTTGCCGAGATCCTCACCGAGGCCGGCCTGCCCGACGGCGTCTTCAACGTGATCCACGGCTTCGGCCCCGGTTCGGCCGGCGAGTTCCTGACCAACCACCCGGGCATCGACGGCGTGACCTTCACCGGTGAATCCCGCACGGGCTCGGCGATCATGCAGGCCGTGGCGCCGCGCGTGCTGCCGGTGTCGTTCGAGCTCGGCGGCAAGAACGCGGCCGTGGTGTTCGACGACGCCGACGTGAGCCGAACCGTCGACGGCCTCGCCCGCTCGACGTTCACCAACACCGGTCAGATCTGCCTGTGCACCGAGCGGATCTACGTGCAGCGCGGCGTGTTCGACGAGGTCGCCGCCGGCCTGGCCGAACGCGCCGAGGCCCTGCGCTTCGGCCGGCCCGACGACCCGGAGACCACCACGGGCCCGCTGATTTCCCGGCAGCACCGGGAAAAGGTCCTCTCGTACTACGAGCTGGCCGAGCAGGAGGGCGGGAAACTCCTCACCACCGGCGGAGTTCCCGATCTCGGCGCCGGGCTCGAGGGCGGCGCCTGGGTGCGCCCCGCGTTGTGGACCGGGCTGGACAACACCCACCGCGTGCTGCGTGAGGAGATCTTCGGCCCGGTCGCGGCGCTGGTGCCGTTCGACTCCGAGGAGGAGGCGATTCGCCTGGCCAACGACAGCGACTACGGCCTCGCCGCAGCCGTGTGGACCACGGACCTCGAACGCGGCCACCGCGTCGCGGGCGCGATGCGGGTGGGCATGTCGTGGGTCAACACGTGGTACCTGCGTGACCTGCGCTCGCCCTTCGGCGGCAACGGGCTTTCGGGCATCGGCCGCGAGGGTGGCGCGCACTCGGTGCACTTCTACACCGAGCCGACCAATGTGTGCGTGGCGCTGTGAACGCCGCGATCGAGGCGGTGGCCGAGGCGCTGCTGCGAGCCGAACGCGACCGCAAGCCCATCGCGCCCGTGCGCGAGCTGCTCGGCGAGAGCGACGTCGACGCGGCCTACGAGGTGCAGCGGCGGATCATCGCGGACAAGGTCGTGAGCGGCCGCCGCGTGGTCGGGCGCAAGATCGGCCTGACGTCGGAGGCGGTGCAGCGCCAGCTCGGCGTCGACCGGCCCGACTTCGGGGTGCTGCTCGACGACATGGTGTTCGGCGACCGCGCGCAGTTCCCCCTGGCGCGGTTCTGCCAGCCCCGGGTGGAGGGCGAGGTCGCCTTCGTGCTCGGCGCGGATCTGCCCGGACGCGCGACGGTGGTCGACGTCCTGCGGGCCACGGACTTCGTGCTTCCGGCGATCGAGATCGTCGACTCGCGTGTGGCCGGCTGGGACATCCTGATCACGGACACGGTGGCCGACAACGCGTCCAGCGGCGCGGTCGTGCTCGGCACGCGGCCGGTTCGATTGTCCGAAGTGGACCTGTCCGGGTGTGGCATGACGCTGGAACACGGCGGTGAGCCGATCTCGACCGGCGTCGGCGCGGCCTGCCTCGGCTCGCCCGCGGTCGCCGTCGCGTGGCTCGCGCGGGAGGTCGCCGGACGTGGCGAACCATTGCGGGCGGGGGAAGTGGTCCTCGCCGGGGCGTGGGGGCCGATGGTGGCGGTCGGGGCACCCGGGAGCTACGTGGCCCGGTTCGAAGGCATCGGAGAGGTCCGCGTCGGGTTCACCGGCGGACCGGACGGAGGGACGCGCGCATGAGCACCCCGGTGGCGATCATCGGGTCGGGCAACATCGGCACCGACCTGATGTTCAAGGTCAAACGGCTCTCGAACGAGCTCGAAGTCGCGGCCGTGGTGGGAATCGACCCCGCTTCCGACGGCCTCGCGCGGGCGAAGCGGCTCGGCATCGCGACCACGGCCGAGGGCGTGGCCGGGCTCGTCGCCCTGCCCGAGTTCGCCGACATCCGGCTGGTGTTCGACGCGACCTCCGCCGGCGCGCACCGGCAGAACAACGAGGTCCTCGGCCCGCACGGCAAGCAGCTCGTGGACCTCACGCCGGCGGCGATCGGGCCGTACGTGGTGCCGACGGTCAACCTCGACGAACACCTCGGTGTGCCCAACGTCAACATGGTCACCTGCGGCGGCCAGGCCACCACGCCGATCGTCGCCGCGGTTTCGGCCGTGGCGCCGGTGGCGTACGCGGAGATCGTGGCGACGATCGCGGCCAAGTCGGCCGGTCCGGGCACGCGCGCCAACATCGACGAGTTCACCGAGACGACCGCGCGGGCGCTGGAGACGGTCGGCGGCGCGGGGCGCGGCAAGGCCATCATCGTGCTCAATCCGGCCGACCCGCCGATCACCATGCGCGACACGGTGTTCTGCCTGGTCGAGGAATCCGAAGTGGACGAAAGTGCGGTGAGCGCTTCCATCGAGGCCATGGTCGAGCGGGTGCGGGACTACGTGCCGGGGTACCGGCTCAAGCAGCGCGTGCAGTTCGACCGCGTGGACGAGCCGTTCCTGCCGGCGCTCGGGCGCGCGTTCCGCGGGGTGAAGGTGGCGGTTTTCCTGGAGGTCTCGGGCGCCGGGCACTACCTGCCGGAATACGCCGGGAACCTCGACATCATGACCTCGGCCGCGCTGCGGACCGCGGAACGGCTCGTGCAGGTCGCCGCGGAAGGGGCGCTTCGATGAAGATCTACGTGCAGGACGTGACGCTGCGAGACGGCATGCACGCCATCGCGCACCGCTACAGCGTCGGGCAGGTGCGGTCGATCGCGGCCGCGCTCGACGCCGCCGGGGTCGCGGCGATCGAGGTGGCCCACGGCGACGGGCTGGCCGGTTCGAGCGTCAACTACGGCCACGGCGCGGCCACCGACGCGGGTTGGATCGCGGCCGCCGCGGAGGTCGTGCAGAAGGCGAAACTCACCACGTTGCTGCTGCCCGGAGTGGGCACGATCGAGGATTTGCGCGCGGCGCGGGACCTGGGTGTGTCGAGTGTGCGGATCGCGACGCATTGCACGGAGGCGGACATCGCCGTCCAGCACATCGGGTGGGCTCGGGAGAACGGCATGGACGTGGCCGGGTTCCTGATGCTGAGCCACATGAACTCGCCGGAGCACCTGGCCGAGCAGGCGAAGATCATGGAGGACGCCGGCGCGCACTGCGTCTACGTGACCGATTCGGGTGGCCGATTGACCATGAAGGACGTCGGCGAGCGCATCGACGCGTACCGGGCAGTGCTCGACGCGGGGACGCAGATCGGGATTCACGCGCACGAGAACCTGTCGTTGTCGGTGGCCAACAGCGTCACAGCGGTGGAACACGGCGCCTACCGGGTCGACGCGTCGTTGGCCGGTCAGGGTGCGGGGGCCGGGAACACGCCGATCGAGGCGTTCATCGCCGTCGCCGATCTGCTCGGCTGGGACCACGGCTGCGACCTGTTCGGCTTGCAGGACGCCGCCGAAGACCTCGTCCGTCCACTCCAGACCCGGCCGGTCCGGGTCGACCGCGAGACGTTGACCCTCGGCTACGCCGGCGTCTACTCCAGCTTCCTCCTCCACGCCGAACGCGTCGGGGCCCGCTACGACCTCGACGTGCGCGCGATCCTGCTGGCGGCCGGGAAACGCGGGCTCGTGGGCGGCCAGGAGGACATGCTCGTCGACGTCGCCCTCGACCTGGTGGCCGCGCGGGAAGGGGCTTCGGCATGATCGAGGACCTCGCCGCCCGGCTCGACGACGCCGCGACCACGCGCAAGCCGTGCGAGCAGCTGCCCACCGAGCTCTCGCTCGACGACGCCTACGCCGTGCAGCGGCAGCTGGTCGACCGCCGCCTCACCCGCGGCGAACGACCGGTCGGCGTGAAACTCGGCTTCACCAGCAAGGCGAAAGCCGCGCAGATGGGTGTGGCCGACGTGATCATCGGCCGCCTCACCTCGGGCATGGTCCTGGCCGACGGTGCCGAGCTCGACCTCGGCGACCTCATCCACCCGCGCGCCGAACCCGAGGTCGCGTTCCGGCTCAGCCGCGGCATCGAACCGGGCGAAGTTCCCGGCCCCGATCTGATCGACGCCGTGGCGCCCGCGATCGAGATCATCGACTCGCGCTACCGCGACTTCAAGTTCTCCCTGGCCGACGTGGTCGCCGACAACACCTCGGCCGCCGCCTTCGTGCTCGGCCCGTGGCGCCCGCTCGAAGCCGGCCTCGACAACCGCGGCGTGCTGTTCGAAGTGGACGGTCGCCTCGTCGCCTCCGGTTCCACCGCCGCGATCCTCGGTGATCCGCTGCGCGCGGTCCCGGCGGCCGTGCGCATGGCGCAACGCCATGGCTTGCCGCTCGCCGCGGGCACGGTCCTGCTCGCGGGCGCGGCCACCCCGGCGGTCGAGCTGGAGCCCGGAACCCACGTGAGCGCCACCGTGTCCGGGCTCGGCCGGGCGCGGTTCTCCGTCGCAGACCAGGGAGCAGATCGATGACCGAAGCCAAAACACTGGCGGACAAGGCGAAACCACGAGGCCGCTTCCCGCACGTCAAGCGCGCCGGTGACTTGGTGTTCGTCTCCGGCACGAGCAGCCGCCTGCCCGACAACACCTTCGCCGGAGCCGAGGCTGACGAGTTCGGCACCACCACGCTCGACATCCGCGTGCAGACCGCCGCCGTGCTCGACAACATCGAGGACATCCTGGCCTCGGTCGGCGGGAGCCTCGCCGACGTCGTGCAGATCACCAGCTACCTGGTAAACATGAACGACTTCGGCGGCTACAACGAGGTCTACGGCCGCTACTTCGACGAAACCGGCCCGGCCCGCACCACCGTCGCCGTGCACCAGCTGCCGCACCCGCACCTGCTCATCGAGATCCAGGCCGTCGCCCACGTGCCCCGCGAAACCACCGGAGGGAACTGACATGACCGACATCAACCCCGTATTCAACTTCCCCGCGTGGGTCTCCGAACACGAGCACCTGCTCAAGCCGCCGGTGAACAACAAGCAGATGTGGGAGCGCACGGGCGATTTCATCGTGCAGGTCGTGGGCGGGCCCAACCAGCGCACCGACTTCCACGTCGACCCGTACGAGGAATGGTTCTACCAGGTCAAGGGCAACATGCACGTCAACATCGTGACCGACGAAGGTCAGCAGACCGTGCACGTGCGCGAAGGCGACATGTGGCTGCTGCCCGGCAACACGCCGCACTCGCCGCAGCGGCCGGAGACCGGCTCGATCGGCGTGGTCATCGAGCGCGTGCGCGAAGAGGGCACGCTCGAGAAGTTCCAGTGGTACTGCCTCAACTGCGGGCACCTCGTGCACGAGGTCGAGTTGCAGGTGCGCGACATCGTCGAGGACCTGCCGCCGGTGTTCGAGCAGTTCTACAACGACGAGTCCCTGCGCAAGTGCGGCAACTGCGGCACCGTGCACCCCGGAAGGTCCGCGCTCTGATGTCCCAGGTGATCGACGTCCACACGCACTTCGTCCCCCGCGGCTGGCCGGCGCTGAGCGACGGCCCGGTCGAACAGAGCTCCTTGCCGTGGCTGCGCGTCGAGAACGAGCGCGAGGCGACCATCATGGTCGGCTCGCGCGAGTTCCGCCGCGTGCTCGCCAACTGCTGGGACGCCGGCGAGCGGCTGCGTGACATGGGTGAGGACCGGGTCGACCTGCAGGTCGTGTCGCCGACCCCGGTTTTCTTCTCCTACGACCGCACGCCCGCCGAGGCCGTGCGCATCTCGAAGGTGTTCAACGACCTCGCGCTGGAGATCTGCGAGCCGGCGAACGGGCGGCTGCTGCCGTTCTGCCAGGTTCCGCTGCAGGACCCGGACCTGGCGTGCGCGGAGCTGGACCGCTGCGTGGCCGCCGGGCACCGCGGGGTCGAGATCGGCAACCACGTGGGCGAGGCCGACCTCGACGACGCCGGCATCGTCACGTTCCTGCAGCACTGCGCGGCGACCGGCGTGCCGGTGTTCGTGCACCCGTGGGACATGCCGAGCTCGCCGCGGCTGAACCGGTGGATGGCACAGTGGATCACGGGCATGCCCGCGGAGACGCACCTTTCGCTGCTCGCGATGATCCTCGGCGGCGTGTTCGACCGGGTGCCCGAGACGCTCAAGATCTGCTTCGCCCACGGCGGCGGCTCGTTCGCGTTCTGGCTCGGCCGGCTCGAAAACGCCTGGCACGAACGCAACGACATCCTCGGCGGCTCGGCCAAACCCCCGTCGAGCTACCTCGGGCGCTTTGCCGTGGACAGCGTGGTGTTCGACCCGTCGGCGCTGCGGCTGCTGGTCGACGTCGTGGGCGTGGAGAACATCCTGCTCGGCAGCGACTACCCGTACCCGCTGGGGGAACGGCCGGTGGGCCAGGTCGTGCACAAGGCCCAGTTCCTGTCCGAAGCCGACCGCGGCCTGCTGCTCGGCGGCAACGCCGCGCGGTTCCTGTCCCTGCCCGAAGGAGCCGCCGGGTGAGTGGATTGTCAACCACGCTATGACACACACGTGTCATGGGCGGTCGGTGAGTGGTCAGCTGCTACGCAGCAGCACCCGCCGGGTGGCATCGAGGTGGCGATACACCACGAAGCGGGCGTTGGCGCCGACCACGGGCGGTGAGCCCGCCCACTCGAGGACAGACCAGACGCCATCGAACCTGACGCCGTACTCACGGTTGGCCGTGAAGACGTCGGTGATCTCGGCGATCACTTCAGAACCAACGGGATGTCTGTGCTTCACCGCCTGCCACTCCGGCTCCAGGTCGCGGAGGTCGGGGTCCGTCATCGTTCGACCACCTCAACGATCGGCGCGGCCGGTTGTCAACCATCGGTGATCAGGCGGTTCCACCGAAGCGTTGTCACCGGCCCCGTCTGCGCCGGTCAACAGAGGACCGTGCCCCCAGGCGGACTGACGAGGTGTCGGCGGGCGGCGCCGCGAACGCACCGCCCGCCGGGCTTTCAGCTCAAGCGCACCAGGGCGCTGCCCTCGGCGGTCTGCTCACCGAGCTGGTTGCGGGCCGCCAGCGCGATCAGCACCTCGCCGTTGTCGCGGACCTCGGTGACCGTGCCGCCGCACCAGACGGTGTCGCCGAAGATGTCCGGGCGGCGCAGGCGCACGGAGAACTCGCGCAGCGAACCGGCGTCGCCGATCCAGTTCAGCACGGGGTGCGCCATCCAGCCGCACTTCTGCGGGCCGTTGTTGTACGCGCCGGGCATGCCGATCTCCTTGGCCACCTCGGGATCCTGGTGCCCGAGGCTCGGCAGCACGCGCTCGCTGAAGTACGTGGGGTCGTAGTTGTTCGGCAGCCGTTCCGGCGACTCGACGGCCCACGTGCGGTACAGCCACGAGAGCTCGGCCGCCTTGTACCCAGGGGAGCCGATGCAGCCGGCGTAGTACGCGGTCATCGTGATCTGGTCGATCGGGCCCTTCACGACCTCGGGCACCGGGTCGCCGACACGCACGTCGGCCGGGTTGCGCGGCGTCGTGCCCTGGCGGACCTCGGTGGTCGCCCAGCGGCGGATCTCCTCCAGCTCCTCGTCGCGGTAGACGTGGCGGTCGCGGGCTTGGTACGACAAGCCACCCGAAGCCGACGCACGCGGCACGCGGAACGTGCTGGCCAGGGCCTCGGCCAGCAGCACACCATCGCTTTCGCGGCGGTATTCGGTGTGCACGCGCTGGATGGCGAACCGCGACGAGTGGCGGCCACTGTGGACGGTCACCTTGCCCAGCCGCGCCTTCGGCAGGATCCGGTCGCCGCGGCGGATCGTCTCGTGGAACACCCACTCCGTGCCCGCGTAGATCGGCTGCACGCCGGGGAACCCGAGGCCGATGGCGCCGTCGTAGCTGGAGTACAGGAACGTCGGCGGGGCGATCACGCCGCCGTGGGGGCTCGCCGCCGCGTACTGCTCGTCGTGGAAGAGCGGGTTGGGGTCGCCGAGGCCCCAGGCGTAATGGCGGATGGTGTCGAGCGTGGCCTCGTTGTTCCACGGCTCGACGCGGATCTCCTGGCCTTCGAGCGCCGCCGCCTCCGACAGCATCTCGTCGGTGATCTCGGTGCTGAACTCAAGCCGTGTGGTGGCCATTGGTGCTCGTCCCCTCTTCCTCGAAGTCGTTCTCCCAGGCCGCCCACAGCTTGTAACCGACCTTGCCCCAGCCCGAGACGCCGAGCACGAGGAACGCGATCTGCAGCGACTCCCGCAGCTGCTCGGCCGTGAGTCCGGCGCGCTTGGCCGCACGCAGGTGGTTGATCGCGCCGCCGGCGTTGCTCACCGCGAGGTCGAACATGACCAGCAGCAGCTCTTTCATCGCGAGCGTGAGGCCGTCGGCGTGGTCGGTGTAGATCCGCTCGCGGATGTCGGTGTAGTCGCCGGCGAAGCCGGCGTCCATCGCGAACATCGTCGAGATGGCGGGCGGGATGTTGCCGAGGGACTCCTGGTAGTGCTGCAACCTGCCTTGCGCGGTCATTTCCGTCCTTTCATTTCCGCCCCAGCGCGTCGATCGCGCGGATCCCGTCGGCCAGCACGACCACGGGGTTGAGCTCGACGAACGACACCGGCTGGTCGGCGAGTGCCGTGAACAACGTGGTGATCGCGGCGCCCAGCGCGCCGACGTCACCCGCGACCTGGCCGCGGTAGCCCGACAGGAGCACGCCGAGCCGTGACTCCCGCAGGGTTTTGAGGCGCTGCTCGGCCGGCCAGCCGTGCCAGAGCACGACCTGGTCGTCGAGCAGTTCCGCGTTGACGCCACCCGGGCGCAGCACGGCGGAGAGGCCGTACTCCGGGTCGCGCACCACCGCGACGAGCACTTCCTGCCCCGTGCCGACGCCCCGCTGCACCACAACCTCGTCACCGTGCTCGGCGCACACCTTGGCGACCCGTTCGTACGCGGGCGCGAAGGCGGCTTCGTCGCGCACCACGGCGACGGCGCCCAGCTCGGACCGGTGGGCGATCGTCTGCCCCGCGGCCTTGATCGCCACGGGATAACCCCACCGCCGGACCGCCTCCGCCGCGGCTTCCCGGTCGGGCGCGGAAACCCAAGGCGCCCAGGGGAAGTCCGCAGGAAGCAGCGCGGCGACGTCCGGGATACCCAGGTGGTCGGCCGGTTCTTCCGCCGAGTGCTGCGCCGTTTCCGGTTCGGCGTCGCCCGCCAGCAGACCCAGCGTCCGCACGGCGCGCTCCGGCGTCGGGACCACGGCCACCCGCGCCGCGGCGAGCCGCGCGACGAGGGACTCGGGGATCGGGTCGTCCTCGCTGAGGTGGCTCAGCACGATGGGGCACGCGGACGGCGACCGCGCGGTGAGCACGTCGGCCAGCACCTCGCGCTCGTGCGCCAGACTCGACTCCACCGCCACGACGACGTCCGTCTCCGGCGCCTCGGACAGCGTCGCCACCGTCCGCGCGAACGTCTCGGTTTCGCCGAGGAACGGCACGTCCAGGGGGTTGTGCAGCTCGACGCGATCCGCAAGCACCTCCCGCAGCCGGGCCCGGGTCGAGGCGCCCAACGGCGGCAACGACAACGCCCGCGCCTGCTGCACCCGATCGGCCAGCACCACCGCCCCCGCGCCCGACACCGACGCGGCCGTGATCCGCGGTCGCGCGGGCAGCTCGCCCACGACCTGTGCCGCGACGAGGCAGTCGGCCAGCTCGGCGATGCCCGGCACCCGGATGAACCCGGCTTGCCGCAGCACCGCCTGCGAGATGTCACTCGACCCGACGACGCGCCCGGTGTGCCCGCCCGCGGCGAGCTGGCCGAGATCGCTGTCGGCGATCTTGACCAGGAACACCCGCTTTCCGGTGCGCGCGATGGCCTCGGTCGCTCGCGGCAGCCACTCGAGGTCGGTGATGGCCTCCAGGAACAGCCCGACCGTGCGCACTTCGTCGCGCGCCAGCACCCCGACGAGCAGCTCCAGCGCACCGACGTCGAACTCGTCGCCGGTGCTGAACCAGTGCGCGATGCCGCCGCCGCGTCTCAGGATCGACATGAGCAGGCCGTTGCCGCTCGCGCCGCTCTGCGTGATCATCGCGACCGAACCCGCGCGCGCCGGTCCGCGGCCCAGCACACTCGAGAAGTTGAGGTGCGCGCCGGAAACCACGCTCATCGTGCCCACGCAGTTGGGGCCGATCACCCGCAGCCGCCGGTCGGGAGCGGCCAGGAACCGGTTGAGCTCCTGGCGCGGCGCGCTGTCGGGGCGTTCGAACCCGCTGCCGATCACCACCGCGACCCGCACGCCGCGGCTGTCGAGGTCGTGCAGTGCGCTCGGCACCTGGTCCGCCGGCAGGTTCACGATGGCGGCTTCGGCGGCGTCGACGGGGATGTCGAGCACGGTCGGCACCGCCGGATACCCGGCGACGACGGAGTGGCGCGGGTTGACGACGAACACCTCACCCGTGAAGCCGTAGCGGTTGAGGTAGGCCAGCGGCCGGCCCGCGGGTTTGGCCGGGTCGGAAGACGCGCCGACGACGACCACACTGCGGGGCGCGGTGATGAGGTCGACCAGCTCCGAGGCGTGCTCCGCCATCACGCGGTCCCGGTCACGGTGCCCGACCACGCCATGCGCAGCACGCCGAGCACCGCGTCGGCGTCGGGAACCCGCTTGGGGTTGAAGAACAAACCACGGTCCTGCATGACTTCCTCGGCCACGCGCGGCAGATCGCCTTCGGCCAGCCCGGTGTCCGCCAGCGTCCGCGGGACGCCGGCCCGCTTCTGCACGGTCGCCACCAGGACCGCAGCGCTGCCTTGTACCGCAAGCCCTTCACCCAACGCCCGGGCCAGGATCGCCTGCTTCGCCTCGGTGTGGTCGTGGTTGTACTCCAGGACGTAGGGCAGCATCACGGAGTTCGCGACGCCGTGCGGCACGCCGTAGGCGGCCCCGAGCACATGGCACACGGCGTGGTGCAGGCCGACCCGCGCGTTGCTGATCACGAGGCCGCCGATCGCCGCGGCCGTGAGCGCGTCTTCCAGCAGGTCGATCGGCAACGCCCCGGTGGCCCCACCGATGCGCGGCAACGTCTGCGCGAACCGGCGCGCGCCTTCGGCCGCGAGCGCGTCGGTGAACGGTGACGCGGACTTCGAGTACAGCGCTTCGGCGCAGTGCGCGAGCCCGTTCATGCCCGTGGTCAGCAGGAGCGCGGCGGGCACGTCGGTGAACAGCTCCGGGTCGTACACCACCACGCGGGACGCCACTTTCTGGTCCCAGAACACGCGTTTGATCCCGTGGGCGTCGGTGGCGCCGCCGCCCGGCGTCACCTCCGCGCCCGACAACGTGGTGGGGATGGTGACCACGGGGATCTTCGGCTGGTCGAGCTGCACGTGGCGCAACACGTCCGGCGGGGTGAACGTGGAGCACTTGGCCTCGAGCGGAAATCCCTCGGCCAACAGGATCGAAAGCGCTTTCGCGGTGTCGCTCACGCTGCCGCCGCCCACGGCCACGAGCGCGTCGGGCGGGTCGTCGCGCAGCTGCCGGGCCATCACCTCCGTGTCGGTGATCGGGGCGTGCGGCGCGATCTTGCCGAACTCGTGACGGACGTCGAAGCCCTGCAGCGCTTCGCGCACCGCCCGGCCCGCGGCGGAGGAGAGTGAGCGCGGGCTGCCCACGAGACACACCGAACGGGCGGACAGCGCGGTGAGCTCGTCCGCCACCGTCGCGATCGTGCCCGCCCCCACGGTGAGCACCTGCCTTGCCTGGTCGTAGCGGAACACGCGGGTCAGCTCCTTTCCCCGGGCCGGTCGGTCCGGAACCGCGCGAGCGCGGCTTCGTCGATGTCGAACCCGAAACCGGGCTCGGCAGGGATCCGCAGCACCCCGTCGCGGATCTCGGGCGGGGTGGTCACGAGGTCGCCGTCGAGGTTGAGCAGGTAGGCCAGCTCGGCCGGGTGCTGCGCCGTGACCGGGTTGGCGGCGGCGAACGCGGCGCTGGTGTAGGTGCCGATGGCCGAGTCGCCCTGACTGCCCACGATCGCCTGCGCGCCCACGGCCGCGCAGAACTCGCGAATCCGCGTCGACGCGCGGATGCCCGTGCGGGCCAGCTTGATGCTGATCATCGTGCAGCGCCGGGCGAGGATCTCGGTCGCGACTTCGCGCGGGGTCGTGCTGCTTTCGTCGCCGAGCACGGGCACGGTCGACTTGGCGACCACGTCGGCCCGCCCCAGCACGTCCTCGGCCGGGCACGGCTCTTCGATCCACGCGAGCCGGTGGTCCTTGGTGGCTTCCAGGAACGTCATCGCGTCGGAAGCCGAGTAGCCGTGGTTGGCGTCCACGTAGATCAACGCGTCGGGGTGCTCTTCCCGCAGCGTGGCCATCAACCGCACGTCGCGGTCGAGCTCGAGGCCGACCTTGACCTTGTAGCAGGTGATGCCGTGGTCCGCGCGCAGCGCCGCGGTCTCGGCCACGACCTCGTCGATCGTGCCCGCGCCGAGAATCGCCGTCACGCGGGCCTCCGGCGCGTAGCCGCCGAGCAGTTCGTGGCACGGGACGCCGAGCGTCTTGCCGAGCGCGTCGAACATCGCCAGCTCCACGGCGCCACGGGCGGTGGGGTTGCCGGCGAGGTGGCGCAGCCGGTGCCCGAGTTCCTCGGTGCCGAGCAGGTCGAGCGACATCGCGGCCGGCGCGATCACCGTGTCGATCACGTGCGCGATCGACACGGTGGTCTCGCCGTAGATCATCGGCCGCGGAATGGCCTCGGCCAGGCCCACCACGCCGTCGGCCGTGCGCACGCGCACGAGCAGGTGCTCGGCGTGGGTCAGCCGGCCCGTCGCGAACTTCACCTCGTGTTTGAGCGGGATCCGGAACGGGATCACGTCGATCGAGGAGATCTTGCTGGTTGTCACCTGTCGCACACCTCCGGGGCAGTTTTCACAGGAACGCGTTCTCGATGACCGAGCGGGTGAGCACCGCGCCGGCCGGGCCTCGCTCGACCTCGCGGCCGAGGTTGAGCACCAGCACGTCGTCGCACAGCTCCCGCACGACCGTGAGGCTCTGCTCGGCGATCACCACCGCCATGTCGGTGGTCCGCGCGAGCCGGGTCAGCGATTCGACGAGCCCGCTGACCGCGATCGGGGACAAGCCCAGCGAAGGTTCGTCGAGCAGCAGCACCCTCGGCTGGGAGACGACCGCGCGCGCGACGGCCAAGGACTGTTGCTGGCCACCGGAAAGCCGCCCGGCCGCGCGGCGGCGCAGGTCGCGCAGCACGGGGAAGAGCTCGTAGGCGAACTCGGTCCGCTCCGCGCGTTCGGTGCGGCCCTTCGCGCGCAGGCAGCCCGCGTGCAGGTGCTCTTCCACCGTCAGGTCACCGAACAGTTCGCGTGATTCGGGTACGAACGCCAGGCCCCGGCGGGCCCGGTCCCATGCGGGCACGCCGGTGAGGTCCTCGTCCGCGAGGCGGATGCGGCCGGCGTGCGGCGTGACGACGCCGGCGAGGGCTTTGAGCAGCGTGCTCTTGCCCGCGCCGTTGGCGCCGACGATGCCGAGGTAACCGCCGGCGGCGACGTCGAAGCAGAGGTCGTGCACGACCGGGATCCGCCCGTAGCCGGCGTGGATTCCCTGCGCGGAGAACGTCATCGCAGTGCTCCTTCGGCTCCGGGACCGATGTAGGCGGCGAGCACGTCCGGGCGCCGCAGCACCTCTTCGGGGCCGCCGTCGGCGAGGATCTCGCCCTCGGCCAGCACCACCGCGCGGTCGGCGACCCGCCGGACGAACCCCATGTCGTGCTCGACGAAGATCACCGTGGCGCCCGAGGTGCGCACGTAGTCGAGCACGCGGTCGGCCACCATTTCCTTGTCCTCCACCGGCATCCCGGCGCTGATCTCGTCGAGCAGCAGCAGCTCGGGCCGGCTCATCAGCGCGCGGCCGAGGTCCACCAGCCGCCGTTGCGGAGCCGAGAGCAGGTCGACGTTCACCGCGGCCTGATGCTCGATCTTCAGCTGCGCCAGTACTTCGTGTGCTCGGTCGACAAGTCGCTTCTCGTCGGCCAGGAACCCGCCGCCGCGCAGCACGGCGCCGAGGAACCGGCTGGGCCCGGAGAACGCACTCGTGGCCAGCTGGTCGAGCACCGGCAGGCCGGCCACGAGCCGCGAGTCCTGGAACGTGCGGCCGATGCCGAGCCCGGCGCGCCGCCACGCACCCACGCGGGTCAGGTCGGCCGACCCCTTCGTGGTCCGCAGTGTGATCGAGCCGCCGGTCACGGGGACCAGGCCGCTGATCGCGTTGAACAGCGTGGTCTTGCCGGCGCCGTTGGGCCCGACCAGACCCGTGACCGAGCCGCGCCGCACGGAGAAGCTCACCTCCGACACCGCGACCAGGCCGCCGAAGCGGACGAGCACGGAGTCGAGGTCGAGGATCGCGTCAGCCACGCCCGCCTCCCGAGGACCGCACGTTCACCAGCGACCGCAGCCCGCCGGGACGCAGCACGAGGATCACGAACAGCAGCGCGGCGTTGAGGTAACTGCCGAAACTGCCGCTGCTGGGCAGGAACTGCTGCACCACCACCATGATCAGCACTCCCGTGACCGCGCCCCACACGCTGCCGACGCCCCCGATCACGATCATCGTGAGCAGCAGCAACGTGAGTTCGAGCGTGAAATTCGTCGGCGTGATGAACGTGAGCACCGCACCCAGCAGCACGCCGCCGAGCCCGCCGAGCAGGCTGCTGAACGCGAACGCCAGCATGCGGGTCAGCGGCACGTTCACGCCCATCGTCGCCGCGGCCTTCTCGTCGGTGCGCACGAGCGCGAACGCCCGGCCGATCTTCGAACGGGTCATGCGCTGCACCACGATCAGCGCCACCGCCGCGAACACCACGGCCACGAGGTAGGCCTGATCACCGCCGAGGGCGACGAGGATCCCGTTGTCGCCTTGGGTCGGGGGCCACAGCTGGATGGCGAGCAGCGCGGCCTGGGAGAACGCGAGGGTGAGCAGAGCCAGGTACAGGTCGCGGGTGCGGATGATGGCGACGCCGATGATCGTGCCGGCCACGGTGGCGGCCAGGGCCCCGACCACCAGCCCGCCCACCGGGCCGAACCGGGGCTCGGACACCGCGTAGCCGTAGGCACCCAGCGCCATGAACGCGTTCTGGCAGAAGGCGAACTGCCCGGCCTGCCCGAGTACGACCGTGTAGCCGAGTGCGGACACCAGGTACGCGGCGAACAAGCCGACCACGGTCTGGATGTACGCGCCGCCGACGTCGGCCCACACCGCGACGAGCACCGCCACCAGCACCACGCCGGTGACCGTCCACAGTGAACCGAGGTAGCGCTTCTCGCCGGCCGGTGAGGTGACCGTGGTCGGTGTCGGCACTTTCAGCCGCCCGAGCCACTTGTCCACCGGCAGCGCGGTGTCGCGGACGGCGGCCCGCACGCGGCGGGGGACGTTGACCGTGGTCATGCGCGGGCTCCGAACAGTCCGGTGGGCCGCGTCAGCAGGATCACGAGCATCACGCCGAGCGAGACGAAGGCGCTGTAGCTCGCCCCGATCGCGCCCGACACGACCGACTGCACGACCCCGATCAGCACCCCGCCGACCGCGGCGCCCGGCAGGCTGCCGAACCCGCCGAGCACCACCGCGGCGAAGCTGTCGAAGGTGTACTGCTGCCCGAGGTCGGGGGAGAGCAGGTAGGTCGGGAAGATCAGCGCGCCGCTCAGGGCCGCGAGGCCGCCGCCGACGCACCACGCCAGCGTGGAAACCCGCGCCGGGTTCACGCCGACGACGGTGGCGCCGAGGCGGTTGCTCGCGACCAACCGCATCCGCAGCCCCGCCGACGTGCCCCGCAGCACCAGCGTGAGCCCGGCGACGAGCACGAGACTCACCACCATGAGCACCACGTCCATCGCCGACCAGCCGAGACCCGGCACGATCGGCGAGCGGCCGGCGTACGGCGTCATCGTCTTGGCCTCGGCACCGAACGACGACAGGAACACCCCACTGGCCACCTCGGTCACCGCGATCAGCACGATGATCTGGGCGAGCAGGCTCGCGCCGCGCAACGGGCGCAACGCGATCTGGTCCACGACCACCCCCGACGCGACACCCGCGGCGACCGCGCCGAGCATCACCACCCAGGCGGGGAACCCGTGCGAGCCGAGCTCCCACGCGACGTAACCGCCGAGCACCATCTGGCTGCCGTTGGCGAAGTTGACCACGCCGGTCGCGCGGTAGACGAGCGTGAAACCGAGTGAGACGAGGGCTAGGGCGAATCCGTTGACGATTCCGGTGCCGAAAGTGGCGGTGGTGACCATCGATCAGTCCTCACTGGGGCCAGGTCAGTTGGCGGTGAGCTGGTTCTGGGTGGTGTCGCTGCCGAAGAACGACACCTTGCCGCCCGCGATGCCGTAGAAGTTGGTGCAGGAGTTGCCCTTGTGCGAGGTCGTGGAGAACGCGATGGGGCACGGCAGTTCCGGCGTCTTGAACGGCTGCATCGTCTCCAGGCCGGTGATGAGGCTTTCCGGCGTGGTGTCCTTGGCGTTGCGCAGGCCCGCGATGAAGGCCTTCGCCGCGGCGTAGGCCTGCACGGTCCACACGATCGGCTCGGTGGTCGGGTGCTCGGCCTTCCAGGCCTTCATGAAGTCGGCCGTGCACGGGTCGCCGACGGGGCACGCCAACGGGGTCAGCGCGTAGTAGCGCACCTTCGGGTCGGATTTCGCGAGCTGGTCGAGCGAGGTGTTGGAGCCGGCGAACGTGACCAGCGGCAGGTAGGTCGCCTGGTGGATCTCGGCGTTGATGACGGCGGCCATCGGCGGTGCGGTGATGCCGAGCAGCACGGCGTCGACGCCCGCGTCTTTGAGGCCCTGCACCTGGCTCGTGGCGTCCGTGGCGTTGGCGGCGATCTTCTGCGTGGCATCGACGGTGAGGCCGTACTTCGCGAGCGCGGCCTTCGCGCCGGACAGCGCGGCGTCGCCGTACGCGTCGCTTTCCACCATCATGCCGACCTTCTTGGCGCCCATGGAGTGCACGAGCTTGGCGATGCCGACGGCGACGTCGTCGGAGGAGAACGCCGGGGCGAAGGTGTACTTGTTGAGCGGTTTCGTCAGCTGCGGGTTGATGCTGCCCGGGGTGTAGAACGGGGTTTTCGTGCTGCTGGCGACCTGCATGGTCGACAGCGCGGTGGGCGTGAACGCCGGTCCGTAGAGCACGGAGACCTTGTCCTGCGTGATGTACTTGCGCGCCACCGTGACCGCGGTGGCCGGGTCGCTCGCGTCGTCGGCGTAGAGCAGTTCGACGGAGTGGCCGTTCACGCCGTTCTTGGTCAGGTCGGCGAAGGCGAGCTTGGCGGAGTCCTGGTAGACCGCGTCGAACGCGGCATCGGCGCCGGTCAGGCCGAACTGCACGCCGATCTTGATGCTGTCACTGCTCGACCCACTCGACCCGCACGCGGTGACCAGCGCGGCGGCCGTGGCCAACGCCAGCGCGAGTTTTCGGTGCCGCCCAGGGAAAGTCATCATCATTCCTCCGCGTCATTGGTTCGGATGATTCGAGACGACGACGCCGGCGGCGGCGGGGACCAGATCCGCTGGAGGCGTGCTGTGAGTGCAGATTTTTACTGTCAACTCAGCTGAGTGTCAAGGCTGATGCTGTGGATCTTTGTGCTGGTCAGCGTCATAACTCCTGGTCACTCCGGATGCAACGGTCGTTGCGGAATCGACGTGCGCGTCGTTTTTGATCTTTCGTAAAGGTGCTGATGTTTCACTGGTTGAACTCACGGTAAAACTTGTACAGTGGCCCTCTGACGTTCTTCGGCCCCTCACCCCAACCCCCGCCCGCGCAGGAGCGACACATGGCCTCACCCCCCGAGCAGTCCGACGAGCCGCGCAGCACGTCGGAGGGCGTGCACATCGGCTCGAAGCTGCGCGAATGGCGCCACGAGAGCCGGACGACGCTCACGGAGGTGTCCGAGGCGGTGGGGCTTTCCGTCGGCTACATCAGCCAGGTGGAGCGGGGGCGCGCCAACCCGTCCCTCGAGGCGTTGAAGCGCCTGGCCGACGTGCTCGGCCACACCGTCGGCGAGCTGTTCAGCAACGAGGCCCCGCCGGCGAACCCACTGCGGTACTCGGTTTCCAAGAGCGGGCAGCGCAAACGCATCATGTACCCGGGCTCGGGGATCATGAACGAACTGCTCAGCCCCGACCTCCAGCACCAGATGGAGGTCGTCTGGGTGGAAGCCCCGGTGGGCGCCACCAGCGGTGGCCACCCCCACTCCCACGTCGGCGAGGAATGCGGCATCGTCCTGGCGGGTCAAATGATCTTCTGGGTCGGCGACGACGAGGTCCGCCTGGAAGCCGGCGACGCGATTTACCTCGATTCGACGGTGCCGCATCGGTGGCATGTCGGGGAGGGTGAGCCGTTGAAGGCGGTTTGGTTGATCACACCGCCGACGTTCTAGAGTGTCTACTGTGGACTAATGGCCCTGGGTGGGTTGGTTCTCGCCCAACGCCATCCGCCCATCCCTCCGTCGCCGAAACCGTGCGAACGCTTGCGGCGGGCATTGGCTTCACGAGGGTTCGGTGCAATCAGAAAGCCCCGGAAGCGACAAACGCCCCGACTGCCGGGCAGTCGGGGCGCTTGTGCCGTGAAAGAAATCAGTCCGTGCCCGACTCCATGGCCGCGCTGTCCAGCAACTCCACGTCATCGGCCCGGCCGCGCGAAGCAATCGCCTCCGCGCCACCCTCCGGCATGGCGCCGATGAGGCCCGTGGAGGCGGCCTGGGCGGCGCCGATGAGGGCCGGGTGTGTGCCGTTGCCGACCATGCCCAGGCCGGCGTACTGCTCCAGCTTCGCCCGCGAGTCGGCGATGTCCAGGTTGCGCATCGTGAGCTGGCCGATGCGGTCGACCGGGCCGAAGGCGCTGTCCTCGGTGCGCTCCATCGACAGCTTGTCCGGGTGGTAGCTGAACGCAGGGCCGGACGTGTCGAGGATCGAGTAGTCCTCGCCGCGGCGCAGCCGCAGCGTCACGGTGCCCGTGATGGCCGTGCCGACCCAGCGCTGCAGCGACTCGCGCAGCATCATGGCCTGCGGGTCGAGCCAGCGGCCCTCGTACATGAGGCGGCCGAGGCGGCGGCCTTCGTTGTGGTAGCTGGCCAGGGTGTCCTCGTTGTGGACCGCGTTCACGAGCCGCTCGTACGCGGCGTGCAGCAGGGCCATGCCGGGGGCCTCGTAGATGCCGCGGCTCTTGGCCTCGATGATGCGGTTCTCGATCTGGTCGGACATGCCGAGCCCGTGGCGGCCGCCGATGGCGTTGGCCTCCAGGACCAGGTCGACGGACGTCGCGAACTGCTTGCCGTTGATCGAGACCGGGCGGCCGAGCTCGAAGCCGATGGTGACGTCTTCGGGGGCGATCTCCACCGCCGGGTCCCAGAACCGCACGCCCATGATGGGCTCCACGATCTCGATGCCCGTGTCGAGGTGCTCCAGCGACTTGGCCTCGTGGGTGGCGCCCCAGATGTTGGCGTCCGTCGAGTAGGCCTTCTCGGTGCTGTCGCGGTATGGCAGGCCGTGGGCGACCAGCCACTCGGACATCTCCTTGCGCCCGCCGAGTTCGGTGACGAAGTCGGCGTCGAGCCACGGCTTGTAGATGCGCAGGGCCGGGTTGGCCAGGAGGCCGTAGCGGTAGAACCGCTCGATGTCGTTGCCCTTGTAGGTGGAGCCGTCGCCCCAGATCTGCACGTCGTCCTCGAGCATTGCGCGCACGAGCAGGGTGCCGGTGACCGCGCGGCCCAGCGGCGTGGTGTTGAAGTAGGCGCGGCCGCCCGAGCGGATGTGGAACGCGCCGCAGGTCAGGGCCGCCAGACCCTCCTCGACCAGCGCTTCCTTGCAGTCGACGAGCCGGCCGAGCTCGGCGCCGTAGGACGTCGCGCGCCCCGGCACTGACTCGATGTCGGGCTCGTCGTACTGGCCGATGTCGGCGGTGTAGGTGCAGGGCACCGCGCCTTTGTCACGCATCCACGCGACCGCAACCGACGTGTCGAGGCCACCGGAGAACGCGATGCCGACCCGTTCGCCGACGGGAAGGGAAGTGAGCACCTTGGACATGAGTATGATTATGCATCACGATGTATGACTGTGCATAGTCGGGGTGGCAAGTCGTGACGCAGGACACCGAAGACGGGTGTCACCCCGGAACGAGGATGACACCCGTCGTCAGGGAGCCGGTCAGGCGTTCGGGTCGAACGGGATGCCCGATGGCAGCGAGGCCGACAGCAGGCCGTTGAAGCGGCCGTCGTTGATCTTGATCGTGGCGGCGCCGAAGTCGGCGGACATCAGCTTGTCGCGCAGCGCGGTGGACGGGTAGCCCTCGTAGCCGACCAGCGGCGGGTACCGCCAGTTGTGGTAGTGGTTCTCCGGTGGCTCGTCGTTGCCGTTGGCCAGGCGGAAGAAGTGTGTGCTTAGTCCGTCCTTGTGGTAGACGACCTTCGGGTGCGAGCCGTCGAAGCGCACCTGCGAGCGCGGGTAGGTGACCTGGCTGCTGTGCTGCGTGGTCGTCACGAACTCGACCTGGTTGCTCGCCTGGTTGATCCAGGAGATCACGTGCTCCCAGTCGTGCCGGTGGCCGCCGAGGCTGCTGCCCGCCACCGCCTGGTCCTTCTCGAAGTAACTGGCGTAGACCACTGCGCACCAGCCGTTGTTGCACTTCGAGCGGGAGTAGGTCTGGGTGTTGTCGAGGTCCGACTGGTCGCGGCAGCTGCCGTTGACCGCACCCGAGGGGTTGAGGCCGGGGTTGAGCGTGCCGTCCGGACCGATGGCCGGCGTGGCGTAGCAGCCGTCGCCGTCGTAGTCGTAGGCGGGCGAGAACGACTGCTCGTACCCGTTGGCGTTCTGGGGGAGGTTGTGCGGGGGATCGGCATACGCGGCGGCGGCCGGGATCACCAGCGCCAGCGTGGTGGCGCCGAGCACCGCACCGAGCCGTTTGAAGGTTCGCATACAGGTCGACCTTCCGAAAGGGGACTTGGGGCGGTGATCATGCTGGCGCAGAAAGTGATGGCGGAGAAGGAGCCCGACCCGAAAAGCCCGCGACGAAGGTGGGTCGCGGGCTTGACGGGGTGGTGAACTTTCACTCCGCGCGCAGAGATTCCACCTTGGTGACCTGGCGCAGCAGCGGAATCGTGAACGCCGTGACCACGAAGACCGCCGCCACGGCAGCGCCGGCCATGCTCGCGATCAGACCGCCGTCGAGCTTCACCGGGATGTCCGCGGCCCGCAGGATCGGCAACGTGAGCCCGGTGCCCGCGAGCACCGCCAGCGCCACCCCGATCACCACGGGCAGTGCGGTCTGCGCGAACGAGCTGCGGATCAGCACACCCAGCGGAACACCCGACGCGGCCAGCGCCGCGAGTGCCCGCCGCCGTTCGGAGATCTGTTCCACCGCCAGCAGCAGCAGGCTCAGCGCCGCCACCGCGAGCACGAAGAGCGACGCCGTGAGCAGCACCGCCCGGATCGTGCCGAGGATCCCGGTCGGCGCGCCCGGGCGTTCGTCCGTGTCCACCTCGACGTGCCAGGTCAGGCTCGCGACGGAGGCCGCCACGCGATCGGCCACGGCCGTCGTGGTCCCCGGGCCCGTCGCGTAGATCCGGGGCAACCCGCTGGGCAGCGCGAGCCCGGTGACTGCTCCCTCGGTGACCAGCAGGGTGTCCTCCAGGCGCCGTCCGGCCGAGGTCGCCGGCAAGCGCACCACGCCCGCCGGGACCGTCCACCTCGGGCCGCCGGGGTCCGAGGTGGACTTCGTGAGCCGAACCTGCCCGGTCGGCACGCGCGTGTCACCGATCGCGAACACGCTTCCGTCCACACAGGACGGCAGCTGCGCCCGCAACGCCAGCGCGGCGCACGAACCGACTTCCACGGTGGTCCACTGATCGCCGGAAACCGCCTCCGTGGTGCGGATCGTGCCCACCTGCGTCAGCCCGGCCGCGCTCGCGACGCGCCGCTGCGCCTCGGCGGCCGTCTCGTCGTCGGCGATCACGCTCACCTGCGCCGCGCCCGGCCACGACGGGTCCGTCTCGGCCTCGACGGCGTCGGCCGCGAACAGCGAGTTGAGCACGACCTGCAGCAGGATGCTGCCCGCCACCACCACGACCAGCCCCGACACGACCCGGCTCGGCGTGCCGCTGTCGAGCTGCAACCGCCGCACGGCGAGCTGCCACGCGGGCGGCCCGCCGTGCAGCCGCCTCGCGATCCCCTCCACGATCCACGGCAGCAGCACCGTCACCCCCACCAGCAAGAACGCGGAACCCCCGGTCAGTGCGACGAGGACGCTGTCGCTGCCGACGCCCGGGTCGGTCGCGTACGCCGTGCCGACGAGCAGCACGCCCACACCGGTGACCACCCAGCGCCACCACATCCGCCGGCGCACCGGTTTGCCCTGGCGCACCACGCCGAGCGGCTCGACGATCGTGCGCCGCAGCCCGAACAACGCCGCCCCGACGGCCAGCGCGGGCACGAGCAGCAGCACCAGCACCGCGAGTGGCCACGGTGGCACGAAGTCGTCGCTGAACACGCGGTAGCCGAACAGGTCGAGCGACCCCAGTGTCGGGCGGATCGCGAGGAACAACGCCACCCCGAGCACCAGGCCGATCATCGCGCCCAGCAACGACTCGCCGGCCGCGACCCAGCGGATGTGCCGTGCGTCGACACCGAGCAGCCGCAGCGCCGCGAGCCGCTGATCGCGTTGCGCCGCACCCATGCGCGACGCCGTGGTCACGAAGATCAGCAAGGGCAGCAGCAGCGCCACGACGACCGGCAGCACCGCGGCGAGCACCGAAGCCTGCACGGCGACCCGCGGGACCTGCCCGCCGCCGAAGCCGTAGACCGTGGTCACGTCCGGGCTCGCCCGTACGTCGTCGGGTGTCGTGCCGTACCAGGCCGTGAGGTCGCCGGCGGCCACGAGCCCGGGTTTCGCGATCGTCGCCACCGGCGCGGCCGGCAGCCGGCTGCGCAGCGAAGCGCCGTCCGGGCCGGAAAGCACCCGCACGAGCTCCGGCGAAGCCACCAGCTCACCGGGCTTCGGCACCGCGCTCAGCCCGGGCGGCACCGGCGCGTTCGGCCCGCTCGCCGCGACCGATCGCAGCGTGACGAACCGGGTGCCGGCGAACACCGACCAGCGGACCAGGTACAGCGGGTCGACACCGGGGCGCGCGGCCGTGCTCGGTGTGGCCGCCGCGGCCCGGTTCTCCGTGCCGCTCACGACCGAGCTCACCGAGGCCGCGGGCAGCAGCACCGCCACGACGAGCCCGATGCCCGCCGCCGTCATGGCGAGGCGCAGCAGCGCCTGTCCCGACATCCGGCCGCCCCCGACGGCCAGCCGGAGGCCGAGTGCCAGGTTCGCGATCACTGCGCGAACTCCGGGTCCGCCACGCGCCCGTCGCGCACCACGATCTCGTGGTCCGAGTACGCCGCGACGCGGGCTTCGTGCGTCACGAGCACCACCGCCGCGTCGGTCTCCCGCGCGGCTTCGGTGAACATGCGCATGACCTTCTCGCCGTTGAGCGAGTCGAGTGCGCCCGTCGGCTCGTCGGCGAAGACCACCTTCGGCCGCGTGACGAGCGCGCGGGCGACGGCGATGCGCTGCCCCTGGCCGCCCGAGACGTCGCCGGGGCGCTTGTCCGCGACGTCGGACACCTGCAGCCGCTCGAGCCACTCACGCGCGACGTCCTCGGCCTTGCGCCGCCCGACCTTCTGCAGGCGCAGCGGCAGCGCGACGTTCTCCAGGCACGTCAGCTCGGGCACGAGCTGGCCGAACTGGAACACGAAGCCGAACTCGGTGCGCCGCAACGCACTTCGCTCGCGGTCGCTCATGGCGACGAGGTCGCGGCCGCCGTAGGTGATGGTGCCGGCGTCGGGGTGGACGATGCCCGCGAGGCAGTGCAGCAGCGTCGACTTGCCCGATCCCGAGGGGCCCATGATCGCGAGCACCTCCCCGGCCGCGACGGACACGCAGGCGCCGCGCAGCGCCTGCGTGGGGCCGAACGCCTTCTCCACGCCTTCCGCGACGAGCAGGGCTTGCGTCATGAGCGCACCTGCGCGGCCAGCTCGTCGAGCCGCGCGGCGGTGAGCTCCAGCCAGCGCAGGTCGGCTTCGAGGTGGAACAGCGCGTGGTCACAGATCAGCTGTGTCGCGAGATCGCCGTCGCGCTTGCGGCGGGTGAGCTCGCGCATCGCGCCGAGGTGCTTGGTGCGCTGCGCGTCGAGCACGGTCGTGGCACTGCGGCCGGACAGCAGCGCGAGCACGACCTTGGTGTAGAGCGTGTTCTGCAGGTACGGCTCGGGGTTTTCGGGCGTCTCCAGCCACCGCTCGACGTCGGTCACGCCCGCGTCGGTGATCGTGTAGCGCTTGCGCTCGGGCCCGTCGCCCGCCTCGACGCCGGCGACCTCGACGAGGCCGTTCTTCAGCAGGCGCGACAGTGTGGCGTAGACCTGCCCGTAGGCGAGCGGGCGGTCCTGGCCGAACTGTTCGTCGTACGCGCGCTTCAGGTCGTACCCGTGCCGCGGTCCTGGCTCGAGCAAGGCGAGCAGGGTGGTCCCCACCGACATGTCTGGTCCCCTCCGGATGGTGGCTATACGCGTTGACTCTACACCAGGTGTATACCCAGGAAAACGGGGTGTGCCCGAATTGGTCGGTGACGGAGTGCAAACGCCGTGGTGACGCCCAGGTGGACGACTTCGAAGGTCGTGGGGACCACCGTGGGTGGCCGTGTGAGCTGTGTGTATGCTTCCGCATCGCTTGACTGGGTGGATTCTCACCTGATTGGTGGCCGTCGTGATCGGGGTGTGTTTTCTCACGCGGCTCCGACTTTCCGGTTCGGGCTTGGATGGGAGAACAGATGCAGTTCAGGTCAGGTCTGGTGCGAGGCGGGATCGCGGCTGCAGCCGCGGCCGCCGCGCTGCTGCTGGCGGCGCAGGGCGCCACCGCGCAAACAGGCACCACCGGCACCGCCGGTACGAAGGCCGAGGACGGCGCGGCTCGTGGGCGCCTCGTTCCCGGCGCCTTCACCGAGGGCATCGGGGTCAACCTCGACAAGGGCAATGACGTCAAGCACTACTACAACACGGTGCTGTTCGGCCTGAAGCTCTCCGACGGCAGCACGCTGAAGCTGTACTGCGTCGAGATCGAGACGAACATCGACGCGGGCCAGGACATGCTCGAGACGCCCTGGGACAAGTACCCGAACCCGGACTCGCCGTTCACCAGGAACAACGCGAAGATCAACTGGGTCCTGCACCACGGCTTCCCCTCCGAGGACCTCAAGGGCATCGAGTCCGAACTGTCGGCCAAGGGCGTGACTCTGCACGACGGTCTGTCGCAGGATGAGGCCATCGCGGGCACGCAGGCCGCCGTGTGGCACTTCAGCGACGACGAGAACCTCAACCGCGAACACCCGGTGCTGGACGACATTTCCCACGCGGCCGACCACGGTGCCGACATCCTCGCGTTGTACGACTACCTGACCGGCAGCGACAACGTCGGCATCGGCCAGCAGCCCAAGCCGACCCTGAGCATCACCCCGGCCTCGGCCAAGGGTGAGGCCGGCACGCGCATCGGCCCGTTCACCGTCACCTCGAGCGGTGACGTCACCGACCTCACCACGAAGCTGCCCGACGGCGTGAAGCTCGTCGACGCCGACGGCAAGGCCGTGACGGAGAGCCAGGTCAAGGACGGCAGCAAGCTTTACCTCGACGTGCCCGAGGACGCGAAGGCCGGCAGCGCCGAGCTGGCGCTCAAGGCCGTCGGCCACCTCGACACCGGCCGCCTGTTCGTGGGCGAGGACTACGCGAAGCACCCGGCGCAGTCGCTGATCGTCGCCGAGTCGCAGAAGACCTCGGTCGAGACCGCGGCTTCGGCCACGTGGACCGAGGCCGGCGTCACCCCGCCGACCACCCCCGCGGCGCCCACGACCACCCCGGCCGCCCCGGCCGGTGGCTCGGCCCCGCTGGCCAACACCGGCGTGAACGCCTCGCTGCCCATCGGCATCGGCGCGGGCCTCGTCCTGGCCGGCGGCGCGATGCTGGTGCTGGTTCGCCGTCGTCGCGGCAACGCCTGATCCACAGCCCGCACGAAAAGCGGGGCCGGTCCACTGTGGACCGGCCCCGCTTTTCGTGCGCTCAGGGGAGTTCAGCCGACGGTCACGCCGGTGATCACGCCCTCGCTCGCCGTCAGCCGCACCCGGTTGTGCATTTTCAGCAAGGTCCGGTCGTGGGTGGTCGGCGTGTCGATGAGGTAGCCGTGGCGGGTCAGCTCGATCACGGCCTTGCGGATCGGCAACCCCACCACGTCTTCCGGCCGGAACGCCGGGTCGCGTGGTGGCCCGCCGTCGCGGATTCCCTTGTGCCCCATCAGGACAGGGTAATCACAGCCAGGTCGCGTCCACGACTGCTTTTGTGACGGCCTCGGGTGCCCGCTCCCCGAAGTCGGACTTCCTGGTGCCGGGTTCACCGCGTCGCTGCGTGCGCGGATGCGGTTGGGGCGCGTGCTGCGCCGCAGTGATCTTGTCCACCCGCGTGAGTGCAACGCGAGCGCGGACTTCAGATCAGGTTCAGCTGAGCCAGATCCGCCGCGTACTTCCGGATCAGCTCGGCCGTGACGTGCGGGATGTCCTTGTCCGGGCCGATTCCGGCGTCCTGGACGGCCGAGCGGAAGTGGGCGGTGGGAATGCCGGCACCGTCGACGGGAGTCAGGGGCTGGGCGAAGGCGTGGAGCAGGGGTAGCAGCAGAATGCTGCTTCTGCTTCTCCGGCAGGCCACGGATGGCCGTCTCGAAGCGGGCGAACCAGGTCGCGTGGTCGTCGATGCGTTGGATGGGGTGGCCGGCCGCCGCGAGCCAGTCGACGATCGTGTCGAGGGAGACACCGTCCTCGTGGGGATTGAGGACGTTGTAGGTGCGGTAGCCCTCGGTCGCCTGGAGGCCGAGGGTGGTGATGGCCTCGGCGGTGAAGTCGGCGGGCAGGCCGTCGTAGTGGGCGGGCGCCGGCGAAGAGTAGAAGGAACCTGGTGCGATGCCCGTGACGATAAGACTGAGCAGCAGGCGCGTGAACATGTCCGGCACGTTGAGCTGGCCCGAGAACCTGCTGTGGGCCAGGATCATGTCGGAGCGGAACGTGGCCACGGGCAGGCTGAACGCGTCGTTGGCCTCGCGCAGCAGCACCTCGCCGGCCCACTTGCTGGTGGCGTAACCGCTGGCGTACCCGTCGCCGAGCCGGCGCACGGGGCTCGTCACGCGGATGTCGGAAACCTCGTCACCCGAGGACGCCTGGTCGGCGACCACGGCCACTGTGGACAGATACGTGATGGGCTTCAGCCGGGTGGTCAACGCCATGCGCATCAGCTCCGCCGTGCCCACGACGTTGGGACCGAACAGCTGGTCGTAGGGCAGCACGTGGTTGACCAGCGCGGCCGGGTGCACGATGAGGTCGACGGTCTCGGCCAGCCGCCGCCACGTCGGCGCGTCGAGGCCGAGGTCTGGCTCGCCGATGTCACCCGCGAGCACCTCCAGGTGATCGGCCGCCAGCTCGCGGAAGTGGCGCAGCAGCTCGGCGTCGCCGCTGTCGAACGCGGCTTCGAGACGCCGATAGGCGGTTTCGGCCGAGCTGCCGCGGACGAGACACACGAGCCGGCCGCCCGATTCGGCGAGGCGTTCGAGCCATTCGAGGCACAGGAACCGGCCGAGGTAACCGTTGGCGCCGGTCAGCAGCACCGTGGCGACGGTGCCGCTCGGCCGAGCCACGGTGCGCGCGGCCTCCAACGTGGCCGCGTCGAGGAACTTGTCGAGCGTCAGCGCGTCCGCGCGGGCTTCGGTGCTGCCGGCGCCGTGGACCGCCGCGAACGTGGGCCGCCTCGCGCCCGACTCGCGCGCGTCCTCGATGTACGCGGCGAGCTTGCGCAGGTCGGTGGCTGGGCTGATCACGACGCCCACCGGTACCTCGACGTCGAAGATCTCCCGCAGCAGGTTGGAGAACGAGAGCGCCGACAACGAATCGCCGCCCATCTCCACGAAGTGTGCTTCGGGGCTCAGCTCGCCCGACGCCGAGCCCAGCAGCGCCTGCGCGGCGCGCGCCACCGTGTCGAACACCGGCTGGGAAAGCCCGACCTGCCGCAGTTCGCGCAGCTCACTCGCCTCGCGTTCGGCGATCTCGTGGTAGAGCAGTTCGAGCCGCTCGCCGTAGTGCTCCTTGAGCTTCGGCCGCGCCAGCTTGCGGATTCCCGTGAGCAGCCCGTTTTCCGGGCTGAACGGTTCGGTCTCCACGAGGAAGTCGCGCGGGATCTCGTAGGAGTTGAGGTCCGACTCCTTCACGATGCTCTGCAGCGACTCACTCAGCTGCGCCTTGAGCTTTTCGGTGTCATCGAACGTCTCCAACGCTTCGGGCGTCGGCACGATCACCGCGAGCAAATACGCGCGCTCGCTGCTGCCGTAGAGGTAGATCTGCCGGATCGCCGGCGCGGCCGCGAACTCGGCCTCCAACCGCGACACGGCCACGAACTCGCCCTGAGAAAGCTTCAGCACGTTCTTGCGCCGGTCGAGGTAGTGCAGCGTGTCCGGTGCGGTCTCGGCCATCACGTCGCCGGTGCGGTAGTAGCCCTCGGCGTCGAAGACCTCGGCCGTCGCGTCCGGGCGCTGGTAGTAGCCCGGCACCACAGACCTCGCCTTGAGTAGCAGTTCACCGCGCGGGTGCGGAGTGTCGGTGGAGTAGTAGCCGAGCTCCGGGACGTCGTCGAGCTTGTAGTCGACCACGGCCGGGCGCATCAGCACGTGGTCCCACAGCACGATGCCGGCCTCGGTGGAGCCGTAGGCGTCGTGCAGTTCGATGCCCAGCAGCGATTCGACGAACGCCTGCAGGTCGGCCGACAACGGTGCGGAACCGAACCCCGCCCACGTGATGCGGCCGCCCAGGAAGTTCGAGCGCAGGTCGAGCTTGACCTCGTTTTCCAGCTCGGCGGAGTACCCGGCGCCGAGCGCGCGGCGGTCGAGCTCGCTCTGGTAGTGCTGGAAGATCATGTCGCAGATGCGGGGCACGACCACGAGCTCGGTGGGCCGCGTGAGGGCGACGTCTTCGAACAAAGTGGACAGATCACTCTTCGCCGCGAAGTGCACGGTGCCGCCCACGGCCAGCGTGCCGACGAGCAGTGCCCGGCCCATGATGTGGCTCAACGGCAGGAAATTGAGGTTGACCACGGGGAACGCGGGGCGCTCGGGGAACATCCCCAGCCACAGGTTCGCGACCAGCCGGTCGGGGTACATCGCACCCTTGGGGGTGCCGGTGCTGCCCGAGGTGTAGACGAGCAGCGACAGGCGTTCCGGGTCCGCTTCGACCACCGGCGCGGGAGCGGCCGTGGCGCCGCGTTCGAGCACGGCGGCGAGCGGTTCGAGGACGACCGCGCTGTCGGCCGCGGCGAGTCGCGCGCGGGCAGCTTCGAACTTCTCGCGGTCGGTCTCCGGGTGGTAGTCGAACACCACCAGGCGCTGCACGGTCGCGGCGTCGAGCACGAGGTCCACGGCGGTGTCGAGGTTGTCCACATTGGACGCGAGCAGCTTCGGCCCGGTCTCGGTGACGATCGGCCTGAGGGTGCCCGCGGTAGCGCCCGCCTGCAGGGGCACGGAAACCACACCCGCGCGCACGCAGGCGAGGTCGACGATCGAGTACTCGGTGCTGATGAACCCGAGGGTGGCCACGAAATCCCCGGCGGCCACGGGGTGGTCCGCGTGGTGGGTCCACTCGCCGGCGAGGGCGCCCGCACGTTCCCAGGCTTCGCGGTAGGTCACGGTGTCGAACCGCGGCAGCAGCCGGCGCGACATGCGGCCCGTCGCCGGGTCTGTGACGGTTTCGCCGGCCCGCTCGGCGAACGCGGCGCGCTCGGCGTACCCCGTCATCACCGTTTCGATCAGCTCGACCAGCGGCAGCCCAGGCCGTCGGATGGCCTCGGTGATCGTGGGGTCGGGTACGGCGTCGCGCAGCTGAGGCTGAGTCGCCAGCAGTTCCTCGACGCGCTGTTCGGTGCCGGTGATCTCGATCGGCGGGGTCGCCAAAGCTCAGCCCTCCCGGGGTCCACTGGTCCAGAGGGAGGCGGCGTTGGCTCCGTTCGGGGTAGTTGTTTGCGTCCCCTAAGTTTACCTACCGTGCTTGAGTGAACACGCTGCTGTGGTGATGATCATGAACTTGTTGTGGCATGGTGATCACAGTTGGTACTCTTCGCTGCTCAGTGGTGGTCTCCGGTGCCGGTTCCGTTGTGCAGGAAGAAGTACGCGTAGCGTTCGTCCAGCTCGTTGCGCGGGACGAGGTGCACGGCCAGTGGCGCGAGTCCACAGCGCGTGGCGGTCTGCCAGAAGGCGTCGATGCCGTAGGTGGTCATCTCGGCGAGGCCGGTGCGGTACGCGCGGCGGCGCGGGCCGGTGCGCCACGCGCCGGGGTCGTACTTGATCTGGATCATCGCCAGGCCGCCGGGCGTGAGCAGCTGCCGGGCGATGCGCAGCAGGCGTTCGCCGTACTCGGGTGTGGGGATGAGTTCGAAAACGTAACAGGAGAAGAAAACGTCGACTTTCTCGCCGATGGCGTCGAGTGCTTGTTCGGGGTTCGCGACGTCGATCGCCACCGGCAGGAACGGTGTGTCGCAGGCGGCTTTCACCTGTCGTTCGCATTCCTGCAATGTTTCCGTCGCGATGTCGACGCCGATGAATTCCCCGGCTCGTGGTGCGAAGTGAATAGCGTTCGCGCCGCCGCCACAGCCCCATTCCAGAACGCGGTGCCAAGGCTCGGTGAAACCCGCCATCCGCGCGCCCGCGTCGAACAGATCGAGGTGCTCTTTGCCGAGCCGCGACCACAGATCGGTACCTTGGAACACGGACGCGTCACGCCAATGTGCGTTGGCCTGCCAGCGATCTCCACCTGGCCGGTGCCAGTAGGTCTGCGAGTCGGCCGAGATCCGCGACTCCGGCTGGCGGGCGCCGACGGTCGAGAGCACACGCTGCGCGAGCTCTTCGGCACTCGCGGCAACGCGTTTCGCATTCGCCGCGAAAAGCAGGCTCAACAGCTTCGCGAGGTTGGCCGGTTTCTGTCTTTCGGGCATGGCGGGAAACCCTTTTCGCCGTTGTTTCGGTTCACCCGCTCAGTCGTGGGACCGCTGAGCGGGCGTTACCGGAAACGCGATTTCAGGGTGAATTCTCTTGATGCGCGAAAGTGATATTTCGGGACGAAAAGGACTCAGTTCACACAGGGGACGCCGTCGCCGGTGATCGGCGGCGGGGCCTGAGCGGGCGCCGGGCTCACGAACGCCGCCGGGTGCACCCGCGGCGCGCCCATGCTGCTCGACGAACCGCTGGCGTCCTTGTAGTCCTTGCCCAGGAACACGCGGAAGTGGTCCTTGTCCAACGAGGAGTCGGGGCTCACGGCGATGCCGCCGAGCGACTTCGCGATTTTCGTCGCCTCGGTCTTCTGGCCGCCACCGTAGAAGACGATCGACATCTTGCGCGTGGTCGCGTTGGCCACCGTGCCCTTGCCGTAGCCGGCGGCCGCGAGCTTGTCGGCCACGGTCGCGGCCAGGCCGCTGGTGTCCGACGCGTTGCGCACGTCCACGGTGTACTGGCTCAGGCTGGAGTCACCGGGCGCGGCCGGCGCGTTCGACGAGGTGTCCGGTGTGCCCAGCTGCTGGCGCACGAACTGCTGCACCTGGTCGGGATCCACCTGCACGGCGTCGCCGTCTGACGGCGTCTTGAGCGAGATGCTCACCACCGGCACGGTGACGAACTTCAGTGCGCCCGCGCTCATGCCGTGCAGCTGCTGGGCGAACCCGACGATGTCCCAGCCCGAGTCGACGACGACGGCCTTCTTCACGGCGGTGATCAGGTCGTCGAGCTTGCCCGGGTCGGCGAGCGTGCCGGCCGACAGGATCGTCTTGGCCATGCTCGCCATGAACACCTGCTGGCGCTTGATGCGGTCGAGGTCACCGTTGGGCAGCCCGTGGCGCTGGCGCACGAACTGCAGCGCCTTCGCGCCGCCGACGCTCTGCGGGCCCGCCGCGAAGTTCGCGCCGGAGTACGAATCGTGCACGGCTTTGCTCAGGCACACCGGCACACCGCCGACGGCCTCGCTCAGGTAGTAGAACCCGGCGAGGTTCACGGCCGCGTAGTGCGTGATCTTGAGCCCGGTGAACTGCTGCACGGTATCGATCGCGGTCTTCGCGCCGGCCTGCGCCGAGTCCGTTTCCAGCTGCGCGCCCGACACACCCTGTGCGACCAGCTTGTTCTTCTCCGCCACGAGCCCGTAGGTGTACGCGGAGTTGATCTTGTGCTTGCCGTAGTCGCCGGAAATCTGCACGTAGGAGTCACGTGGGATGGAGATCGCGGTCGCCTGGCCGCCGCCCGCGGGGATGTGGATGACGATCATCGTGTCGGTGGTGTCACCACCGTCGTCGGCGCCACCCGCGTGCAGTTGTGACAGCACGTCGGCCGGCAGCGGGTTGCCCTGCGCGTCGGTGCGGGTGTCGAGGCCGACCATGAGGATGTTCTGCTCGCCGAGCGGGGGCGCGTCGCCGGCGGTGATCACATCGGCCCTGGTCAGGCCGTCGGTGAGTGACTGCAGCGTCGAATACGCGTAGCCGGTGCCGCCCAGCACGAGCAGGGACACGACCACGAGCGCGACTTGGGCCGCGCGCAGCGGACCGGAGGCCTTGGTGCGACGCATCAGGGCTCCTCTTCTGCAGTTTCACCGACATGCCGGGGCTCGACGTCACCCGGCGCTCGAAACGCCAACGGTAGCGGCACCGGAGCGGAGCTCGGCCGGGGGGCGTTTTCTTTCTCCCCGTGGGAGTGGGCAAGACCGGACAACGGTCTGTGCCGGTGATTGTTCGAGGCTCGCGCTCAGTGTTCGCGCGGATACGCGGCCTGGGCCAGTTCTACGCCGGCGTGCAGGTCGATCGCCGCGTCGAGCGCGTTCGCCGCGGAAATCCCGCAAACACCGAGCACGAGCGCGATCGCCAGGGCGGCCAAGGGACCTTTCGGCGACCGCGGGCTGAGCAACGCCCGGACCCGTTGCGGCACCGGGCCTCCCGTCGCGGCGAGCACGGGCGATCGGCCGGATTTGCCCGCCAGCGCGGCTTTCGCGACGGCCGTGGCGACCACGCGCCGGTCGCCGACGTGGGCCGCGGCCGTTTCGTCGGCCCAGCGTTCGAGCGCGAAGCGCGCGGCGGTGCCGAGGGGTCGCAGCAGGGGGTTGAGCGCCGAGGCGACGGTGAGGCCCGCGGCGAAGAAGTGGTGGCGCAAAGCCAAGTGTGCGCGTTCGTGAGCGAAGAGTGCGCGCCGTTCCCCTGCGTCCAATGCGGCCAGCAGCCCACTGGACACGGCGATGCGGCCGGCTGCCGCGAACGCGATCGGTTCCGCCGTGGGCAGCACCACGACTTGGCCGGTGCCGCCGTGCGCGTCGAGTTCGGCGCTGACGCCGAGATACCGGCGCACGTACCGGATTCCCGTGCACACCAGCGCCGCCGCCGCGGCGATCAGGCCCGTACCGGCCGCGAAGGCGAGTGGCGCGTTCGCATCCTCGAACGACGAAACGCCGAAACCGCCCAGCGAAGCCACCCACGGAACCCGCGCCAGCCCCCGCGCGGCCAGCAACACGAGCGCGCTCGTGCTGCTCACCGCGAGCACCAGCGCACAGCCGGTGAGCACCCAGCTCGCCGCCCTCGGCGCCAGCCGCGGCGCGACCCACCGCGCCACCGGCCATCCGGCCAGCGGCAGCAGGAGCGGGACGAACACCTCGGGGTCCACGTCAGCCACCGTTCTCGCGCAGCAGGTCGCGCAACAGCTGCTCGTCCTCGGCCGACAGGTTCGACACGAACCGCGCCAGCACGCCCGGCCGGTCGGCCTCGGCGTCGAGCACCTTGCGCATCCGCCGGGCCGCCAGGCCGGGCTCGTCGTCCACCGGGCGGTACGCGAACGACCGCCCGCGCTTCTCCCTGGTCGCGACGCCCTTCTCGAACAACCTCGACAGGATCGTCACGACGGTGGTGTAGGCCAGCGCACCGCCGAGCCGCTCTTGCACCTCCGTCGCGGACACCGGCCGGCCCACGTCCCACAGCACGCCGAGCACCTCGGCTTCGAGCTCCCCGGGCGCGCGGCGTTCCCTGCTTGGCATGGGATCGAATCTACACCGGTGTCGTACTTTGACGAGCGTGTAGTATTTCGATATGGATGTTGTTTCTGGCTGGCGTGGTGACGCCGGGATCTACCGCGCGGTCACGGATTTCGCGTGGTCGCAGCACTGGCTGGCCGGCTTCGCCGTGGTGTTCGGCGAATACGGCGTCTTTCTCGTGGTGCCGGCGATGCTGGTGCTGCTGTGGCGCGCCCGCGGTGCGGCCGCGCTTGCCCGTGCCGTGTGGGTGCCGATCGCGGTGGCCGTGGCGCTCGGGTTCGACACGGTGCTGAAGGCGCTGTTCGCGGAGGTCCGGCCGTGCCGGGTGGTGGCCGGCGTGCACACGCTGCTGCCGTGTGACGCGCCCGCGGACTACTCCTTTCCCAGCAACCACACGGTGATCGCCGCCGCCTTCGCCGGTGCCGTGCTGCTGATCCGGCGCACCTGGGGTGCGGGGGCCACGGTGTTCGCGGTGCTCGTCGGCGCGTCGCGGGTGTACCTCGGTGCGCACTATCCGCACGACGTGGTGGCCGGCCTCGCCGTCGGCCTGGTAGTGGGGCTGTGTGGGATCGCCGCGCACGCCTGGCTGGTGAAGCTCGTCGAACGGCTGCCCGTCGGTCGGAGACCCGCTCAACCCAGGAACTGAGCCTTCACGTCCGTCTTCAGCACCTTGCCCACCTTCGACCTCGGCAGGCCCGGCCAGATTTCCACCGCCTTCGGCGGTTTCACGGTTCCCAACAGGTCCTTCGCCATGGCTCGCAGCTCGTCCGACGTGACCGACCGTCCTCTGTGGAGCTGGACGACGGCGGTGACCTGCTCGCCCCACTTCTCGTGCGGCAGCCCGACCACGGCGCAGTCCTGCACCGCCGGGTGCGTCATCAGGGCCTGCTCCACCTCGGCGGAGTAGACGTTGAACCCGCCGGTGATGATCATGTCCTCGGCACGGTCGACGACGTCATTGGCCAGCCGGTTGCCCATCTGCGTGGGCACGAGGCCACCGCGCCGCCGTTGCCGGCCGCGCCGCCCGGGCGCATCGCGCGGAACGCGTGCTTCGCACCCAGCGCGGTGCCCAGCACGTTGACCTCGAGCATCTTGCGCACGTGGGCCGGGTCGAAGCCCGCGACGAGGCCGGTGATCTCCACACCCGCGTTGTTCGCGAGCACGTGGAGGCCGTCGTACTCGCCGACGACACCGGCCACGGCGCGCTCCCAGCGCTCGTCGTCCGTCGCCTCGAGGGGGGACGAACCCGGCCGTCGCGCCGGTCTGTTTGATCGAGTCGGCGGTCGCGCGGCCCTGTTCCTCCCGCACGTCGGCGACGACCACGGTGGCGCCGGCCATCGCGAGCGCTTCGACCATCCCCGCGCCGAGACCCTGTGCCCCATCCGTCACCAGCGCGGTCCGCCCGCTCAGGTCGTACCTGCGGCGGAGGTCACACCGTAGCCAATTTTGGACAGTCGTCAAGATTTTGTCGGGTCGCGCTAGACTCCCGGCGTGACGCAGGCCAAGGAGCGCATCTCGCGCCGGGGCGTGGACAAGTTCGCCCAGCGGCGTGAACAGCTGGCGGAATCCGCGCTGCAGGCGCTCGCCGGCCTGGGTTACGCCCGCACGAGCCTGCGTGAGATCGCCCAGAAGTCGGATTTTTCCCACGGCGTGCTGCACTACTACTTCGCCGACAAGGTCGAGCTGCTCACCTATTCGGTGCGCAAGTTCGAAGAGGTCTGCGTGACGCGCTACGACGACGTGGTCGCCGAGGCGAGCACCGCCGACGAGCTCGAACGCGGTTTCGGCGCGGCCATGGCGACCACGCTGCGCACCGACGCGGTGATGCACCGCCTCTGGTACGACCTGCGCAACCAGAGCCTGTTCGAGGAGTCCTTCCGCGCCGACGTGCTCGACATCGAAGACCGCCGCCAGGCCATGATCTGGCGGGTCGTCGAGCGCTACGCCGAGCTGACCGGCGCCCCGCCGCAGGTGTCGGAGGCGGTGGCGTACACGACCTTCGACGGCCTGTTCCAGCAGGTCCTGCTCCGTTACCTGGCCGGCCGCGAGTCGGTGGCTTCCGAACTCGAAGAAGCCGTGCCGCGGGTGCTCGGGCAACTCTTTCGCACGGCCTGACGGCCCGCGTGTCCCGGCCGTGTGAGTGCGGCAGAGGAATTCGCAGTGCCGGGTTAGTATTCGCGTCGTTCAGTCAGGCAGGTGGGAGGGCGAGTGGTCGAGAAGGTACGCTGCGCCGGAGGTGAGCGGTGACGGCGTCTTCAGCCGAGCTGCCCCCGGAGCCGCAGGGGGTGATCGGCCCGCTCACGCGCGCGGCGATCTTCCTGGTGGTCCGCGTGAACCCCGGCGGGGAGTCCGTGGCGAGGGATCTGCTGGCGGATCTGTCCGGCTTGCAGCGTTCCGTCGGGTTCCGGTCGCTGGACGGCGGGCTCAGCTGCGTGGCGGGCCTCAGTTCCTCGGCATGGGACCGGATCTACGGCTCGCCGCGTCCGGCCGAGCTGCACGACCTGCCCGTGTTCGCCGGTGACAAGCACGCGAGCGTGACGACGCCCGCCGACCTGCTGTTCCACCTGCGGGCCGAGCGCATGGACCTGTGCTTCGAGCTCGAGTCGCTGATCATGGCGCGGCTCGACGGCGTGGTCACGGTCGTCGACGAGGTGCAGGGCTTCCGCTACTTCGACGCGCGTGACGTGCTCGGCTTCGTCGACGGCACCGAGAACCCGACCGGCCGCGGCGCCGTCGACGCCGTGCTGGTCGACGACGACGGGGCGTTCAACGGCGGCAGCTACGTGATCGTGCAGAAGTACCTGCACGACATGGCGGCGTGGAACAAGCTCACCACCGAGCAGCAGGAGCTGGTGATCGGCCGGCGCAAACTGTCCGATGTGGAGCTGTCGGACGAGGAGAAGCCCGCCAACTCGCACATCGCGCTCAACGTGATCGAAGACGAGGACGGCAACGAGCTCGAGATCCTGCGCGACAACATGCCCTTCGGGCGGCCCGCGTACGGCGAGTTCGGCACGTACTTCATCGGCTACGCCAAGACCCCCTCGATCATCGAGACGATGCTCGAGAACATGTTCGTCGGCTCGCCGCCCGGCAACACCGACGCCATCCTCGACTTCTCGACGCCGCTGACGGGTGCGTTGTTCTACGTGCCCACGGCGGAGTTCCTGGAAGACCCGTCCGTCGCCGAAGCCGCGGCGGACGAACCCGAGCCGGAACCTCCGGCACGCAAGCCCGGCACGTCACTGGGCATCGGCAGCCTGCGAAGGAGTCCCCGGTCATGAACAACCTGCATCGCGAACTCGCCCCGATCTCCGACGCCGCCTGGTCGGACCTCGAGGAAGAGGCCCGGCGCACGTTCGCCGAGTTCGCGTCGGCGCGCAAGGTGGTCGACGTGGTCGTGGCCGACGACGCGACGCTCTCGGCCGTCGGCACCGGGCACGTCGAGGGCATCGACAGCCCCCTGACCGGGGTGACCACGCGGCTGCGCACGGCTCAGCGGATCGTGGACCTGAAGGTGCCCTTCACGGTCACGCGCGAGGCCGTCGACTCCGTGGAGTGGGGCGCGAAGGACCCCGACTGGCAGCCGGTGAAGGACGCCGCGCAGGCCATCGCGTACGCCGAGGACCGCATCGTCTTCGACGGCTTCGCGGGCGCCGGCATCGAGGGCATCCGCCCCGCGTCGTCGCTGAGCCCGGTCGCCCTGCCGGCCGAGGCGAGCGCCTACCCGAAGGCGATCGGCGACGCACTGGCTCGGCTGCGCTCGGCCGGTGTCGCGGGCCCGTACTCGGTGCTGCTGAGCAACGCCGCGTACACGGCGGCGATCGAGGCGGCCAGCCACGGCTACCCCGTGCTGGAGCACCTGAAGCAGATCGTGGACGGCGACCTGATCCTGGCGCCCGCCATCGAGGGTGCCTGCGTCCTCACCACCCGCGGCGGCGACTACGAACTGCACTTCGGCCAGGACCTGTCGATCGGCTACACGAGCCACGACGCCGACAGCGTGCAGCTGTACTTCCGGGAGACGCTGACGTTCCTCGTGAACACGGCCGAGGCCGCGGTGGGTCTCACGGCTTGAGTTCGACGGCCGGGGGAGTTGTTCAGCTTCCCCGGCCTGGTCGGGTCGGAGTTGTTCGGCTGCTTGAGCAGGGCGCGGCGGACCGGCCAGATCATCAGGTCCCGGAGACGGCCGAGGGCGCGGGTGGTTCCTCCCCGGCCCGGTGGATTCGCCGGGCCTGCAGCAGGATCGGCAGCGCAGCGAGCAAGGCCAGCCCCCGCACGGTTCCGGCGACCGGGTACGGTGCGCGCAGGCCGAAGGACGCCGCGATCAGTCCGCCGGCCAGCGTGCCGAGGGGGATGAGACCCCAGCCGAGCAGTTTGTGGACGCTGGTCACGCGCCCCAGCAACGGTGCGGGCACGAGATCCTGGCGCAGGCTCACGGTGACGACGTTCCAGAGCGTGGTAACGAAACCGTTCACCGCCAGGAGAGCGCCGAGCACGAGCGCGGCCGGGGCCAGGCCGATGGCGGCGAACACGGCGGTGTTCACCGCGAGGCTGGCGATCAGCGCGGCCGGCGGCCCGATGCGGGCGACGATCCGCGCGTTGACCAGGCCGCCGGCGACGCTGCCGAGCGCCGCGGCCGCGAGCAGCACGCCGTAGCCGCGGGCGCTGACGTGCAGTGTCTGGGTCGCGAGGAGCACGAGGGTGGCGTTGGCCAGCTGGCCGCAGAACGTGTTCACGCCCAGGACCAGCGTGAGGGTGCGCAGCAGGCGGTGGCGTGCGAGCCAGCGCAGGCCTTCGGTGATCGGGGCTTTCGGCCTGGCCCGGTGCGGGCGTCGGGGCAGCGTCGCGATCAGGGCGGCGGAGGCGGCGAACGACGCGGCGTCGAGGCCGAACGGCAGCGCGGCGGCGAGGGCGAACAGCACGCTGCCCAGTGGCGGGCCGGCGAACTGGACGCCGATCGTGGTGACGGCCTGCAGGGAGCCGTTGGCCCTGTGCAGCAAGGGTTTCGGTACGACGTCCGGCAGGAACGCCTGCGCAGCCGTGCCGAAGACGACGTCGCCCGCGCCGAGGGCCAGTGCGGCGACCACGAGCAGGGTGATGCTGCCGTGGGCGGCCGCCGGCGCGACCGCGGCGGCGACCACGGCCTGCGCGAGCTGGGCGCGCCACATCAGCCGCACGCGGTCGTGGCGGTCGGCCCACGCGCCGGCGGGCAGTGCGAGCAGCAGCCACGGTACGAACGCGGCGGCGGTGACCAGCGAGATCAGCCGCGGATCGCGCGTCACGGAGACGGCCAGCAGGGGCACGGCGGTGGTGAAGGCGCCGTCGCCGACGTTGCTGATCCCGGCGGCCCACCACAGTCGCCGGTACGCCGGCAGAAGTCGCGTCATGCGGCCGATCTTGCGGTTCCCCGCGAAGCGCCGACACGATTTAGCCCGGTGCTGCATACTCGGCTCCGTGGCGCGCATCGTCGAGGTCGGCGTCGCCGAGCTGGCGGCGACGCGGTTCGCCGTGTCGCCGTTGTCGGAAACGGTGGCGGCGCTGCTCCAGGTCCTCGGACGCAACCGCGGGCCGATTCACCGGCGCTGGCTGCGGTGGGCGGCCGACGAGCTCGCGCGTGATCCGCTCGACGTGCCGCTGGCGCGAGCGCTGCTGACGGCCGAGAAGCCGAGCTGGCCCAATTTCCTCGTCCCCGCCCCGGCCCACGTGAGCAGCACGATCGACGACGACCTCGCCGCGCTCAGGCACACCACCGCGCGGCACGTGCGGGCGAGCCTGACGCGCGTCTTCGGCGACCGCCTGCCGCCCGCGCTGGCCGGCTTGGCGGCGCGTCCGGCGGCGGGGTTGGCCTCGCTGGCCGGCGAATTGCGGACGGCGTACTCCCGGCTGGTGGCGCCGTTCTGGCCGCGGATCCGCGCGGTGCTCGACGCGGACGTCGCCCACCGGGCCCGGCAGCTGGCCGTCGGGGGCAGCGAGCGGCTGTTCGCGGACCTGCACCCGTCGTTGCGGTGGACGGCGGGACGGTTGGTTCTCTCGGAGGTCGGGCCGGACCTGGTCGTCAACCGGGGGCCCGGTGGGCTGGTGCTGATGCCGCTGGTGCTCGGCTCGCCCGACGTGCTGATCAAGCACAACACCGCGACGCAGACCACGGTGCGCTACCCGGCGCGCGGCATCGGTGCACTGTGGACAGTGGGCTTGGCCGGTCCCGGTGCCGCCGTGGTCAAGTTGCTCGGACGGCCGCGCGCCGAGCTGCTGGAGGCACTGCGCTCGCCCGCCACGACCACGGATCTGGCGGGGGCGCTGGGCGTTTCGCCGAGCGCGGTGTCCCAGCACCTGCGCGTGCTGCGCGAGACGGGTCTGGTGGCGGGTCAACGGTCGGGGCGTTCGGTGCTGTACCTGACGACTCCGCTCGGTGAGACGCTGCTCGGGCCAGTTGCGTGATCCAGCGGAGCTGTTGCGCGGCGCGGACGTTCGCCTGACGGTCCGGGGTCTCCGGAATCCGTGACAAGGTCGCTTTGCCGGCGCTGCCTGTGCTCTTCGTCGCCGGATGCTCGACGGCGGCGGGGTGGCCGACGGGGGTGGATTCGGACCCGGCCGTACCGGTGGGACCGGTCGTCGCTGCCTGACCGCGGGCTCGTCGCGCGGCCCGCAGGGTCGTGACGTGCCATGATCGGGCCACGCGGCGTCGATTCCTGGAGATGGCATGACCACCACCGGCCGGCGGGAGGCCGAGCTCAACAGCGGGATCCTCCCCGGCAACGTGCACGTGGACGACTGGGTGATGTTCCTGCTCGCTGTCGTCTCCGTGGGCGGCCTGGGCTACCTGCTGCTCGGCTCCCCGCCCCCGCCCGAGGCCGACGCGTGGTTCTTCCGGGTCGACTGCGTCATCTGCGGCATCTTCCTGCTCCACTTCCTGTGGCGGTGGCGCAAGGTCGCCTGGCGCACGGCCTTCCTCACGCGCAACTGGTACGAGGTCTTCGCGATGATCCCGGTCGCGTACCCGCCGTTCGTCGCGCAGCACCACCTGATCGCCGGGCTGCTGCTGCTCATCCGCATCGGCCGGGCGGCCGACCGGGCGGTCGGGGAGCAGTTCTTCTACCGGCTGATGGACCGGCTGTCCGACCCGCTCGTGCGCGCCATCAAGAAACCCGTGACGATCGCCGTGATGGACGAGGTCGTCAAGGTCCTCGAGACGGGCAACTACCCGGAGAACCTCGCGAAGTCCCTCAGCGAGAACAAGGTGGAACTGCGCGCGATCATCACGGAAAAGCTCGCCGCCGACCCGCAACTCGGCCGCCTGCGCCGCCTGCCCTTCCACGACGAGATCGTCCGCGCGGCCGTGGACGCTTCCTTCCGCGTGCTCCTGGAAGTCCTCCTCGACCCCCGCATCGACGACTTCTTCTCCTCCGTCGTGCGCGAAAACCGCGAACAGATCCGCCACGCGGTCACCCTCGGCCTGAACGACGTGGACTCCTCCCCGGACGAGTCCCTGCTCCGCACCCGGCCCCAGCGAACCGCGGCGCGGGAGTACGACCTCAGCCACCTCCACCGGGACGACAGCGTCAACCGCTGAACGGGTGCCGCACGCCCGAACCCGGGCTCGACGTGGGCGGGAGTACGCTGGAGCCTCGTCGTTGTCGTTGCTGCACAAGGGTTGTGTTGGCGCGGACACGGGGTGTTCCGATCGTTTCCGGGGCAAGCTGGGAAGCGTCGGGAGCCGAGTCGCGTGGTTGGAGACGTGAACGTGGTGGATAGCGGGCAGCAGGTGCAGCCGTGCCGACGGCAGGAGTGCTCGGAGGCGTCGCTGTGGCGCGGGCTGTGCGCCGCGCACTGGAGCCGGTGGCAGAAGGGCCTCGACGCGCTCGAGTTGCCCGAGGACGACGTGCCGCCGCCGCCCGCGCAGGTGTGGTGGCCGCCGGAGCGGCAGACGTTGCCGTTGAGCAGCCGGATGTCGCCGGGGTCCTGACGCGGGGCGCGAACCTACTCCGACGGGATTTCCACCTCGGCCCACAAGCTGGGCAGATTCACCACGATCCCCTCCTGGCTGCTGCGCGCGATGATCACCACCGCGTCCTCGCCAGTCGGGTTTTCCTCGCGGTGCGGGACGTACGGCGGGACGAACACGTAGTCCCCCGGGGACGTCTCGATGCGGACCTCCGAGGTGCCCTCGGCGAAGACGAACACCGGGTGGCCCGACTGCACGTAGATGGCGGTCTCCGCGGAGCCGTGGTGGTGGTCGCCCGAGTTGGTGTGGGGCGTGACGTGGGTTTCGCCCATCCAGACCTTCCGCGAGCCCACCGTTTTGCCCGAGATGGCTTCGTACCGGCGCATGCCGGTGGTCTGGTTGGTGTCACCGGTGAGCGAGCCGCCGGGGATGTGGTGCAGGGGTTGGTGCCAAGCGTCGGTCATCCGGCCTCCAAGGAAGGTTCCTCCACGGTCAACCGAGCCGGCCCCACCCTCAGCACCCCGTCGTCGAGCGGCACGCACCGCACGCCGCCGCGGCCGCGCAGGCCGCGGAAGGCGCCCGGGCCGACGGTCACGTCCATCCAGGCGCACGGGTTCGCCGGGCGGCGGGCCTGGAAGCGCACCGGGCCGTCGCCGCTGTCGAGGGTGAACAACGCGCCCGGGCGGTCGCGGCGAGCGGCGAGGTCGTCGATGCGGAAGCCGCGCAGCAGGATGTTGCGGCGCGTCAGCAACGGGTCCACGGGGCCGAACTCGGCAAGCGCGTCGACGTCGAACACGGTCACCGCGGCGTCGCGGTGGGCGGCGTGGTTGAAGTAGCGGTCGCCGACCAGGCCCAGGCCGGCACGCACCTCCACGCAGGATCGCGACACCGGCACGGGGTCCGGTCGCGGCCCGTCGGCGGGACGGCCCTCGAACGCGTGCACAGGTGACACGAGCAGCGAAACGATCTCGACACGCACGGGGAAGACCCTACCCGCGCCAGGATCACACGACCGGCGAGCGCATCAGGGAAAAGGACAACGAGGACGAAGCAGTGGTTGCCGATCCGGCCAAAAAGCAGGCGGGCACCAAACTGGACGTACCCTGACAGGCGAGCGTCCCCGCTGTGGCTGCCGGCCGGATCGGCAATGGACGGCACCGCAGCTTCCGGCGACGAGGGAAGAAGCCTGCCGTGGACTGGTATGACCGCGTCTTCGTGGACACCGGCCGCGCCGCCTCGATGTGGGCGGTGGTCGGGTTCCTCCTCACGTTCGTGGTCGTGCGCGGCCTCACCCGCCGCATCCGCGCGAAGCAGCGCAAACCGCAGGGCCGAACGGGCCTGATCCACGACATCCACATCGGCGGCGTCCACGTGCACCACCAGGTGTGGGGCATCCTGCTCGTGCTCGTCGTCGGCGCGCTCGAGTTCCGCTTCTCGCCCGACGCGCCGTGGGGCGAGATCCTGGCCGGGCTGTTCGGGGTGGGTGCGGCGCTCGTGCTCGACGAGTTCGCGCTCTGGTTCTACCTCGACGACGTCTACTGGGCCGAAAGCGGCCGCAAGTCCATCGACGCTGTGCTCATCGGTGGCTCGCTGGGGATCCTGCTGCTGCTCGAAGCGTCACCGATCGGCGAGACACGTGGCGAGTCGGCGATGTGGTCGTACCTGCTGGGCATCGCGGTACACCTGGTCACGGCGCTGGTCTGCCTGCTCAAGGGCAAGCTCGCCACGGGGGTGCTGGGTGTCGTCGTCCCGCTGATCGCGCTGGTCGGCGCGCTGCGGCTGGCGAAACCCGACTCCGCGTGGGCGCGGCGCCGCTACGCCGGGCGCAAGCTCGACCGGTCGCGCCGGCGGTTCGGCGCCCACTACCTCGCACGCCGCAACCGCCTGCGGGACCTCTTCGGCGGAACACCGACCCCGGAGCTGGACGAGAAACCCGTCAGCGGGAACGCGGGATCCGGCCGTCCGCAGTGAGCAGCCGCTGCAGCCGCGCGCGGGCCATGCGGTGCAGCATCTCGCCGAGCTCCTCCGTCGCGATGCGGCCTTCCAGGTCGCGCCGCGTCGCGCGGATCACGTCCGCCACCGTCGTGGCGGGCAGCCGTCCTGAGAACTCCCCGGTCAACCACACGCCGACCTCTTGTTCCGCGTCGTGGCACTGAACGGTCATCGTTTTGCCTCGCTTCTGCTCGTGGGCGGGCCGACGTGGATCCGACGACCGACCTCGCGAGCCATGACGGCAAAACGCGAAAAGTTCTTCAAAACGCGAAAAACCGGTGGGGAGCAAGGAAGCTGCTCCCCACCGGCTCGTGGAACGAGTCCGAAAATCACCGACTCACATGGACCACTGCTGGTTGGCCCCACCCGTGCAGGTCCAGATCTGCAGCTGCGTGCCGTCGGCCGAGCTGGGCCCGGTGGCGTCGAGGCACTTGCCGGAGCCGGAGTTCACGAACTGGGTGCCCGAGCGGGTCCACTGTTGTGCGCCGGTGCCGTTGCAGTCGTAGAGCTGCACCTTCGCCCCGTCGTTGACGCCCGCCGAGGCGACGTCCATGCACTTGCCCAGCGCCTGCAGTGTGCCGCCGGTCGCGGTCCACTGCTGGGCGTTGGTGCCGTTGCAGGTGTAGAGCTCGACCTTGGTGCCGTTGGCCGGGTTCGCGCCCGCGACGTCCACGCACTTGCCGCCGTAGCCCGTGATCTGCTTGCCGCCCGTGGGCGGGGGCGTGGTGGTGCCGCCACCGCCGCCGGTGATGGCGTTGAAGATCCGCGAGTACGCGTACCCGGTGGCGCGGTCGTAGTCCTGGACCTCCCAGAACGAGAGCTCCTGCACACCGTTCTGCGCCGCGAACGTCTCCAGCTGCTGCGCGTCCGACTGGCTGAACTGCGCGCCGTCGTCGTTGCGCCCGGCGATCGGCGTGAGGCCCATCTTGGCGTAGGCCGCCGAGGTCGAGATGCCGTACAGGCTCGCGAGCTGGTTCGCGGCCGAGCGCGCCGACGCGAGCGCGTCGCCGAGCACCGGCTGGCCGTCGTAGAAGTCCATCACCATCAGGTTCACGACACTGACGTTGACACCCTTGTTCTTGGCGTCACGCAGGATGTCCATCTGCGTGGAACCCAGGCCGCTCGGGTCGACGGCGAGGGTGTAGTCCACCTGGACACTCGGGTTCTGCTGCTGCAGCGCCGCGAGCGCGGAGTTGCGGCGCTGGTTGGCCGCGGTGTCCTTGATGGTGTCTTCCTCGATGTCGAAGTCGAGGCGCGGAGTGCCGTAGGTGTTGACCACGTTGGCGTAGGCCGCCGTGAGGTTCGCCGTGTTGGTGCAGGTCTGGGCGATCTCGCCGCCGGCGGCACCGCCGAACGAAGGGATCACGTTGCCGCCCGCGGCCTGCAGTGAGCTGATCTGCGACTTGAACGAGCCCACGCCCGTGCCGTTCGCCTCCCACAGCTGGTTGCAGCCGCTGGAGGGCGTGAGGAACGCCAGGGTGTAGAACTTCGTGCCGGTCGCGTTCATGTCGGCGGCCATCTGACCGATGTCGCCGTCGCTGACCTGCAGGTACGGGGCCGAGTAGTGGGCGGGGAACGCACCGCCCGCGGCCGGGGCGGCCTCGCTCACGGCGGGGCTGACGGTGGCCATGGCGACACCCGCCAATACGGGCAGGGCCGCGGCAGCGAGGGTTCTGAGTTTCGAAATGCGCATTCGGGCACTCCAAGGAGACGGGGAGAGAGAATTCCGCGCACGATCGGCCGGGCCCGGCCGAATGCGGCGGAAACGGCAGGGATCGGAATGCGGGCGACAATTCATCGAAACGGTGGGGGACCGAATTGCCGACCACTTCGTGCGTGGCGTGAAGAAAGTTATACCGGTTCACCTTGGGAGTTGGCAACGGTGAGCTGGGCGATCACAGCAGGTCGCGGGGTTGTCTTGTCAGACAGGTTCAGACCAGTGCGGGCCGCTGGTCGCCCGGTGTTCACGGCGGCGAACACCGGGCGTCCCGTTTGTCCGTTACGTCGATTTATGGATGTCCCGGTGAATGGTGCGTTGCGCTTTCAGGGTGAATTTCCAACGCGCCCCGCGCGATCACCTCCGCGTACCAATGCGCGCTGCGTTTCGGTGTTCGCCGTTGTGTCGCGTAGTCGACGTGGACGAGCCCGAACCGTTTCGCGTACCCCTCGGCCCATTCGAAGTTGTCGAGCAGCGACCAGTAGAAGTAGCCCCGCAGGTCCACGCCCTGGGCCAGCGCGTCGTGCGCCGCGCGCAGGTGCGCGTCGAGGAACGCGACCCGGTCGGTATCGGCGATCTCGCCCTCGTGCGGCACGTCGGGGTAGGCCGCGCCGTTCTCCGTCACGTAGAGCGGAACGGGTCGGTAGTCGCGGTGCACCTGCAGCAACGACGTGGTGAGCCCGGCCGGGCGCACCTCCCAGCCCGAGTCGGTGAGCGGCGCCGCCGCGTCGGGGACGAAGTGCACACCCGCCGCGCCCAACCACTCTGCTTCGGCTGGTGAGCTGCCCGGCCGCGGTGAGCCGGCCACGCGGTAGTCGCGGTAGTAGTTCACGCCGAGCCAGTCGACCGGCGCGGCGATCACGTCCTCGTCGCCGGGCAGCACCACGTCGGCGAACCCGAACGGCGCGAGATCGGCCACCACGTCGGCCGGGTAGCCGCCGCGCAGCACCGGGTCGAGGAACAGCCGGTTCTGCTGCCCGTCGACCAGCCGCGCGGCCTCGGCGTCTTCGGGCCCGGCCGAGTCCGGCGTGACCGGGTACAGGTTGAGCGTGATCCCGGCCGGCACGCCCGGGGCAGCCCGGCGCAGCACGTCCATCGCGAGCCCGTGGCCGAGCAGCAGGTGGTGGGCCGCGGCGGCCGCGGCCCCCGGATCGGCACGGCCCGGGGCGTGGACCCCCTTGGCGTAGCCGAGCATCGCCGCGCACCAGGGCTCGTTGAGCGTCGACCAGCTCGCCACGCGGTCGCCGAGCACGCCCACGATCGTCTCCGCGTACTCGGCGAAGCGGTACGCCGTGTCCCGAGAGGCCCAGCCCCCGAGGTCCTCCAGCCGCTGCGGGAGGTCCCAGTGGTACAGCGTGGCCCACGGCGCGATCCCGGCGGCGAGCAGCGAGTCGACGAGCCGGTCGTAGAACGCGATGCCCCGCACGTTGGGCACACCGTCGGGCTGGATCCGGGGCCACGCCAGGGAAAACCGGTACGCGCCGAGGCCGAGCGAGCGCATCAGCTCGACGTCCTCGCCCGCCCGGCGGTAGTGGTCGGCCGCCGGTTCGCCCGTGTCACCGCCGCGGATCGCACCCGGGCGGGCGGCGAAGGTGTCCCACACGGACGGTTCGCGTCCGTCCACAGTGGTCGACCCCTCGATCTGGAACGCCGCCGTGGCAGCGCCCCAGACGAACCCGGGCGGGAACGCGAGCCCGGTTCCGGCGGCCTGTGAGTCAACGGACATGGTCACCCTTTCACGGCACCTTGCATGATCCCGGCCACGATCTGGCGGCCGAGCAGGAGGAAGACGATGAGGATCGGGATCGTCGCGAGCGTGGTGCCGGCGAGCACGAGCGAGTAGTCCACGTAGTAGCCGCTCTGCAGCTTCTCCAGCGCCACCTGCACGGTCGGGTTGCCGACGTCGAGCACGACCAGCGGCCACAGGAAATCGTTCCAGGACATCATGAACGTGAACATCGCCAGGATCGCCGCCGCCGGGCGCACGGCGGGCAGGCACACGTTCCAGAAGATCCGGATCATGCTGCAGCCGTCCACGCGCGCGGCCTCGATCAGCTCGTAGGGCACCGCGTCCACGGTGTACTGCCGCATCCAGAACACGCCGAACGCGGTGACCAGGTTCGGCACGATCACCGCCTGCAGCCCACCGGCCCAGCCGAGTTTCGACATCGCGATGAACAGCGGGATGATGCCCAGCTGCGTCGGCACCGCGAGCGTCACCACGATGAACACGAACAACGCGTTGCGGCCGCGGAAGCGCAACTTGGCGAAGGCGAACCCGGCCAGCGAGGAGAACAGCACCGTGGTGAGCGTGACCGTGCCGGACACGATCACGCTGTTGGCCAGCGCCTTCCAGAACGGCACGGTGTCGAACACGCGCGCGGCGTTGGCGAAGAAGTTGCCGCCCGGCAGCAGCGGCGGCACGCGTTCGGTGAGCATGCCGTTGTCGCGGCTGGCGACCAGGAACGACCAGTAGAACGGGAACAGCGACCCGAGCACGAACACGGCCAGGACCCAGTAGGTGGCCTTGCGGGGTTTGCCCAGCCGGCTCACCCGCGTGGTCAGCGTGGTCATCCCTTCCTCCTTCGGGGCGTGCGCGCGATCCGGCCGGTCAGCACGTAGTTCAGCGCCGCGATGACCACGATGATCAGGAACAGCACCCACGCGATCGCGGAGGCGTAGCCGAGATCGAAGTTCTCGAACGCCGTTTGGTACAGGTAGAGCGTCACCGTCTGGAACTGGTGCGTGGACCCGCCGTTGTTCGAGCCAGGCATGGCGTCGAACAGCTTGGGCTCGGTGAAGATCTGCAACCCGCCGATCGTGGAGGTGATGGTGACGAAGATCAGCGTCGGCTTGAGCAGCGGCAGCGTCACGTGCCGGAAGCGCCGCACGGTGCCCGCGCCGTCGATCAGTGCCGCCTCGTGCAGCTCCTTCGGGATGGCCTGCATCGCGGCCAGCACGATCAGCGCGTTGTAGCCCGTCCAGCGCCAGTTGACCATGATCGCGATGGCCACGTGGCTCGCGAACCGGTTGGCCTGCCAGTCCACAGGGGACAGTCCGATCGTCTGCAGCAGACCGTTGACGAGTCCGTAGCGCGGGCCGAACAAGTTCGCGAAGATGATCCCGAGCGCCACCAGGCTCGCCGCGTACGGCAGCAGGATCCCGACGCGCCAGCCGGTCGCGCCCCGCAGCCGCGTGGAGAGCAAGGCGGCCAGGAGCACGGCGATGATCAGCTGAGGCACGCTGGAGAGCAGGAAGATGCTGACGGTGTTCTCCAGCGAGTGCCAGAACTGCGTGTCGGCGAAGAGCTCCTTGAAGTTGTCGAGGCCGATGAAATCGGGGTTGTCGTCGCCGGCGTCCCAGTGGAACAGCGACACGTACGCGGTGTAGAGCAGCGGGAACAGCCCCACGATGCCGAAGACCACGAAAAACGGTGCCACGTAGAGGTAGGGCGACACCTTCACGTCCCAGCGGGACAGCCGGTCGCGCAGCCCCGGCCGGGGTGCGGGACGCCGCACCCCGGCCTGCGTGCTTTCGCGCGTGACGGTGCTCGTCACCGCGCGAGCTTCTTCGCGCCGTCAACCAGCTGCTGCCAGCCGTCGGCCGGCGACTTGCCCTGTTCCACGGCCTGCAGCGCGGGAGCCGTCACGTTCTCCTGGATCTGCCCGTCGTTCGGACCCTTGTACTGCGCCTGGGTGACCTTCTTGGCCTGCGCCACGAACAGCTCACCGACCTTCGCGCCGCCGAAGTACGCGTCGGTCTGGCTCAGCAGCTCGGGGCTCTCCAGTGCCTTGACCTGGCTCGGGAAGGTGCCCTTGGCCTGGAACGCCTTGAGCTGCTGCTCGGGCGCCGTCAGCCAGGCGGCCAGCGCCGCGGCTTCCCGCGGGTGCTTGCTCTGCGTGGGCACGGTCAGGTACGAGCCGCCCCAGTTGCCACCCCCGCCGGGGAACGCGTCGGTGACGGCCCACTTGCCGGCGTTCTCCGGCCCGGCCTGTTCCTTGACCACGCCGAGCATCCACGCGGGACAGACCTTCGTCGCGAACGCGCTCTGCCGGAAGCCGGAGTTCCACTCGTTGCTGAACGCGGTGAGCTTCGCCGACTCGCCCTTCGCGACGGCGTCGGTCACCTTCGCCCACGCGTCCTTGATGCCCTGGTTGGACTCGACGGTGAGCTTGTCGCTCTTGTCGAGGTAACCCACGGGCAGCTGGTTCACCATCGCGTTGAAGTTCTGCGCCGCCGAGTCGAACCACGCCTTGCCGGTCTTCGACGCGTACTGCGCGCCGGCGGCGAAGTAGCTGTCCCAGGTGGCGAACATCGCCTTCACCGACGCGTCGTCCGTCGGCAGTCCGGCCTGCTGGAGCAGATCCTTGCGGTAACACATGGCGTCGGGCCCGATGTCCGTGCCGTAGCCGATGAGCTTGCCGGTCTTGTCCTTGCCGGCGTCGTACTTCCACGGCAGCCAGCGGTCCGCGCTCGCGTCGGCCGGGCCGATCTGCGTGAGGTCGTAGAACTTCGACGACTTCGCGAGGATGTCGGAGAGGTGGCCTTCCTCCACGGCCTGCACGTCGGCGAGACCCGAGCCCGCCGCGAGCTTGGTCATCATGTCCTGCGCGTACGGGCCGCCCTGGCCGGTTTTGCGGTGCGTGATCTTGATGTTCGGGTGCAGCCGCTCGTACTCCGGGATCAGTGCCTCGTAGCCGAACTCCGTGAACGTGGCCAGCGTGAGCTCCACGTGCTCGTTCGGCCCGGCCGCCGCCGGGATGTCGCTGCTGCTGCCACCGCCGCCACCGCACGCCGCCAGGGCGAGCGCCGTCGTCGTGATGCCCAGCGCGAGGGCCAGGCCCTTCCGGAACGTTGTCACCGTTGCCAACACCGTCAACCCCTTGAAGGTTCGATTTCTGGGAGCGCTCCCAGACGGTTGACGAGTGTGGGTGGGCTGGAGTTCCATGTCAAGTGTGGTTATCGGAGCGTGCCCTTCCGGGAGCGCTCCCTGAATCGTGCGGCTAAGCTGGCCGCCGAGCTCAAGTCAGGGGGTGGGTGCCGGTGGCGCCTCGGTCCGAGGACGAGCGCCCGACGCTGGAAGATGTCGCGGCGTTCGCCGGTGTCTCGCGCTCCACCGCTTCGCGGGCGCTGAACGACGACACCTACGTGAGCGCGCGCTCTCGCGAGAAGGTGCTGGCCGCGGCGCGCGATCTCGGTTACTCGCCGAACCAGGCCGCGCGGTCGCTGGTCACGCGGCGCACGGGCGCTGTCGCCGTGGTGCTGTCGGAACCGGAGGCGCGGCTGCTCGACGACCCCTACCGCACGGCGGTGATGCGCGCGGGCTACCGCGAACTGGCCGACGTCGGCTGCCAGATGGTGCTGATCTTCAGCGACACCCGCGAGGACCTCACGCGCACGGTGCGCTTCCTCGAAGGCGGGCACGTCGACGGCGTGCTCGTGTTCGCCCCGCACCGCGCCGACCCGCTGCCCCGCGCGCTGCGCTTGCTCCGCGTGCCGGTCGTCTTCGGCGGCCAGGCGGCTGACCTGCGCCGCGGCGTGCACGTCGTCGACTTCGACAACGAGGGCGGCGCGCGTCTCGCCGTGTCCCACCTCGTGTCGAGCGGCCGCCGCCGCATCGCGACCATCGCCGGCCCCCAGGACCAGGGCGCCCCCATCGACCGCCTGGAAGGCTGGCGCAAAACCCTCGTCGACGCCGGTCTCGACCCCACCGACCTCGCCGAAGAGTCCGACTTCACCCTCGCCGGCGGCGCCCGCGCCATGGCAGCGCTGCTGGACCGTGCCCCCGACCTCGACGCCGTGTTCGTGGCCAGCGACATGATGGCCGTCGGCGCCCTGCGCACCCTCTCGTCCACCGGCCGCACCATCCCGGCCGACGTCGCCGTCGTCAGCTTCGACGACAACGCCACCCTGGCCCCCGAGATGACACCACCGATGACGTCGGTGCACCAGGACCCGCGCGAACAGGTGCACGCCATGGTGGCCACGCTGGTGGAGATGCTGGACGGCCGCGAACCTCCACCGAGGCGCCGGGTTTTGCCGGTTTCGCTGACGGTCCGTGAGTCGAGCTGAAGTTGAGGTTGGGCAGTGCTCGTGGCTCGATCCAGTTGCGGTTTCTCGATAACTAGTCCTTGCACCTCGGCTCCGCAGCCGGCCCAACACATCTGACCTCCTCGACGACCCGTTCTTCCTCCTGAAATCGCGCCGGGCCAAGCGCAACCCAGCCCCTCGACAACTCGGCCTTCCCCCCTGAAACCGCCACCGGGCAGCCCAACTCAAGTCCGCGAAAACCCCATACCCCGACCCTTCCCCCGGCCGGCCCCCGACGAAAAGCGACAGCGCGGTTCGGGGGTGTTTGTCAAGGAGTCTTTCCATCCTTGACAAACACCCCCGAACCGTCGCAACAATTGCCGCTCGGGGAGCCCTGCCCCGATCTCCTTTTCCGCCGAAGGCGGCAAGCCCTCGCCTACTGTCGGCCAACGACCCCAACCATCACCCACCAACAACCCAAGCCCCCACCCCCACGAACTGACCCAGTCCGGCCCCCCACGAACTGACCCACTCCGGCCCCCCACCCCCACCCCACAAACTGACCCACTCCCGCCCCCCACCCCCACCACCAACCAAAACCAACCGGGACCCCTCCCGAGGCCCCCGCCTACCTTCCCCACCATGGGTGCCAACGACAGCCGCGAACGGACCGCGGCCGGGCGACTCCGGGCGATCGCCACGCCACGTCTCTACCGTCGCAACCCCTTCCGGATCACCGGCCTCCCGGCCACAGCTTCGCGCCGCGCCGTGCGGGAACAGCGGCAGCGCGTCCTCGGCGTACTCGACGTCGGCGGCTCGCGCCCGCCCGGCGTGCCGGCCGACACGACGCCCGAGGAGATCCGCTCGGCGTTCGACGCGCTCGGCAACACCGAGCAGCGGTTCGTCGACGAGCTGTTCTGGACCTGGGGCATCCCCGACGAGTGCGAGTGCCCGCCGCAGCTGCACCACAAGCACGACCTCGCCGTGGCGGCGCACGCGGCCGCGCTCGAGGCGGAGCTGGAGGTGAGCGAGGACCACCCGGCGCCGCTGTGGGACGAGGCCGCGCGCAGCTGGGCCGCCACGCTCGAGAGCGAGGCCTTCTGGCGCCACCTCGCCCACCGGGTGGCGGTGCTCGGCGACCGGCGGCTCGATGAGTCCACTGTGGACGGAATTCGCGGCGGCCTGCCCGAGGCCCTGCTCGCCCCGCTCGTCGCGGTCACGGCCGAGTCCGCCGAGCCCCACCGGCTCGTGCGGTACCTGCCGCTGTTCGGCGGCGACAAGCACACCGTGGCCGACGCGCGCAGTGAAGCGGCCGAGCCCACGTACGCGCGCGTGGATGCCCTGCTCAAGGACCTGCGCCGGCTGCTCGACGAAGGCCAGGCGCGCACGGCGGCCGAACGCGCCGTGGCATCGCTGGGCGGCTCACTGGACCGTCTCGAACAACTCGTGCCCCGCAAGGAGTTCCGCCGCACCGAGACCCTCGCGGAGCTGTCGGCGGTGGCCTTGAACAACATCGGTGTGGCACTCGCGGACTCGCCGGGCGCGCCCACCGGTCTGCTGCGCGACGTGTTCGCCCTCGCCGAACGGCTCACCAACGACCCCGGCACGACGGCCACCGTCAAGCGCAACGAGCAGGACGCGCTCGGCTCCCGCCGCGTGCACGCCCCCGTCGACGTCGGGCAGCTGTGGACCACGGTGACCGGGCACATCAAACGCGGCCGCTACGACGACGCGATCCCCGTGCTGAACACCATCGTCGAGGTCGCACCGCGCGACGAGGACCGGGATCAGGCCCGCCGGATGATCCACTCGGTGGAACTGCTGCAGGACCGCCGGCCGACGCTGCGCCACTATTCCGGCGGCCGGGTGCTGGCGGCCTTGCTGCACGTGGCCTTCGGTGTCGTTCTGCTGAACTCGCTGCTCACCTCGCCGCTGCTGCCTTCGTTGCTCATCGGCGTTCCCGGCCTGTTCCTGACCCTCGGCCTCGCCGGCGACCCGATCGGGGGGCGCCGCCGGCTGACCGGGCTGATCGTGACCGATGTCGTGGCGGGAGTCGTGCTTCGGACGATGCACGCGGGCGGCACGCCGATCCCCGCCTGGATCACGGTGGTGACGGCGGTGCTGCTGCTCGTGGTCGGGACCGCCCACGTCACCACGGAGAGGACACGGGTGTGACGAACACCGAAGACCGGCGCCAGCGTCGGCAGCACAAGGAGTTCCGCATCCCCGAACCGCTGTGGGGTGCGGAAGAACGAGCACGGCTGCGGGTACTGGCCGAACAGGTCTCCGCGCTCCTGGCCGCGGCCGAAGGCGCCGCCGGGAAAGCGGGGGAGCCGGCACTGTCCGAATCGGACCTGGCCGCGGCGGCGACCGCGTTCTGGCGGGCCCGCAAGAAGCTCACGGGCGTGCAGGACCGCGTGGCGAGGCAGGCCGGCCGGTACCTGTCGGCGAGCCAGGAGGCTCTCGACGCGGCCGGAGTGCGGATCCAGGACCACGACGGCATCGCGTTCGACTCGGGCCTGGCGCTGGAAGCGTTGCTGTTCCAGGACGAACCCCGGCTCGTGTCCGAGCGGGTGGTGGAGACGGTGCGGCCTTCGGTTTACCTGGCTGGGCGAAGGATTCAGATGGGACAGGTCATCGTGGGGTGCCCGGTCGCCCCCGGCACCGAGTCGGATAACGGCTGAGGCGGAGGAAGCTCATGCGGGACACCATTGACTTCGGCATCGACCTCGGCACGACGAACAGCGCGCTCGCCGTGCTGGACGCCGGCCAGGTCTCGGTGGTCAAGAACAACGTGCAGGGCGACTACACGCCGTCGGCCGTGTGGATGCCGAAACCCGGCTTGATCCAGGTCGGCGCCGCGGCGAAGTCGCGCCGGGAAAGCGACCCGGACAACGTTCAGATCGAGTTCAAGCAGGCCATGGGCTACGCGGACGCGAGGCGCACCTTCGCGCGCGCCGGGCTGTCGATGACACCGGTCGAGCTGTCGGCCGAGGTGCTCAAGTCGTTGCGTGGCGACGCCGCCCGCCGGTTCGGTGAGCCGCCCGCGGCCGCGGTCATCACCGTGCCGGCGGCGTTCGCCCTCAACCAGACCGAGGCCACGAGCGAAGCGGCGAAGCTCGCGGGCTTCACCGTTCGCTGTCCGCTGGTTCAGGAACCGACGGCGGCCGCGTTCGCGTACGGGTTCCAGAACGAGAGCCGCAGTGCCTACTGGATGGTGTTCGACCTCGGCGGTGGCACGTTCGACTCGGCCGTGGTCAGCACGGTCGAGGGTGAGCTCTCGGTGCTGCACCACGCCGGTGACCTGGGCCTCGGCGGCAAGAACATCGACGCGGCCATCGTGGGCAGCCTCCTCGGCCCCGCCGCCGCGAAGGAGTTCGGGCTCGAGGATTTCGCCGTCGACAACCCACGCTGGCTCAACGTCGTCACGGTGCTGCGCGCGGCCGCGGAATCGGCCAAGATCGCGCTGTCGTCGACCGACCAGGCGCAGATCATGACCGAACTCAACCTCGGCGGCGGTGCGTCTGAGCTGTTCGAGTACACCCTCCGGCGCGAGGACGTCGATCGGCTCGCCATGCCGTTCTACCTGCGTGCGGTGCACCTTTGCCGCGAAGCGCTCGCCAACGCGAACCTGAAGACCTCCGACATCGACCGGCTTCTGCTCGTCGGCGGCCCGACTCTGGCGCCGGGGCTGCGCGAACTGCTGGCCGACCCGAACGACGGGCTCGGCATCCCCCTCGACCACAGCCAGGACCCGAGTACGGTCGTGGCGCGGGGCGCCGCGATCTACGCCGGCACGCAGGCGCTGCCGCGAGCCAAGGTCGTGGCCAAGCGCGGCGAGTTCTCCGTCGTCCTGTCCTGCCCGACCACGACCAGTCTCCAGTCCATTCCGATTTCGGGCCGGTTCGAGACTCCGGGCGGCGCCGAGTGGGCCCGTTTTCGCGTGGCGCTGAGCGCGGTGCAGAGTGGGCTGGAGTACCGCAGCGCGGAAGTAGCGTTGTCGCCGGACGGAGCGTTCACCCTCGATGTCGCGCTCGAAGAGTGGAAAGCGAACCGCTTCGAGGTCGAGCTGATCGACCTGGCAGGCGCACGAATGCCGGTCGACCCGTCCGGCTTCACGATCACCCACGTGCTGAACGAGATGCCGGGCGAGTCCGTGGTCTTCAGCGTGGGCATCACCGAGGCCGACGGCTCGTTCACCCCGATGCTGATGAAGAACCAGCCGCTGCCGGCCCAGGCCACGCAGCCGTTCTACACGACCGCGGGCGTGCGCCGCTCCGAGCAGGGCTCGGTGATCCGCATCCCGATCGCCGAGGGCGAGTTCCGCCGCGGTGATCGCAACAAGCAGGTCGGGCTCATCGAGATCAAGGCCCAGGACGTGCGCCGCGACCTGCCGCGAGGCAGCGAGGTGCTGGTGACCTTCGAGATGGACCAGTCGCGGCTGGTCACGGTCACCGCGGACGTGCCGGTTCTCGACGAGCAGTTCGACGCCGACGTCGACCTCGGCAAGACCACCGTTCCCGAGGTGCCGGCCCTGCGGCGGCAGCTCAACGAGCTGGAGGCGCGCTACGAGCAGCTGCGCGCCGAAGCCGAGACGACCCGCTCCGACCGAGCCCGCGGGCTGTTGATGCGGCTGGACGAGAAGGGCACGGTCGCGGCGGTGCGCTCGGAGGTCACCTCGGGCGCGAACGACGAGGGCGCTGCCGTGGCCGCGGACCAGCGGATGCGCGAGGTCCAGGCCGAGCTCGACGACATCGAGGAAGAGCTGCGCATCCCCGACGTGATGGCCCGGCTGCGCGACCAGATCGAGCACTGCCGGGAGCTCGTCGAGCGCGTCGGATCCGAGGAGGACCGCACGGAGCTGGCCGACATCGAACGCCGGTACGAGACGGTGCGCGACGCGCGGGACGTCGCGGCCGCGGAGCGCCTCTCCGACCGCGCCACCGACCTGCAGGTGCTGCTGCTGCGCCGCGACGGTTCACTCGACGAGGAAATCTTCCACGCCCTGCGCGCCGCACAGGACCGGATGACCGACCCCAGGCGCGCCCGAGAACTCGTCCGCGAAGGCGAGAACGCGCTCAACGCCCGCAACTGGACGACCCTCAACGACGTGAACCTCCGGCTGGGCGCGCTGCTGCCGCGCGACGCGCAGGGCGGGTTCGACGGCATCCAGCGTCAGGAGCGGCCGTGATGACCGTGTTCGGCGAGCTCACCGAGGAGCTGACGCTCGCCGAGGCGGCCGATCTCGCACGCCTCGGCCAGTACGCGGCAGCCGTGGAGCTGTTGCAGCGCGACGCGAGCGACAACGTGGCCCGGCTCGACCTGCTCGCCCGCGTGCACGCCCAAGCCGGTGACCTGGAGCTGGCCGACGCGGCGTGGGCGCTGGTACAGGTGCTGGCCCCGGAGTCCGAGGCGGCGCTGGCCGGACGGCGGGTGATCGCCAGGATCCGCTCGGGACGGCTGCGCCGACGTCCGGTCGGCCGACGGCTCGCGGCCCTCGGCGCGGCGGTAGTGGCCGTGGCCGGGGCGGCGGCGATCGTGGTGACGCTGCCGTGGTCCGTACCGCAGCCGGCGTCGAGTGCGACACCGGCCGCGACGACGAGTCCCGCCGTGCAGGCCGAGCTGGACCGGTTGCACGCCTCGTTGTCGCAGGCGGCCGCGGCGGACCAAAGCCGTCAGCAGGAGCTGGCAGCGCTGGCTTCGCGGCTCGGCGGCGACGGCGTGCGGGTGACCACCGGCTCCGCCGTCACCATCACCTTCGACGAAGGCCTCTTCGGTCCCAACGCCACCAGCCCCAGCGCCGATGGCCGGCGGGCGCTGCAACGCTGGGGCGCCGTCCTCAAGGGACTCGACGTGCGGGTGACCGTGATCGGCCACGGTGTCGCCGTGCCCGGTGGCCCGGCCACCGGCGGCTCGTCGACCGCGCTGGCCCGCGCCGCTTCGGCGGCCCGCGTGCTGGCGACGGCGAGCGGACAACCGCTCACCACGTTCGCGATCACCAGCGCGGACCAGGCCACGCCTGTGCACGCGGGCACGGACGCGGCCGCCAACCGCACGGTGACGCTGGAGGTGACGCCGAACTAGGCACCGATCGAGTCGAGCTCCGCCACGACGTCGGCCGGGAGCGCCAAGGACGCCGCCGCGATGTTCTGCTTCAGGTGCGCCAGCGACGACGTGCCCGGGATCACGGCGATCGCGGGCGAACGCTGCAGCAGCCAGGCCAGCGCGACCTGCATCGGCTTCACCTCGAGCCGCGTGGCGCACGCGTCGAGCACCGCGGACTGCAGCGGGCTGAAGCCACCCAGCGGGAAGTACGGCACGAACGCGATCCCGAGCTCGGCGCACTTGTCCACGAGCTCGTCGTTGTCGCGGTGGGCGAGGTTGTAGGCGTTCTGCACGCACACCACCGGCGCGATCTGGCGGGCCGCGTCGAGCTGCTCGGCCGTCACGTGGCTCACACCGAGGTGGCGGATCAAACCTTGTTCCCGCAGCTCGGCCAGCACGGAAAACGGTTCCGCGATGGACACGCACACGGGGTAGCCGCCCGTCTCGTCACCCAGGCGCAGGTTCACCACGTCGAGCGCCTCGACGGCCAGGTTGCGCAGGTTGTCGTGCACGGCGGAGATCAGCTCGTCGCGCGTCAGCGCGGGCGGCCAGCCGCGGTCGGCGCTGCGGCGCGCGCCGACCTTCGTCACCAGCACCAGATCGTCCGGGTACGGAGCGAGGTTGGTGCGGATCAGCTCGTTGACGGTGTGCGGGCCGTAGTAGTCCGACGTGTCGATGTGGTTCACGCCCATCGCCAGCGCCTGGCGCAGCACCACCGACGCCTCGGCCAGGTCCTGCGGCGGTCCCCAGACTCCCGGGCCGGCCAGGCGCATCGCGCCGAAGCCCATCCGGTTCACGGTCAGCTCGCCGCCGAGTTGCAGGGTGCCGGCCGCCGTGGCGTCCGTCGTCATGTGGTGCTCCTCCCGAGACGGTGATCCGGACGTCAGCGTAGCCCTGGTAGTCCGGAATGGACTCCGATCACGTGCACGCGTGCTTCGACTTCAGCACCCGCTCCACCGACGCCGCCACCCGGTCCGCGGGCAGCTCGCCGCTCGACACGGCCTTCACCAGCCGGTCGAGCACCGCGCCGACGTCGCCGTTGCCCGAGGAGAACAACGCCTCGTCGGCACCCGCCTGCAGGGCTTTCAGCACGGCGTCGGGCAGCGGGTACTGGTCGGTGATCGCCTTCATGCCGCCGAGGTCATCGGTGATGATCGGGCCGGTGAAGTGGTAGTCGCCCCGCAACAGCTGGTACGCGGCGGGCGAGATCGACGCGGGCACGCCGTCGGTGAGCCCGGGCACGTCGAGGTGACCCACCATCACCTCGACGGCGCCGTAGTCGGCGATGTTCTCGTACGGCTTGAGGTCCACCTTCCGCAGCTGGTCGAGCGGCGGGGTGGTGACCGTGCCCTTGTGCGAGTCGCCGGAACCGTGGCCGTGGCCGGGGAAGTGCTTGAGCACCGGCGTCACACCGCCCTCGCGCAGGCCCTCGGCGAAAGCCATGGCGTACTGGCGGACCTTGGCGGGATCCGAGCTGTACGAACGGTCTCCGATCACCGCGTCGTCCGGTTCGTCGCTCACGTCGGCGTCGGGCGCGAAGTCCATTGTGATCCCGCGCGCGTGCAGCTGTCGGCCCCTTTGCACACCCAGGGCGCGAACCTCGGCCGGGGTCTTGGTCGCGGCGAGCTCACGCGCGCTCGGCATCGAGCCGTCGAGGTCGTCGATGCGCTGCACGCGCCCGCCCTCTTCGTCGACGGAAACCGCCACCGGGATCTTCGCGGCGTTCTGCACGGCGGCCAGCGCGTTATTCTGCAACAGCGTGGTTTTATTGCCTCCCACGAAGAACCCGCCGACTTGGTACTGCTGGACAAGTTTTGTCACCGCCGCGGGATTCGCCGCGTCGACACCCGGCACCACCAGCTGTGCGACTCGCGCGCGCACGTCGAGTGAAGCGATCAGTGAGTCGCATGAAGACGGTGAAGCCGAGCGCGAAGACGGTGGTGGCGCGGGCATCGAAGACCCGGAAGACGCCGTCGGCGCCGTACTCGTGATCGGCTCGGCACCCGGCTGCGCCTGCGCGGTACCGGAAACCGTGTGGGGCGAAGCACATCCGGCGAGAACGTCAGCAACCAGTAAGGTCGTCGCGATCGCCGCAGGTAGCCGCTTCCGGGCGGGCATTTTCATGAGTTCCTTACACGTTTTGTCCCTGGCTCGACGCGACGGTGGCCCAGCCCCTGGTGGAGCTCGACTTCACGCCGTGAAGAACGGCTTCATCGCGGCTAGAGAATTCGTGAAGCCGCTGTGTCCAGACTGGCAGACACGGGATCGGTGTTTCTTCAGGGAGGTAGCGGCGATGGATCAGGTCAGGGTGGCGGCGTGGGCTTCGGATCCCATTGCGCTCGCGGGGATCATCGACCACCTGCGGTCGCGGCCCGAGGTGCAGGTGCTGCCCGGTCAGCGGCGCGGGGAAGCGGCGGTGCTCGTGTTCGCCGCCGGGCGCGTGACGACGGAGCTGAAGGCCGCCCTGCGCGCGGCCGCCTCGGAGACGCCGGCCGCGATCGTCCTCGTCGCCGGGTACGTCGACGCCGACGAGCTGCCGGAGCTGGCCGCCTGCCACGTCGTGGCCGTGCTGCCGCGCGAGGCCATCGCGGGCGACGGGCTCGTCCGCAGCATCACGGCCGCCGCGTCGGGCAGGGAGACGTCGCTGCGTGATCTGCTCGGTCAGGCCGAGAGCCTGCAGCACACCGCGGGTGGCGCGGCGCTGTCCCCGCGCGAGGTCGATGTGCTGCGGCTGATGGCCGAGGGCTGGGACACCGCGGAGATCGCGGGCAAGCTCTGCTACTCGGAACGGACCGTGAAGAACGTCATCTACGGCATGACCAATAGGCTGAAGCTGCGCAACCGACCGCATGCCGTCGCCTACGCCCTGCGCGCAGGTGTTATCTGAGGGAAGCTCACCCCGTGCGAAAGCTGACCCGGCGCCCGACCGTCGCCGTCTTGACGACCGCGCTCCTCCTGCTGACAACCGCTTGCGGCGGGGGCTCCGCCGCCTCGGGCGGGAAGATCAAGCTGACCGTGGCCACCTTCGGTGAGTTCGGTTATGCCCCGCTCTTCGCGCAGTACGAGAAGGATCACCCGAACATCGAGATCCAGAGCCGGGTCACCGACTTCGACACGCACTTCAAGACCCTCGCCACGCAGCTCGCGGCCGGCCACGGCGCGGCCGATGTCGTGGCGATCGAGGAGCAGCAGATCCCCAAGTACCTCGGGGTGAAGGACAAGTTCGTGAACCTCGGGGACTACGGCGCCGAACAGCTGCAGAACCAGTGGGCGTCGTGGAAGTGGGCGCAGGGGACCAAGGACGGCGACGTGCTCGGCCTTGGCACGGACATGGGCAGTCTCGCCATGTGCTACCGCCGCGACCTGTTCCAGCAGGCGGGCCTGCCGACCGACCGCGAGGCCGTCGCGAAGCTCATGCCCACCTGGGACGCGTACGCGAAGCTTTCCCAGCGGTTCACCGACAAGCTGCCCAAGGTGAAGTTCGCCGACTCCGCTGGAACCGTTTACACAGCGATGCTGAACCAGTCGCCGGAGAACTACTTCTCCTCGCGCGACGACTCCTACATCGCGGGCACGAACCCGAGCGTGCGCAACGCCTTCATGCTCGCGGGCACCCTCGCGCAGAAGGGCCAGACAGCCGGCGCGACCACGTACACGCAGGCCTGGAACGTCGCGATCAAGCAGGGCACCTTCGCCACGATCGCGTGCCCGGCCTGGATGCTCACGCAGATCAAGGAAGCCGGCGGCGACGGCAACACCGGCAAGTGGGACGTGACGACCGTGCCCGGCGCCAGCGGCAACCAGGGCGGGTCGTTCCTCTCGATCCCGAAGCAGAGCGAGCACCCGAACGAAGCCTACGACCTCGCGAAGTGGCTCACGGCGCCCGAGCAGGAGAAGAAGATCTTCCTGTCCGACGGCATCCTGCCCAGCGAGCCGGGTGTCTACAAGGACCCGCAGGTCGTGGCCCACACCGACCCGTACTTCTCCGGCGCGCCGATCGGCCGGATCTACGCCGCGTCCGCCGACACCCTGCGTCCCAACTACCGGGGTCTGCACGACGCCGACGTCCGGCCCGAGTTCGGCCGGGCGCTCGGGCGGATCGAGGACGGGTCCGAAAAGGTCGACCAGGCCTGGCAGGACGCCGTGAACCTCGGCCGCGAGGCGATCAAGTAGGCGCCGTGCGCGGCGCTCGGTCGGGACGGTGGGACCGCAAGGCGACGCCGTTCCTCTTCATCGCCCCCTTCTTCGCCGTGTTCGCGGTGTTCGGCGCGTTCCCGATCGTCTACACGGCTTGGGTTTCGCTGCACGACTGGGACCTGCTCGGCGGCGACCAGGGCGGGTTCGGGCTCGCGAACTACGCCGAGCTGTTCACCGACGGCCGGTTCTACAACGCGCTGTTCAACACCACCAGCATCTTCCTGCTCGCCGCGGTCCCCGAGTTCTTCCTGGCGCTCGGGATCGCGGCACTGCTGAACCGGCCGCTGCGCGCGGCCACGTGGTGGCGCACCGGCGTGCTGCTGCCCAACGTGGTGTCGGTCGTGGCCGTGGGGCTGGTCTTCACGCAGCTCTACAGCCGCGACTACGGCGTGGTCAACGAGGTGCTCGGCTGGTTCGGGATCGACCCGATCTCCTTCCAGGCCCGCAAGTGGTCCTCGCACCTGGCCGTGGCGACGATGGTGATGTGGCGCTGGACCGGTTACAACGCGCTGATCTACCTGGCGGCGATGCAGGCCGTGCCGCAGGACCTGTACGAGGCGGCGGCGCTGGACGGCGCGTCGCGCTGGCGCTCGTTCTGGTCGGTGACCGTGCCGGGCATCCGGCCGACCATCGCGTTCACGGCGGTGGCGGGCACGGTCAACGGCCTGCAGCTGTTCGCCGAACCGCAGCTGTTCGACGCCACCGGCTCGAGCGGCGCGGGTGGCAACGACCGGCAGTTCCAGACGCTCACGATGTACTTGTACGAAAAGGGTTTCGGCAAGTTCGACGCGGGTTACGCCTCGGCGATCTCGTGGGTGATGTTCGTGTTCTGCGTGCTGTTCGCGTTCTTCAACTACCGGCTGGTGCGCCGGTTCGTGAGCGCGCCGTGATCCCGCGGCGGCGCGCGGGCGCCTGGGTGTACGTGGTGCTGGTCGGTGTGGTGGGCGCGTCGCTCTTCCCGCTGTACTGGTCGTTCGTGATCTCCACCCGGGACAACGCGGCGATCGGCGAGACCTCACCGCTGCTGCTGCCGGGCGGGCACCTGTTGGAGAACATCCGGCGCGTGTTCGACACCGTCGACTTCTGGCTGGCGATCGGCAACTCGCTGATCGTGGCCGTGACGGTGATGGTGTCCAATGTGGTCCTCGCGAGCCTGGCCGGGTTCGCGTTCGCGCGGCTGAGGTTTCCCGGCCGCAACAGCCTTTTCCTCTTCGTGGTGGGCTCGGCGATGGTGCCGGCGCAGCTCGGCGTGATCCCGTTGTACCTCGTGGTCGGCGACTTCGGCTGGTACGGGAAGCTGGAGGCGGTGATCGTGCCGGCACTGGTGAGCGCGTTCAGCGTGTTCTGGATGCGCCAGGCGTGCGAGGGCGCGGTGGCCGGCGAGCTCGTGGACGCGGCCACTGTGGACGGTGCGTCGGTGGTGCGCACCTTCTGGCACGTGGCCGTGCCCGCGATCCGGCCGCAGGCCGCGGTGCTGGCGATGCTCACGTTCATGGCCACGTGGAACGACTACTTCTGGCCGCTGGTCGTGCTCGACCCCAACGAGACGCCGACCGTGCAGGTGGTGCTCTCGCAGCTGGCCAGTGGCTACTACACCGACTACGCGCTGATGCTCACGGGCGCGACGCTGGGCGTGCTCCCGGTGATCGCGCTGTTCCTGGTCCTGGGGCGGTACATCGTGCGGGGGATCCTGAAAGGTGCTGTGCATGGCTGAGCTCGAGTTCCCGTCCGGCTTCTGGTGGGGCGCGGCGACCGCGTCGTACCAGATCGAAGGCGGGGCCACCGAAGGCGGACGCGGACCGTCCATCTGGGACACCTACAGCGCGACTCCCGGCAAGGTGCTGGGCGGCGACACCGGCGCGGTCGCGTGCGACCACTACCACCGCTACGGCGCGGACGCGACGCTGCTGAGCGAGCTGGGGCTGCCGGTGTACCGGTTCTCGGTGGCGTGGCCGCGCGTGATGCCCGACGGCCGCACCCGCAACGCCGAAGGTCTCGCCTTCTACGACCGGCTCGTCGACGAGCTGCTGAGCCGCGACATCCTGCCGGTGCTCACGCTGTACCACTGGGACCTGCCGCAGGCCATCGAGGACGAGGGCGGCTGGCCGGCGCGCGACACCGCGTACCGCTTCGCCGACTACGCCGCCGTGGTCCACGACGCCCTCGGCGACCGCGTACCCCAGTGGACGACGATCAACGAGCCGTTCTGCGCCGCCTTCCTGGGCTACGGCAGCGGCGTGCACGCGCCCGGCATCCAGGACTACGACACCGCGCTCGTCGCCGCGCACCACCTGCTGCTGGGCCACGGCCTCGCCATGCGCGCGCTCACCGAGCAGGCCCGGCCGGGCCAGGACTTCTCGCTGGCGCTGAACTTCGCACCCGCCCTGGCCGACGGCGACACCGACGCCCACCGCGAAGCCGTGCGCAAGTTCGACGGCATCCACAACCGCTTCTTCCTCGACCCCGTGCTCGGCCGCGGCTACCCCGAGGACGTGATGGCCGACGTCGAACACCACGGCGGCCGCTTCGCCGCTGCGATCAAGGACGGCGACACCGACCTCATCGCTGCCGCCATCGACTGGCTCGGCGTGAACTACTACGCCCCCGCCCGCGTCGCCCCGCTCGACGACCCGCTCGCCACGAGCAACTGCCCGCTGCCCGGCCTGCGCGGCATGGACGTACTGCCCCCGCGCGGTCCGCTCACCGCGTTCGGCTGGGAGCAGACCCCGTCGTCGCTCACGGATCTGTTGGTGTGGCTCGACTCCCACACCGGCGGACTGCCGCTGGTGGTGGCCGAGAACGGCGCGTCCTTCGAGGACACCGTGACCGACGGCCGCGTCCACGACCCCGCGCGCGTCGCCTACCTGGACACCCACATCCGCGCCGTGCACGACGCCATGACCCGGGGCGCCGACGTCCGCGGCTACCTGGCCTGGTCCCTGCTGGACAACTTCGAATGGGGCATGGGGTACACGCAACGCTTCGGCCTCATCCACGTGGATTTCGAGACGCAGGTGCGCACGATCAAGGACTCCGGTCGGTTCCTGGGTGAGGTCGCGAAGCTCAACTCCCTGCCCTGATGTGCCCCCGCTGTGGCGTTGGGTGCGCCCGGCGCCGCAGCGGGGCATCGGGCGCGTGAACCTCAGCCGATCCGGCGAGCGACCGCGTTGGCCACCCCGCTGCGCGACGGCGACTCCAGCTTCCCCAGCAACCGCGCCACGTGAGCCTGCACGGTCCGCCGCGGCAACGCGAGTTCGGTGGCGATGTCCGGGTTGGACCGGCCCTCCGCCACGAGCGTCGCGATCCGGACCTCCAGCGGCGACAGCGAATCCCACCCGTGGCCCGGCCGTGCGGCGGCCACGAACCGCCCGCCGCGGCGAACACCGAGCTCCCGCAGGCGTTTCTCCGCGCGCTGCAGGTCCCACCGGGCCGACAGCGAGGTGTACAGCTCCGCCGCCTCGTCCAGCGCGGTGTGTGCCGCGGGCAGGTCGTCGGTGCGGGCGAGCAGCACGGCCGCGTCTTCCAGCGCGGCGGCCAGCTCGGGTCTGCGGCCCACCGCGCGGAAGTGCTCCACCGTCCGCAGCACCGGCGCCGGGTCACCGTCGATCAGGCCGCGGCACCAGTCCATGGCCGCGTGGGCCCGGGCTGGCTCGCGTTCCTTGGCCGCTTCCTCCTCGCACACCGCCAGCCCGCGCAACGCGAGCGCGAGGTCGCCGGCCTCCAGCGCCAGTCCCACGAACATCGGCAACCACTGGTGGCGCAGCATCATCTGCGCGTACGTCGGGTTCAAGATCGGTTCGAGCACGGCCAGCGCTTCCTTGATCTCCCCGCGCTGCCACGCCACCACGGCGTTGGCCACCAGCAGGAAGTCGAAGCTCTCGCGTTCGGCGCCGGTGGCCGGGGCGTATTCCTCTGCCGCGTCCAGGTGCGCCGCGGCCTGGCCACGTTCGCCCCGCCGAGCCGCGATCAGCGAAGCGACGCCGTGCAACAGCAGCGCCGCCGCTCCGGGTTCACGCAGGCCGTAGAAGGTGATCGCCGGGCCGTCCTCCGTCACGGTGTCGAGCTCGACCAGCGCCTCGTCCCAGCGCCCCTCCCAGTAGCGGTGCACCGCGACCGACACCTGCAACCCGATCGGCATCGCGTGTCGCTGCGCGATCTCACCCGCCGCGCGCAGGGTGCGGTCGGCCTCGGTGAGCCGGTCGAGGTTCTGGAGCGTGAAGACGCGGTTGTCCAGCAGGTCCAAGTGCAGGTCGGCCAGCTCGTGCTCGTCGCCGACGGCCTCGATCGCCGCGTCGATGTTCGTCAGCGCGCTTTCGTGGTGCCGGCGCACGGAATCGACCAGCCACAACGTCTGCAGCGCGTGGGCCGTGAGGTACGGATCGCCGTCGGCCTCGGCGCGGGCCTGGTGTGCGCTGGCCTCGGCCACGTCGAGGTCGTCGAGCCCGCCGCGGCGGAAGTTGGCCAGCAGGTGCCGGCGCCGAACGTGCCAGATCTCGGGCAGCGCCGGATCGTCCTCGGCCTCTTCGAGTGTCTGCACGGCGAGCGCGACGGCGCCGCGCCGGAACCGCAGCGTGGCCAGCAAGTGCCGCATCTCCGCGACGTTCTCCGGGTCACGAGCCAGCTCGAGTGCCTGCACGGCAAGGGGTTCCGGGTTGCGTTCGAGCCGGAAGAGCACCTTGGTCAGCGCGGTGATCAGCGCCTCGCGCCGCGGGTCGGCGGCCGAGCACGCCGTGAGCGCGCGCTCCAGCAACTCGACGGCGATCAGCGGCGCGCGGTTGGTCACGGCCGACTGGTTCTCCGTGAGCCAGTCCAGCACCCAAGGGTCTACAGTGGACGGAGCGGCCACCAGCTGTTCGGCCACCCGCTTCACCGGCGCCCCGATCCGGGCCAGCGCTTCGGCGGCCTGCCGGTGCAGCGCCGCCCGCGTGCCCGACAACAGCCGGTTGTAAAGAGCCTGGCGCAGCAACGGATGCCGGAACGCGAGCTGCGTGCCGGTGTCGATGAGCACGTTGGCCGCCACCGCTTCTTCCAGCGGCCCCAACAGGTCCGACGGCCGGATCCCGAGCACGGCCGCGATGTCACCCACCGCGAACTCCATGCCCAGCAACGCACCCCAGCGCAGCACGTCCTGCGTCTCGGCCGGCAGGAAGTCGAGCCGCCGGTCGACGGCCGCCACGAGCGAGCGCGGCGTCTCGAACTCGGCGGGGTCGTCGACGTCGGCGTATCCACGGTCGACCTCGACCGCACCGGCGCGCACCAGGACGTCGACCATTTCCTTCACGTACAACGGGTTTCCCGCGGCACGGGCGGCCAGCTCACGCAGGCCCGGACCGGGGTCCGCGCCCAGCAGCCCTTCGATCAGCCGCACGACGTCGTCGGACTCCAGCGGCTCGAGGTCCAGCACCACGCCGTCACGCGACTCGACGCCGCGGCGCAGCTGCGCCAGCTCCGCGCGGTCCGGCGCCGGCCGGGTCGCGGCCACGAGCAGCAACGGCAGCTGCCGCGTCGCCGCGCACAACCGGTGCCACACGAGCACGCTCGACTCGTCGGCCCATTGCAGGTCGTCGATCACGAGCACCAGCGGGGCGTCGGCGCACAGCTCGTCGACCAGCGACAGCAGCCGGTCGACGGCGCCGAGGACCGGGTCGCTCGAACCCCACGCCCGCTGCGCGGGCCCCTCGCCCGTGAGCTCCTTCGCGACGCGCGCCCGGCGCGGATCCGGTGAAGCGGCGTCGATCGCGAGGCACTCCAGCATCACCTGCAGCGGGAACCGGGTGCTCAGCTCGTCGGCCGCCACCCACGCGAGCTGCAAGCCGCCGGTCATGGCGTGGCTGAACACGCGGGTGAGCAGCTCCGATTTCCCGATGCCCGGCTCGCCCTCGATCCACACGGCGCGGCCCCGCCCGTCGCGGACCTCGGCCAGCAGCTCGGACAGCTGCTCCGTCTCGGCTTCGCGGCCGAACAACGGCCCGCTTTCTCCGTCGTCGAGCGCCCGGCTCACGCGCGGCGGCAGCACCGAGATCGGCGCGGGACCGGCCGCGGGTTCGGGCGCCTTCGCCCTGGGCAGGTCGAGCGCCGGGTCCTGTTCCAGCACGCGCTGGTGCAGCTCGCGCAGCCGCGGCCCGGGTTCCACGCCCAACTCGGCGCGCAGGGTGGCGCGGGCGTCGCGGAACACGTCGAGCGCGTCGGAGTGCCGGCCGCTGCGGTAGAGCGCGAGCAGGAGCGACTCACGCACCGACTCGCGCAGCGGGTGCTCGCCGGCGAGCACGGTCAGCTCCGCGATCAGGTCCTGGTGGCCGCCGAGCTCCAGCACGGCCGCGGCGCGGCGTTCGAGCGTGTCCAGCCGCAGCTCGGCGAGGTGCTCGCGGTGGCGTTCGGCGAACGCGCCGGGCACGCCGGACAGCGCCTCGCCGTGCCACAGCGCCAGCGCCGAGTCGTACTCCGCGGCGGCTTTGTCGTGATCACTTCCGGCGGTGTGCTGCTGGGCGAGCTCGCGGTGACGTTCGAACACGGCCGCGTCGAGCGATTCGGGCTCCAGCGCCAGCGAATACCCACCGGCGTCGGACACGAGCACGCCCGAGGCCGCCCACTTCGTGCGCTCGGGGTCGAGCGCGCGGCGCAGGCCCGAGATGTACGTGTGCACGCTGCCCTCGACGCTGGCCGGCGGCGAGTCGCCCCACACCCCGGCGATCAGCTCAGCGCGCGGCACCGACCGGCCGGCGTTGACCGCGAGCATCGCGAAGAGGGCACGCTGGCGCGCCGGCCCGAGCTTGACCTCGGCCGGACCCCGCCAGGCCCGCAACGGGCCGAGCACGTCCACCCGCAACCCGCTGTGCGCATCCCCTGGCATGCCGTTCCATTCGACGTACCGGTCTGACCCCGGCGAGCTTACCGGCAGCCGGTGATCACCCGGCATCGTCCGAGTGGCCACCATCCGGCGGGCCTCAGGGCCGGTTCCGCTGATCGGGGAACCGGGTCATTCACCCGACGCGCGATTGCGAACGGGATTGGCGCGGCGGATGCCGTGCGGGTGCATCCGCGTCTCGGCCCGGCGCACGTCCCAGGCCGCCCCGAGCGCGGTGTAGTTCGTGAGCGCCGCGCGGAACGCCGAGCGCGCCTCGTCGAGCCGGCCGTGTTCCGCGAGCAGGATCGCGGCGTCCTCGGTCGCGCGCGCGTGTTTCAGCACGCGGCCGGCGGCCTCGTAGTGCGCGGCCGCGCCGAGGATCGCGTCGGGGTCGCCCGAAACCAGGCCGCGGCAGTGGGCCGCGGCGGCGGTGTGCGCGGGTGGGACATCGGAGCCGTCGGTGTCACCGATGAGCCGCAGCGCCTGGTACGCGTAGTGCGGCTCGCCCAGCTGCATCGCCAGGCGCACCAGATCGGGCAGCCACTGCTGGCGCGCCGAAGGTGGATAACCCTGGTCCAGCAACGGCGTCAGCGCGGCCAGCGCCGCCTCCGGGTTGCCTTCCAGCTCGGCCAGCTGGGCCTCGGCGGCCAGCAGGTAGTCGCCGCCGTTGGGCTCGAGGTCGGCCGGCCAGTGCTGGTGCGCGGCGGCGTCGAGGTGCGCGCTCGCCTCTTCCGGTTCGTCGCGGTGGCTCGCGATCAACGCGCCGACGCCGTGCACGAGCAGCGCGGAACCGGGGCTGCGCAACACGTACGACGCCGTTTCGGCACCGCCCTTGATCACCGTGTCGAGCTCGGTGAGCGCCTCGGGCCAGCGGCCGCGCCAGTAGTAGTGCACGGCGCCGGCGAGGTGCATCTCGCCCGGCACGGCGCGGGTCGCGGCCAGCCGGCGCGCGGTGCTCAGCGGTTCGGCCGCGTCGTCGAGCCCGTCGAGCACACCCAGCTCGGACAGGTCCGGTTCGGACGTTTCGGCCACGGCCAGGCGGTCGAGCGTCGCGCGCAGCGTTTCGTGCCGGCCGCGCCACATCTCGGGCACGTTCGGATCGGCGAGCGTGCGCCGGACCTCTTCGGACGCTTCGGCGAACTCGCCGCGCCGGTAGTAGATGTAGGCGAGGATCCAGCGCATCTCCGCGGCCTGCCTGCTGTCCTCGGTCCGCGCGACCACCGAGCGCGCCTCGGCCTCGGGTTCCCGGCCGAGCCAGAAGAGCAGCCGCGCGAGCGTGGCCGTGAGCGGCTCGCGCGCGTCGGCGGGCAGCGTCGGCTGCGTGACCACGTGCTTGAGCAGGTCGACGGCCATGCGCGGCGCTTCCGCCGCCACCGTGCCGATGTGCTCGGTCAACCACGCCGTGACCCACGGGTCCACCTGCACCGGCGCGGCGGCCAGCTGCTCGGCCACGCGCTCGGGCAGCGCGCCCGCGCCCTGGAACGCCTCGGCGAGCTGGCGGTGCAGCGCCACGCGCATCGCGGCCGGCGTCTTTTCGTACAGCACGCGGCGCAGCAGCGGGTGGCGGAAGGTCAGCAGCGCGTCGGACTCGGTGAGCACGCCGGCCGCCAGCGCTTCCTCGACGGCGCCGACGAGCGCGGTCGCCTGCCGTTCGGTGGCGATCGCGATGTCGGCGAGCGAGAACTCCTTGCCCAGCAACGCAGCCCAGCGCAGCACGTCTCGCGTGCCACTGGAGAGGAAGCTCAGGTACAGCGTGACGCGTGAACCCAGCGGCGGCGGGATCGTGCGGCAGGTGTTGCTGTCGACGATCGCCTGCGCGCCGTCGAGCAGGATCATCGAGTTGGAGAGCAGCGTCTCCACGATTTCCTTGGCGTAGCGCGGGTTTCCCGAAGCGAACGCGATCAGCGTGCGCAGGACCTGGCCCGGCGGGGCACCGGCGAGGTCTCCCGCGAGGTCGCGGATGGCGCTCTCCGGCAGCGGCCCGAGCGTGAGCAGCTCCGTGCCGTCGGCCGCGAGCTCCGCACGCAGGGCGTCGAGCTCGGCGGGCCGGGGGACCGGACGGCACGCGCCGATCAGCAGCAACGGCAGCCGCCGCGTCTCCCGGCTGAGGTAGCGCCACACGCGCAGCGTGGCGTCGTCGGCCCACTGCAGGTCGTCGACCACGAGCGCGAGCGGCTCGTCCGCGCACAGCTCGCGCACCAGCCCGAGGATGCCCTCCACCGGGTCGGCGCCGGGGTTCTCCGCGAGCGCGACGGCGAGCTCCGCGCGCCGCAGGTCCGACGCGCGCGGGTGCACGCCGAGCGCGTCGAGCAGCGGCCGCAGGGTGAAGCGCTGGTCGAGCGCGTCGGCCGAGGCGAACAGCGGTTTGGCGCCCGCGTCCTGCACCATCGCGAGGGTTTCGGCGAGCAGCGCCGTCTTGCCGATGCCGGGTTCGCCCTCGACCCACACCGAACGGCCGAGCCCGCCGTCGAGGCCGGCGACGGTTTCGCGCAGCAGCAGCGTCTCGCCGGCGCGGTCGAAGAAGATCTCCGCGCGCGGCGGCAGCACCGGCAACGGGAACCGCGGCACCCGGGCGGGCGCGGGGGCCGGCCGCGGCGCCGGCCGCTCCACCGGGGAACCGCCGCCGAGCAGGCGCTCGTACAGCTCGCGCAGCGCGGGGCCCGGCTCGGTGCCGAAGTCGTCGATCAGCTTGTCCCGCAGGTCGGTGTACACGGCAAGCGCTTCCGTGCGGCGGTCGCTCAGGGCGAGCGCGCGCATGAGCAACCCGTGCAACGGTTCGCGGAACGGGTGCTCGCGCGCCGAGGCGAGCAGCTCCGTGAGCAGTTCGTGGTGCCCGCCGTTGTCGAGCAGGACCTCGGCGCGGCGCTCGACCGTCGTCAGACGCAGCTCTTCCAGCCGCGCGCGCTGCGAAGCCGCGAAGGGGCCGGGCAGATTCTGAAGCGGCTCGCCGTGCCACAGCGCGAGCGCCTCGTCGAGCTTCGCGAGCCCGAGGTTGCACTCGCGGGCCGCCAGATGGCGCTGGGCCTGCTCGCGCAGCGCTTCGAAGTGGTGGACGTCGACGGTTTCGGGGTTGACGCACAGCGAGTACCCCGACCCGATCGACGCGAGCAGCTGCGGTCCGGCGCCCTTCACCCGGCCTGGCTCGAGCGCGCGGCGCAGCCCGGAGATGTAGGTGTAGATGCTGCCCTGAGCGCTGGCCGGGGGAGCGTCGCCCCACACGGCGTCGATCAGCTCTTCGCGGGAAACGGTGCGGTTGGGCGACATCGCGAGCACCGCGAGGACCGTGCGCCGGTGGGCCGAGCCGAGATCGAGCTCGGTGTCGGTGGCGCCGCGCCAGGCGCGGACCGGGCCCAGCAGCCGGATCTTCGGCGCGGTGATACCGCCCGCCGCGCCGTCCGCTGCCGACATCGGTCTCCCTTCACGCGCCTGACGGATCGTCACACGCCGGATGCCAGTCGTGATCTTACGCCCGAACGGGTGGTGGAGTGGGCCGGGTCCGCGTGCCGCCGGGCCGCCAGTCTGGGGGCGGGGCGTGACCGCCACTCGGCGTGACGGCGAACACGGGGGAAACTCCACCGGCGCAAGCACGGTGGAACCGCAGGCAAGGATATCCGAAAATCGGGCATACCACCTGGTCCGCGGTTTCACCACCCCCCGTCGGTGGGTCACGCTCGGTGCCAAGCCCACGCGGCACGGGCGCGGGTACTGGGGACGTGTGGTGAGGAGACATCGTGAATTCGATTCCTCCGACGATGGTGCCGGACGGTATGCGAGGTGCGGCGGGTGAGTTCGCCCGCGCGATAGACTCGGCCAACGCCCATTTGAGGCGGGTCAACAGCGAGATGGCGGCGCTGCAGGCGTCGTGGCGGGGCGAGGCCTCGGTGCGCTTCGGCCAGGCGATGAACGACTGGGAACAGCAGTACGACCTCATCCTGGGCCGGCTCGCCGACCTGCTCGCGGTCACCGGCGGCGCGGCCGGCGACGAGCGGGTGGCCCCGTGGACGGGTGGCTTGAGCGGCACATGAGCGCAGGGCGTTTCGACTTCACCGACGCCGATGAGATCCTGGACCGGATGGGCAAGACGACCGGCGGGATCCGGGCCGTGCTGGCCGAGCTGGAGTCCACTGTGGAACGGGACATGGCGGGCTGGACGCCGGAGGCGCAGGCGCGCTACTGGTCGGCCAAGCGGGCGTGGACCGACGCCGTCGACCGGATGCCCGGCTGCGTCGCGCGGGCGCGCGAGGCGTTCCGCGAGATCGCCGGCAAGTCGGCCGCGGGTTCGTGCGGGGTGTGCTCCCAGCCGTGAAGTCAGCCGGTCTCAGCGCCGACGTCAAGGGCTTCGTGAAGATGTGAGTAAAAGACGCTGACCTGCGGGTATGGGGAACTTCTTCACAACTTCGCCGGATGTGAAGACTCTTGGTAAGAAAACGTGAAGTCACGCGCGCGAGACTTGTCACCGTCAACCAGGAGTGGCGGTAGGAGAAGTCGTGAAGCTCGTGAAGGTCGCAGTCCTCGCCTCGGACCCGATCACCAAGGCCGGCGCTGCGAGTCTGCTGGGCACCCGCGCGGAGCTGCAGGTCCTCCCCGAGGACTCGGCCGCGCAGGCCGACGTGGTCCTCGTGATGGAGGAGCACGTGACCGACCGCGTGCTGTCGCGGGTCAAGGAGCTGGGGCGCGAGTCCGAACAGCTGGCCGGACCGCACCTCGTGATCGTCGCCGACCACTTCCGCGAGAGCGACCTCATGACCGCCATCGAGTGCGGCGTCGTCGCCATCCTGCCCCGGCGTGAGACGGGCGGCGCCGAGCTGGTCACCGCGGTCCTCACCGCCGGCGACGGCACGGCCAGCCTGCCGCCCCGCCTGCAGGGCGCCCTGCTCGGCCAGGTCCAGCGCATGCGCCGCGACGTGCTCGAGCCCAACGGCCTGACGCTGTCCGGCCTGGCCGCCCGCGAATGCGACGTGCTGCGGCTCGTCGCCGAGGGCTACGGCACCGAGGAGATCGCCACGAAGCTCTGCTACTCGGAACGCACGGTGAAGAACGTGCTCTACGGGTTGATGACCCGGTGTGGCCTGAACAACCGCGCCCACGCGGTGGCCTACGCTCTGCGCGCCGGCGCCATCTGAGCACCGGCTTCTGCTCGGGCCTTCCCTCTTTGTGAGGGAAGGCCCTTTTTGTTCCTTTTGTGGCCCGAGGTTTCTGGGGACGTGTCCGGTCTGGACTTTTGGCCGGTCCGCACCGCTGTGGGCCTTTTGGGCGCTGGCTCTTCGGCGGTTCAACGCCTTGCTGTGGTCGATGCTGGGTGCCTCTGCCTGCTTCAGGTGAGCGCCCTCGGCTGAAGGGACGTGGCCGAGGCGCGGCCTGCCCGGTCGTTGATTGTCTGGACCTTTCGGCAAGTGGCTCACCAGCTGCCGCGAGGTTGCCCTGTGGGTGGCACGTTGGACCCGGTCACCGGAGGCTCTCGCGTCCTGAGTTGTTCGGTCTGGACCTGTTCACAGTTGGTTCGAGCGCAAAGGTTTTAGCCGGAACCGGCGGCTGAGCTGCCCGAGGTGACGCGGCCCGCGGGGCTCCATCGCTCGGCGTGCGACTGCCCGGGGCCGCCCCACGTGCACCTTGGCTACCTCCCCGCACGTGCGGAGCCTTGTGGCTGTCCACTGAGGACGGTTAGGGTGCGGACCATGGTGCAGACTGCGGTGGAGATCGCGCGCGCGGTGCGCGCCGGTGAGCTGGACCCGGTCCAGGTGACCCAGGACGCCCTCGCCCGCATCGCGGCGGCGGACGGCGTCGTCGGGGCGTTCCGACGGGTGCGGGCGGCGGAGGCCCTGGCGGAGGCGGCGGAGGTCGCGGCGCGACCCGACCTGCGGGATCTGCCGCTGGCCGGTGTGCCGGTGGCGGTGAAGGACGTCACGGAGGTCGCCGGCGAGTACGCGGGCTGGGGGTCGGCCGCGGGGCCGCAGGCACCCTTTGCCGAGGACGGCGTGATCGCCGCCCGACTGCGGGCAGCCGGTGCCGTGATCGTCGGCCTGACGCGCGTGCCGGAGCTGTGCCTCTACCCGATGAGCGACGACCCCGACGGCGTGTCCCGAAACCCGTGGGAACCCGCGTACACCGCGGGCGGCTCCTCGGGCGGCAGCGCGGCTGCCGTCGCCGCGGGCCTCGTGCCCGTCGCGCACGGCACCGACGGCCTCGGCTCCGTGCGCCTGCCCGCCGCCATGTGCGGCCTGATCGGCCTGAAGCCCGGCCGCGGCGTCGTCCAGGAGCCCACCGAGGGCTGGTTCGGCATGTCCACCCACGGCCCCCTCGCCACCACGACCGCCGACGCGGCCCTGCTCATGTCCGTCCTCGGCGAGGACCCCGCCTTGGCCGACGTGCCGACGCCGGCTCCGCAGCGCATCGCGTTTTCGAAGCAGGTCCCCGTCACCCACACCCCGCTGCCGCGCCCGCTCGGCCGGGCCGTCACGCAGGCCGTCGCCCTGCTGCGCGGGGCCGGCCACACCCTGGCGGAAGCCACGCCGGCGTACGGCTTCGACACCGTGCTCGCGCTCCTCGCCCGCTGGTTCGCCGGCCCCGCCGCCCAGGCCGACGCCGAGTTCACCTTCCGCGACTTGCAGCCCCGCACGCGCACCCACGTCCGCCTGGGCCACCTCACGCGCCCCTTCGTCCACGACCGCGCGCGCACCACGTTCCTCACCCGCGCCGAAGCGTTCTTCTCCGACCACGACGTCCTCATCACCCCGACACTCGCGACCCTCCCCCCGAAAGCCACGCGCTGGCACCGCCGCTCCTGGCTCGCGAACGTCGTCCCGTCCGTCCGCGTCGCCGACTTCACGGGCTTCTGGAACCTCGCGGGCTACCCGGCCCTCTCCGTCCCGGTCGGCCACCACCCGGCTCTGGCCTTGACGACCTCGGTCCAACTCGTCGCCCCACCCGGCGGGGAATCCCTGCTACTGGGCCTGGCGGCGCAGTTGGAGGCGGCGAATCCGTGGCCACGCAGCCGCTGATCAGCCCCGCGGAACTCACCGGACAAACCCCCGCCCTCGTTGGGTCAGGCGGTTCTGACGCTCGCCGCGGCTGCCGTCGTGGCCAGCGCTGACCTGCGATCAGTTGAGGGACCCGGCTTCGATCCCCGCCAGGCAACACCGGACGAGACCGCTGCGACACGTGGCCGGCGACGTCCCTCAACGACGTGATCAGCGCTGGCCGCCGTCACGAAACCAGCACCACCGACCCAGCCGAAACCACGCCACTAGCGATCGCAGTGGACGGCACCTCCAGGCACGCTCCCGTCTACACCAATCTGCCCGCGGCCCTCACCCCGCTGGACGCCCATCTGACCACGGCACTTCGCGGCGGCCAATCCGTGACCGCGCAGCCGCTGATCCGCCCTCGGAACTCACCAGGCAAACCCCCGCCCTCCCCAGGGCCTATCCTCAAAGCCAGATGGGCAGTGTGGCCAGATCGATCATGCTCCGGTAGGAGGCGGCGGTCTTGTCGAACCGGGTCGCGATGGCACGGAACTACTTGAGACGGTTGAAGCAACGTTCGACGACGTTGCGGCGTTTGTAGGCAGTGCGGTCGAAAGCCGGTGGACGTCCACCGGCCCGGCCGCGGCGCA